>JBATXP010000192.1:0-5088 GCA_049673465.1 Litorimonas sp.
GAAAAGGGACCGCGCCGGGTCAGCCCGTTCTTCATTCCGGGCGCGCTGATCAACCTGATCTCGGGACAGGTGAGCATCCGCTTCGGGTTCAAGGGGCCCAACCATTCGGTCGTCACGGCGTGTTCGACCGGCGCGCACGCCATCGGCGATGCGGGCCGGCTGATCGCGCACGGCGATGCGGACGTGATGGTGGCGGGCGGCGGCGAGGCGGCGATCAACCGCCTCGGCATCGCCAGTTTCGTGGCCTGCCGCGCCATGACGACCGGCTTCAACGACACGCCGGAAAAGGCCTCCCGCCCCTATGACGAGGACCGCGACGGCTTCCTGATGGGCGAAGGTGCGGGCGCTGTCGTCCTGGAAGAGTACGAACATGCCAAAGCACGCGGCGCGACCATCTATGCGGAGCTGCGCGGCTACGGCCTGTCCGGCGACGCCTACCATATCACCAGCCCCGCGCCGGAAGGCGAGGGCGGCTACCGCGCCATGCGCGCGGCGCTCGGCAATAGCGGGCTGGCGCCGTCCGACATCGGCTATGTCAACGCGCACGGCACCTCCACGCCGATGGGCGACGAGCTGGAAGTGCGTGCCGTGGAGAAGCTGCTGGGCGAGCACGCGTCCAAGGCGCTGATGAGTTCCACCAAATCCGCGACGGGTCACCTGCTCGGCGCGGCGGGCGCGGTGGAGTCCATCTTCTCCATCCTTGCCCTGCGCGACGGCATGGCCCCGCCCACGCTGAACCTCGACAATCCCAGCGTGGAAACCCCCCTCGACCTCGTCCCGCACGTGGCCAAGCCGTTCGACGCCAAAGCCGTGATGAGCAACAGCTTCGGCTTCGGCGGCACCAACGCGGCCGTGATCTTCGCCAAAGCGGACTAGGATGGCGGCTTTTGCAGGACACCTGCAATTTCCGTCCCCGGCATTTATTGCCGGGGCCTGTGACCGTCCTGCTTCACAAGATGGACCGTCCGGGCCGCTTGATCTTGTGACCCAGCTTTCGACCAGACCCTGGCCATAGATGTCGAAGACGGAGCAGAAGGACACCGCGCTGAGCCGGCGCAATCGCTGGACGCTGATCGTCATCGCGTTGGGCGGGCTGGTCACCTTGGGATTGGGACTCGCCGTTTCGGCCTATTCCTACGTCAATTATCGCTACGAGACCTCGCCCGATCCGAACTCGACGCAAGAGGTCGTGTTCGACGTGCCGCGCGGGTCGGGCCTGTCCTCCATCGCCGAACGGCTGGAAGCGGCGGAACTGGTGTCCAACGCCGATCTGTTCAAGCTGGTGACGCGGATGCGCGGGAACGAAGCCAACTTCAAGGCGGGCGAGTTCGCGCTCGTGCGGGGCAGTTCCATGGCGAAAATCTATGACGACCTCGCCACGGGCCGCGCCATTCTCTACCCGGTGACGCTGGCAGAAGGGGTCACGTCGGCCCAGATCGTGCGCGCGCTGGACGGGATCGAGACGCTGGTGGACGACGATCCGGCCGTGCCGGCGGAAGGCACGCTGCTGCCGGAAACCTACCTGACCCCGCGCGGCATGAAGCAATCCGACCTGCTGGCCAAGATGGCGACGGCGCAGGACGCGCTACTGGACGAAATCTGGGACGCGCGCGCGCCGGATCTGCCCTTCGACACGCGAGAGGAGGCGATCATCCTCGCCTCCGTGGTGGAAAAGGAAACCGGCGTCGGCATGGAGCGCGACGAGGTGGCGGGCGTGTTCGTCAACCGCCTTCGTCGCGGCATGAAGCTGCAATCCGATCCGACCATCATCTACGGCATCACGCAAGGCGATCCGATCGGGCGACGCATTCGCCAAAGCGAAATCGACCGCGTCACGCCATGGAATACCTACCAGATTCCGGCTCTGCCGGAGACGCCGATCTGCAATCCGGGCGAGGCGGCGATCCGCGCCGTGCTGAACCCGGCGGAGACGGATGCGCTCTACTTCGTGGCGGACGGCACGGGCGGCCACGCATTTGCCCGCACGCTGGCGGAGCATAATCGCAACGTGGCGCGCTGGCGCAGGATACAACGCGAAAGAGGGTTGAGATGAGCGAGAGCCGCCGCGGCATCATGATCGTGCTGAGCAGCCCGTCGGGTGCGGGCAAGACGACGCTGACGCGTCGGCTGCTGGCCGACAATCCCGACATGGCGATGAGCGTATCCGCCACCACCCGTGCCCCGCGTCCCGGCGAGGTGGACGGCAAGGACTATTTCTTCATCGACAAGGACCGCTTCGCGAAGATGCGTGACGCCGAACAGTTCCTGGAACATGCCCGCGTTTTCGACAATTACTACGGAACGCCGTCCAGCCCGGTCTTCGAAGCGCTGGAGCAGGGCCGCGACGTGCTGTTCGACATCGACTGGCAGGGCGCGCAGCAGCTGACCCAGGCCGCCAGCGACGACCTGGTGAAGATCTTCATCCTGCCGCCCTCCTTGCGCGAACTGGAGCGCCGCCTGCGCTCCCGCGCGCTGGATAGCGAAGACATCATCGCCAATCGGATGAGCAAGAGCGAGGCGGAGATCAGCCATTGGGCGGAATATGACTACGTCATCGTCAATGACGATCTGGAGGGCTCGCAAAGGCAGCTCCAGACGGTCGTCGATGCGGAACGGCTGAAGCGCAAGCGCCAGCCCTGGATCGCGCGCTTCGTGAAGGACCTGATCGACGGGGCTTGACGGAACGTCGCCGGGCAGGACGCGTTTTCATGTGACGGCCCGCTTCCTGGGCGCTTCCGGCAGGACGATTATGTCAGATGCACCCGAACGGCCCGAGGCGTCGCCGAGCTCCCACGGGGCGGGCGAGATCCTCGACCGCAAGCACAGCCCCTTCACCTATGTCAGCTGGGCGCTGTTGCTGGGCGCGGCCCTGTTCGGCCTGTTCACCCAGACCTGGAACATGCTGTTCCTGTCCAGCGTGGTGTTCGCCCTGACGCTGCTGCCCTTTTTCCTGGAGAGCTGGACCGACCTGCGACTGCCGCGCTCGTTCATCGGGGCCGTGACGGCCTTTATCGTCGGAACCATCTTTCTCGGCGAGGTCGGAGACTTCTACGAGCGCTTCTGGTGGTGGGACATTTTCATGCATACGGGTTCGGCCATCGGCTTCGGCATGATCGGCACGGTCGTCATGCTGATCTTCGTGCGAGGCGATCGTCTGTCCGCCCCGCCTTTGCTGCTGGCCGTGATGGCCTTCTCCTTCGCCGTCTCCATCGGCGCGCTGTGGGAGATCTTCGAGTTCGGTATGGACCAGCTTTTCGGCCTGAACATGCAGAAGGATGGGTTGATGGACACGATGAGCGATCTGATCGTGGACAGTATCGGCGCGCTGATCGGCGCGGGTGCGGGATATTGGTATCTCAAGCGCGGCGGCACCAGCTTCCTGCCCCTGACCATCGAAAAGTTCGTGGCCGACAATCCGCACGTCTTCGACGGCGAGTCCGGCGCGGCTCCGAAATAGCCAAGCGTCTGAGCCACCACACCGGTTCTTCGCTCTGCCCGCTAGAGCATCGGGCGAGCCGTGCCGACCAGTCTCTGAAAGGCCGAAAAGGGCAGGGTCTCCGGTCGGGCGGTCGGGTCCACGCCTGCGCGGTCCAGCCAGTCGGCAAGGTCCAGCCCGCGCCGTTTCGCGAAGGGCTTCAGCGAGGCGCGCAGCATCTTGCGGCGCTGGCCAAAGGCGGCCTGCGTCAGCTCCCCCAGCGCTTTGAGGTCTTCGAACGGGTCGTCTAGCGGGTCGAGCACGACGACCGCGCTGTCCACTTTGGGCGGCGGCGTGAACAGACGCGCTGGCACTTCCATGGCGATGCGGCAATGGGCGACGCTTTGGCACAGCACGGCGAGGCGGCCATAGGCGCTTTCGCCCGGCTGCGCGCAGACGCGTTGCGCGACCTCCAGCTGGAACATCAGCACCATTTGGTCCCAGAAGCGCGGCGCGGCCGTCACCCAGTTCACCAACATTTTCGTGCCGACATTATAGGGCAGGTTGGCGACGATCTTGCGCGGGGCGGGCAGGGCATCGGCGATGTCCAGCCGAAGCGCGTCGCCTTGGTGGATCGACAGCCGACCGGAGGCGCGTGCAATGTCGTCCAGCGGCGGCAGGAAGCGCGCGTCCATCTCGATGGCCAGCACCTGTTCCGCCCCTTCCAGGAGCAGGGCGCGGGTCAGCCCGCCGGGCCCGGGGCCGACTTCCGCGACGTGTATGCCTTCCAACGGTCGCGCCAGTCGGGCGATGGAACGGGTCAGGTTCAGGTCCAGCAGGAAATGCTGCCCCAGCGACTTGTCCGCGCGCAGCCCGTGGATCTCCACCGTCTGGTGCAGGGTGGGCAGGGCGTCCATCTCATCCACGACGTTTGGTTCCGTAGCGGGAGTCCGCGATCTCGCGGGCGCGGCGCAGGGCTTCGATCAGGCTGTCCGGTCGGGCGACGCCCTGACCGGCGATGTCGAAGGCCGTGCCGTGATCGGGACTGGTCCGCACGATGGGCAGGCCCAGCGTGACGTTGACGCCCCTGTGGAAATCCAGCGTTTTGACGGGGATCAGCCCCTGGTCGTGATACATGGCCAGCACGCCGTCATAGGTCGCGCGGGCTTCGGCATGGAACAGCGTGTCGGCAGGCAGCGCGTCAGTGACGTCGTGGCCTTCGCTGCGCAGGAGGCGGCAGACCGGATCGATGATGTCCGCTTCTTCCGTGCCCAGCGCGCCGCGCTCTCCCGCATGGGGGTTCAGGCCGCAGACGGCGAGGCGAGGGCGCTCCACCCCGAAGTCGAGCGACAATGCGCCGAGCAGGGTCCGCGCCGCGCCCAGCACGACATCCGGCGTGATCGCGTCGCAGGTGGCACAGACCGGGATGTGGATGGTGGCGAGCCCGACGCGAAGCGCGCGCCGAGGCCCCGTCGCCTGCGGGTCGGGTGCCGTCAGCATCATGACGGGGCCGCGCAGATAGGGGGCGTCGTGGCCCTCGCAAAGCGCGCCCAGATATTCCGTATGGCCCGGAAAGGAGAAGCCCGCCCGATACAGCACATCCTTGGCGATCGGGTTGGTCACGACGGCGTCCGCCTCGCGCGACAGGGCGTGTTCGACGGCGATGCGAATGC
>JBATXP010000193.1:0-5595 GCA_049673465.1 Litorimonas sp.
CGCGGCGGCAGCAAGGGCGCGATCAACGCCCACTCGGCGTCAGACAGATCATCGGAAGCAGCACGGGTCATGACACGCAGGAATCACGACAGAACACCAAAAGCAAGATTTAGGTACACAACCTAGGTCGCTCGCGCGTGGTTGGCGTGGGTCAGCGCGATAGCGAGGGCGTCCGCCGCGTCGCCTGTCTTCACGTTTGCGCCGGGCAGCAGCAGGTTCATCATGTGGGCGACCTGCGCCTTGTCCGCCGCACCCGTGCCGACCACCGACTTCTTGACCAGCCGCGCTGCATATTCGCCTACGATCAGCCCCGACTGGGTCGCCGCCAGAATGCAGGCTGCCCGTGCCTGGCCGAGCTTCAGCGCGCTCATGGCATTGTCCTTCATAAAGGCTTCCTCTACCCCCGCCTCGCTAGGCCGATAGGCCGCGATTGCGGCCTCGCATTCCACAAATAAAAAGGCGAGCCGACTGGCCAGCGGTTCCTTGCGCGGCGGACGGATCACGCCGTGCGCGACATGGGACGTCTTGTTCCCCACCACATCGATCACACCCCACCCACAAGCGACGAGCGAGGGATCGAACCCGATGATTCTGCGCGTGCCGGACACCATGATCGCCGCCTTAGGTCCGTCCCTTGCTCACCACAATTCCCCGTCACAGCCATCGGCAAGTCACAAAGAACCGAGCATAACCCAGATGATGCCGGGAAAACTCCCGCATTTCGTCAACATGCCGCCACCGCGTCCGTGCATTCGGGATAGGCCCGGACGGGACCGTTCTCCCCAACACGGTCCCGGCAGTGGGGGGCAATGTCGGTGCGGGACGGTCTCTCCCCGCACCGACTTCTCCCCGCTATCCACACGACTCACCGGCTGTGGAAATGTATGGGAAAATGTTCCTCATATGTTCTAGGACAGGGCCTCGCGACTCGTGACAGGGAACCGCCATGGCCATGGATTTCGACACGCCCGAATACGATCCCGGTCCGGAGATGGACATGGGCGAGATGGACGCGCTGGACGAGGTGCTGGACACCACGCCGCACAGCATGGAGGCCGAGCAGGCCCTGCTGGGCGCGCTTCTCTACGACAACGAGATCTACCACCGCGTCAGTGCCATCGTGGAGGCCAAGCACTTCTACAATCCGCTGCACGTCAACATCTTCCGCGCCATGGCGTCGCTCATCGAGCACGGCAAGCTGGCCGACGCCATCGTGCTCAAGAACCGCTTCGCCAAGGACGATACGCTGGCGGACATTGGCGGGGTGGAATATCTCGCCTTGCTGCTGGAGCAGGCTCCGCCCGGTTCGACCGCGCCGGAGTATGCCAAGCTGATCTTCGACATGGCGATGCGGCGCGAGCTGATCCGGCTGGGCGACTCCATGAAGGAGATGGCCAAGGACCAGAACAGCGAAGACGACGCGTCGGCGCAGATTCAGCAGGCGGAGATGCAGCTCTACAATCTCGCCGAAATCGGCGGGACGCAGACGGGTTTCGTGTCCTTCGAGGACGCGCTGATCGACTCCATCGAAATGGTCACGGCGGCCTATCAGCGCAAAGGCCAGCTGTCGGGCATTTCCACGGGGCTGACCGACCTCGACGCGCAGCTGGGCGGGATGCACAAGTCCGACCTTGTCATCCTCGCCGGACGTCCGTCCATGGGCAAGTCGTCGCTGGCGCTCAACATCGCCTTCCACGTCGCCAAGGCGCACAAGACGGAAACCGACGAGAATGGCGTGGAGAAGACGACGAATGGCGGCGTGGTCGGCGTCTATTCGCTGGAGATGAGCGCCGAGCAACTCGCCACGCGACTGCTCGCCGAGCACAGCCAGGTGCCCAGCCACCGCATCCGGCGCGGCGAGATCAACCCGGAGCAGTACGAGCATTTGCGCGACGCGGCCGACGAGATCAGTCGCATCCCATTGCACATCGACGATACGGGGGGTCTCTCCATTGGCGCGATGGCGGCGCGCGCGCGGCGGCTCAAACGCATGAAGGGGCTCGACCTGATCGTGGTCGACTATCTGCAACTGCTCACGGGCGGGGCGATGATGAAGTCATCCACCAACCGGGTGCAGGAAGTGACCATGATCACGCAAGGGCTCAAGGCGCTGGCCAAGGAGCTGAACGTGCCCGTCCTCGCCCTCGCCCAGCTCTCGCGCCAGGTGGAGCAGCGCGACGACAAGCGCCCGCAACTGTCCGACCTGCGCGAGTCCGGCTCCATCGAGCAGGACGCGGACGTGGTCATGTTCATCTACCGCGACGAATATTATCTCGCCCGCGAACAGCCGGACGACGACGATCCGGAAGCCGTGATGAAGTGGCAGACCAAGATGGACAATGCCGTTGGCAAGGCGGAAGTCCTGATCCAGAAGCAGCGTCACGGCCCCATCGGCTCCGTCATGCTGAGCTTCACGCCGGAGCTCACCAAGTTCGGCAACCTCGCGGCGGACGAAGGCGGGGGCTACTCGGAATATTAGGGTCGGAGGCGGTTCCGCCCCTCCCACTCTGGACTGCCGGAAACCCCGATCCCCGCATGAGAGCGATGGAAGATGGGCTCGCCGATCAAGTCGGCGAGAGCGGGATTTTGCAATGTCGGTATCCGGAACCCAAGATTAATGCGGTCGTCCCGCAATCGATCGCGCCTAACCCAACTCTGCTCAGGCCGACTTGATCGGCCTGCCCATCTCCCAAAGGTCACGCCGGGAAAAGTCGGCGAGAGCGGAGAGGTGACGGACGGCTTTCCACCTTAGAAGCGCTCCGGCCGGATCACTTCCACGTCCGCCAGATACACGATGCCCGGATATTCATCGAAGTAGCGCGCGGCGACGGCTTCGGATACGCGGCGGGCTCGGTCGCCGTCGGCCATGATGATCTCGATACGCACGATGGAGAAGTCGCCGACGACGGAGGCGCGGGTGCCGCGGCGGCGGTGATGCTCGCCCTGGCCGGAGGCCGGAACCACGGTGAAGCCCTTCGCGCCAGCATCCTCTAGCATTTCGATCACGTCGTCCTGAATCAGGCGCTCGATGATGAACACGACCTTGGTGGCTTTGGAGAACATGGCGGAAAAGCCTTTCGTCAGTAGGCGCCGAACACGACCTCGCCGAGCGCGAGGAAGAGCGGGATGCAGATCGCGATGGCGACCGGCGTACCGATCGAGGTGGACGACCCGATGAAGGAGGCCGGGTTGGCCGACGGAATGCCGGCTCTCAGCGTGGGCGGCCCGGAAATGTCGGAGTTGGACGCCGCGATGATGGCCAGGATCACCACCCCGCCGGGGCTGAAGCCCACCAGCACATGCGCCACATAGCCCAGCCCGAACCCGACCAGCCCATGCGCGATCGGCGCGATCAGCGCGTAGACGGCGAACCAGTGCGCCACGCCGCGCAGCTCCGCCAAGCGCGAATAGGCTTCCATCCCCATGATCAGCAACAGGATGGAGAGGAAGCCCCGGAAGAGCGGATTGTAGAACTCCTCATAGACGCGGCCCGGCTCGGCGAAGAGACCGATGGCAATGCCGAGCAGCAGTGCCGAAAGCGCGGAACCGCGCAGACTGTCCTTGATGATCTTCCAGACTCCGATGGGTCGCCGCTCGGCGGTCGCGACATCGCCCTCCGCACCGCCTGCCTTGGCGCGCACCTTCTGCGCCTGCAAACTGGCCAGAACGATGGCGAGAACCAGCGCCGGGATGTCCATGAACGGATAGAGGGCGGGCGCCCAGGCTTCGTAGGAGACGGCTTCCTGCTCCATCACGACCAGCGCGGCGGCGAGCGTCGAGGCGCTGACCGCTCCGAACAGGCCGGAGGTCGCGATGGCATCGTCGAAGCGAATGCCGGGAAGCCGCGCCAATGTCGCCCAACCCAGCATCACACAGACCACCCCCGTCAGCATCGCCATGAAGGCGGGAAGCGCCAAAGCGGACAGATCCGCCTCCCGGATCTCCATGCCGCCATGCAGGCCGATGCGCATCAGCAGCATGAAGATGATGAACTGGTAGATCGCGTCCGGCACGGTCAGCTTGCTGCCGAGCGCGGCGAGCAATGCCCCGCCGATCAGGAAGGCGAGCGTGGGCGAGCGGAGCTGAGTGAGGAAACTGGAAGCGAAGTCGGCGAGCAGGTCCAGCATGTCACGTCTCCGACCAGTGTGTCCGGGTTCCATGCCCGCGCGGCTGCGACAAATCCAGCCAAATCCGGCGCATCGTCAAAGCCATCTGGCGAGGCGGAACAGGATCAGCTGCACGATCCCGATGGCGACCACGATGCCCGTGACGTACCAGAAACCCAGCTGGCTCTCGACCCACGGCATGCCGCCCACATTGATGCCCATCATGCCGCTGATGAGGCCGAGTGGCAGGAAGATCGCGGCCACGACCGACAGGATCATCATGTTCTGGTTCATCTTCTCGGCGCGGATGTCGGTCAGCTGGTCCTTGACGATAGCGCAGCGTTCGCGAACTGCGTCCAGCTCCTCGGCGACACGCGTCGCCTGGTCGGCCGCGTCGCGCAGGCGCAGCTGGTCATCGCCGTCGATCCAGGGCAGATTCTGCTGCGACAGCGACGTGAGCGCATCTTTCTGCGGGGCGAGGTAGCGCCTGAGCAGGATCGCCTCGCGGCGCAGCTCCGCCACCTTGGCGCGGGCCTGGAGTTCCGAGCCGCGACCCGTATTCTCGATCAATTCCTCCAGCGCGTCCACCCGCTCGTTGAGATTCTGGATGGTCGGGGCCATGCGCTCGATTAGGGCCAACGCAAACGAAGCGATGAAGCCGCCGGGGGTCCGGGCCACGACCTGCCCTTCCAGCCGGTCGATCATGTCGCGAATGGCCTTCAGATTGCGCGCGTTGCAGGACACGACGCGGCCCGGCTGAATGAAGAAGCGCAAGGGAATCATGTCTTCCGGCTGGGCGCCGGGATTGAGGTTCACGCCGCGCAGATTGATCAGCGCGTCGCGCCCGCGCACGATGCAGCGCGGGCGGCTGTCGCTGGCCAGCAGCGTCCGGGTCGCGACCACGTCGACCCCCTCATCCGCATCGAACAGGGCTTGCGTGGCGGGGTCGTCCTTGTTGAAGTGATACCAGAAGTAGCCCTCGTCGAGGGGGTCTTCGAACGTATCGACGGAAACGGGCATGCCGCGTCCATCCGCATCGATCTTCCAGGCGTGAACGATACCGCTCATGGTCCCTCCCCTTCGCCTGAACACCTTAGGGGCACGACGCGCCCGGTCAATGGAGGCCGCACCCGGTCAGATACAATCGGGCGAGAGCAGCTCGGCGCGCATGAGACCGCGCAAGCTGTTGCCCACGAACAGCGCGTCGGCGGATTGCAGATCCGCCACGGTCAGTTCGGCCTCCACCGCGACCTCCCGGTCCAGCAGTTCCGCGCGCAGCACGCCCGGCAACAGGCCGGGGCCGCGCGGCGTCAGGAGGCGGCCACCGACCTGCGCGAACAGGCTGGTGAAGGAGCCTTCCAGCAGCTGTCCCGTCTCGGACAGAAACAGCACCTCGTCCGCCCCCGACATAGCCGCAACGCGCGCGCGTTCGCCGTCATAGAAGTCCCGGCGCGAGGTCTTGATGTCGGTGCGTTGAACGGCGGCTGTC
>JBATXP010000194.1:0-1671 GCA_049673465.1 Litorimonas sp.
CCTGATACGCGTTCAGCGCGAGGAGCATGGCATAGACGGCGACGAGCCAGATCGGCCGCTCGCGCACGCCGAGGACCGATTCCGCGACCATCCACCCGAAGAGCGCGAGGATGACGGCCGCGGCTCCGAGCGACCACCGTGCCCTCTGCCGCGTCTCCGGCATTCTCGGCAGGAAGGAGAACCCGTGCCTCACGCCGCCTCCATCCCCTCGCGGAGCCCCTCCCGCACGCGGTGGGCGATGGCGAGGAACTCCGGACTCTCGCGGATGTCGAGGGGGCGCTCGCGCGGAAGAGGACTCTCGATCACGTCGGCGATGCGGCCCGGGCGCGGCGACATGACGACGATCCTTGTCGAGAGATAGACCGCTTCGGGGATGGAATGCGTGACGAAGAGCGTGGTCTTGCCCGTGCGCGCCCAGAGCGCGAGCAGCTCCTCGTTGAGGCGGTCGCGCACGATCTCGTCGAGCGCGCCGAAGGGCTCGTCCATCAGGAGGATGGGCGCGTCGAAGGCGAGCGCGCGGGCGATGGAGGCGCGCTGCTGCATGCCGCCCGAAAGCTGCCAGGGGTACTTGCCGCCGAACTCGCCAAGCTCCACGAGGCCGAGGACATCCTCGGTGCGCCTCGCCTGCTCGGCCTTGGAGTAGCCCATGATCTGAAGCGGCAGGCGGACGTTGCCGGCGATGGTCCGCCACGGGTAGAGCCCGGCGGCCTGGAACACGTAGCCATAGGCCCGCGCCCGCCGCGCCTCGTCCGGGGACATGCCGTTGACGGTGAGGGTGCCGCCGGTCGGGGTTTCGAGGGCGGCGACGCAGCGCAGGAAGGTGGTCTTTCCGCACCCCGACGGCCCGATGAAGCTGACGAACTCCCCCTCGCCGACGTCGAGGTCGATCCCCTTGAGCGCATGGACGGGCCCGTCCGCGGTCTGGAAGGTGAGGTCGAGGGATTGGGCGGAGATGACGGTCAAGTTTTGCTGCATTGTAATAGTCCGCAAGTGACACAATGGCATTGTACCGCGGACGACAGCTTGGAACTAGTACGTAGCTGGCGGGATAAATACACCGCAAGATTAAACATACCAAACCCGCTCATTGGCGGGTCGTCATGAGAGAGAAGCGACCAGAATAGCCAGTCAATGCCGCGCATTGAAAGGTTAGATTTCGGCGCTCGTTCTCTCCGAGAAAAATCTGGCCGCCGCAGTACTGACGTTCGGATGAGCCCTTACGTACATGGTAGCCATAACGAGAGGAATTACCGTCATTGTACAGAGTGGCGCTAACCGTAGTCGCAGCAAAGAACGGACTGTCCGAAGATAAGTTCTCTATAATTAGATTATTTTTCGCGCCGTCATACCAAATGAATATCAGAACTATTGGAACGATCCAGCCGAACCGCTTAATGAGTTCCATCTATGATCTCCCCACCATAGCATCATCGAACCCCGTTCGAGAAATCCTAAGGATTACGCAAGACACACACCAAATGTCCGCATAAACCTGATTCACTTAAACCCCCGCCGGAATGTTCATCGGGTCGCGCTCCACCTTGCGCGGCGTATTGAGCGCCTTCCACTTCGACAGCGCCCTGTTCGCGGACGCCATCGCCGGGCGGCGGACGAACTTGCCTCGGCCGGGCCGCGGCTGGGAGTTCTGGCCCCAGGCCCAGATGACCTCGC
>JBATXP010000195.1:0-4112 GCA_049673465.1 Litorimonas sp.
GTCTGGACGCGCATCGCGGGCGGCTGCCATTCGGGCCGCGACATTCCGGCCCTGTTCCGCGA
Organism: Litorimonas sp.; assembly: GCA_049673465.1. Classification (GTDB taxonomy): domain Bacteria; phylum Pseudomonadota; class Alphaproteobacteria; order Caulobacterales; family Maricaulaceae; genus Litorimonas. The sequence continues at coordinate 63 of JBATXP010000195.1, forward strand.
CGCCGGACTGCGACTGGCTCGCTTGGAGGAGATGTATATTCCGGGGCCGCGCGTGCTGTCCTACAATTATTGGGGCGCGGCGACGCATGGAGGATCGGAACGATGAGGAACGGGATTCGGAGGATGGCGCTCGCCATGGTCGGTGTGATGCTGCTAGTGGCCTGCGGCGGAAACATCGGGCCCGACCGCGACGATCTCGTCGGGCGCTGGGCGCAGGCTCCGACCGCGGAACAGATCGCGGACTCCGCCGGTGCGGTTCGGGTCGAGGACGTGGTGGTCGAATACCGGGCGGACGGGACATCCCGGCTGGACGGGCGGTTGGTCGTCTCCCGGGACGAGGCCGAACCTCTCGCCTTCGAGCTGAACACGGACGTTGCCTGGTCGCTGGACGAAACCGTTCTGACCCGGACATTGCGCGGGGTTTCCCTGACCCCGGCCGACCCAAGCCCCGACGCAGCCGCGCTCGCGCGCGAGCTGGAACGCCAATATGGGCAGGTCCCACCCGGACGGCAGATCGTCGAAGCGCTGGACGCCGGCGAACTTGTGGTGACGGATGTCGAGACGGGAGAGCGGATGCGTTTCACGCGCCTTGGCGGGCCGGAATAGGCGGGCGCGCACGCAGCGCTCGGCCGGAACCGTTTTGCTTGCGAAACATAGATCAGGTCCCTCCAACCGAAAGGATCTAGCATGCGCCCCCTAGCCCTGACCCTCATGCTGTCCGCCAGTGCCGCCCTCGCGGCCTGCGGCGGCTCCACCGAACCCGAAACCGTCGACCCGGTCGTCGTCGCGGAAAACGACGTCGTCGAGACGGTCGACACCATGACGCCCGCCCAGATGATGGTCGGCGAATGGAACCAGGAAACCGCCTTCGAGATGACGTCCAGCGAGTATGGCTTCACCATCATGAACGGCGAAGTCGAATATGACGCCGACGGCACGTCCGAGATCGAGGCCATGCTGATCGTGAACGGTCTCGAAGACGGGGAGAACAGCTACGAGATCGACCTGGACGGCACCTACACGCTGTCCGGCGAAACGCTGACCGAGCGGTTCACGGCGGCCGAAGTCGAGCCCGTCACCGCCAACGACAAGACGCGCACCATCGCCCAGGCGATCGAAGACGCGTTGGCCGGAGCCGGCGAAACGACCTCCACTGTGGTGAGCATCGACGAGACGACGCTGGTCCGCCGCGTTCCAGGTCTTGGAGAGCTGCGTTACTCCAAGGATCTCGATTGACCCCGACCCGCATGGGAAGACCGGAAGAAGCCGGGCCGCTCGCGGTCCGGCTTCTTTGTTGGAACATCTGAGCCTTTCGGAACGCGCAATGCCGTTCGTGCATAGCATCCCGGACGTTCCGTCGACCCAAGGACCCCGCCATGCGCCGTTTCGCCCTCCTGCTTCCCGCCACCCTCATCATGGCCGCCTGCGGCGCGCCCTCGACGTCGGCGGAAGATCCGGCCTCGCTGCTGATCGGAGAGTGGGAGCAGGTCTCGCCCGTCACGCTCACGCAGAACGGCTCGACCCTGACCTTCATGGACGGTGAGATGCAGTTCGCCGCGGACGGCACGACCGAAAGCGATACGCGCCTGTCCTTCGAGGGACAGCCGGCGGAGATCGCCAGCTACGCCATGGAGTCGGACGGGACCTGGACGCTGTCCAGCGACCGGCTGACCGTCGGCATCACCGCCCTGTCCGTCACCCCGATCGACGACAATCCACAGTCGCGCCAGATGGCATAGGTCGTGTCCCCAGATCTGGGGCCGGTTTTGACGACCTTGGGGCGGTTCGTGGCTAGGCGCGGCTCGCAGGGAATGCGTCGGCCTTCGCAAGAGACGCAACGACGCCCACGGATCGCCCCAAGGCCGCCCCACAGGGGTCGCGGTGCGCGAGCCTTGGATCGTCGTCGCGGCGTCTCGACGTGTCCAGACACGTCATCGACACCGCTTCTAGCCCAGGACACGCGCACCGCGATCAAAATCCGTCCCAGATTTGAGTATACGACCTAGCTCGCGAGACGCCGGTCTTCGTCGGCCAGGCCCGCAGTCTCGACAGTCGCAGTCTCGGCAGGCGCAGGATCGAGAGGTGCGGGCTGTGCCCGCTTCGGCGTGGCGACCGGAAGCGGAATCGCCACGCAGAAGGTCGATCCCTGACCCGGCGCGGACCGCACGCCGATCTCTCCGCCGAACAGGGACGTCAGTTCCTTGCAGATTGCCAGACCCAGGCCGGAGCCGCGCACCGTGTTGGTCTGCCCGTCCTCGGCCTGTTCGAAGCGTTCGAATATGCGAGCCTGACGGGCCGGGGTGATGCCGATCCCGCTATCCTGGACGAACAGGTTCAACCACCAGCGGCCATCGGCCATCGGCTCGCCGCGCAGGGACAGGGCGACGAAGCCTTCGTCGGTGAATTTCACCGCATTGCTGACGAGATTGCCGACGATCTGGCGCAGGCGTCCGTGGTCGCCGACGAACAGGTCCGGCAGGCCAGGCTGAACATTGAGGTGCAGCTGCACGTCCTTGGCGCTGGCATTGGCTTGGTGGAGGGCGACGATCGCCTCCAGCATCTTGGCCGGATTGAACGGGGTGGGACGGAGATCGACCTTGCCGCCTTCCAGGCGCGATAGGTCCAGCACGTCGTCGATCACGGCGATCATGCCCGCGCCGCAATCATGGATGATTTCCGCATAATGGCGCTGCGTATCGTCGAGCTCGCTGCGCAGGATCAGCTGGTTCATGCCCAGGACGCCGTTGAGCGGCGTGCGCAACTCGTGGCTCATGTCGGCGAGGAACTGCGTCTTGGCGGCGGAAACGGCCTTGGCCGCGTCCCGGCTGCGTTCCAGCGAGCTGAAGAGCGAGGTCAGCGAGAAGGTCAACAGCCCCATGATGGATGCGATCATGACGACCACGATGGTCGCCTGCACTGTGCGCTGCATGTTGCGTTCCGCGATATAGGCGGGATCGGACAGGATGGACGGGTCGGACCCACCCGCATTGATGTGCAGCGCCAGGATCATGAGCAGCATGCAGGCGCTGTAGAGCATCAGGGATCGCAGACTGCTCAACATGGCGATCAGGACGATCCCGCCGACCATGTTGGGTAACAGGGCGGAGTTGATGCCGATGTTCTGCGGCAGGGCCGTGCCGAGAATGCCCATCAGCATGACCGACCCCCAGACGAAGGCGAACATGTCGAAATTGGCGTGCCAGCGCAGGGTCGCCATCAGGCCGGTCAGCATGATCACGGCCACCATCAGGAGCGTGTGATCGAGGATCCAGCCGCCATAGGCGACATACATCTGCACGCCGTTGACGATCTGCAGGACGAAGAAGATGGCCGAAGTGATGTAGACGACGCGGGCCCGGAACTGGTCGGACGCACTTTCGAGGCGGTCGAGGCGCAACACGCCTTCCCACCACTCGATCAGGTCTGCCGCTTTCCGGGTCATGGATCGTTGCTAGAACCTACACCATTACGTTTGCGTTATGATTTCAGGTCCCGCACTCGCTTTTCTTCAGCGAGGCCCCGATGGCCGGGTTGCACTCGATTCACGGGTCTTAGTGCGCTATGGCACCGCGCAGATGGGAAACAGAATGGCGTCTTGGGCGTGACGGTCGGACCTTCGGATGTCGAAACGAGTGCGGACACGACCGTGTTCTTTTCCTATTCTCGCAAGGATCGCGACCGCGCCCTGCCGATCATCCGGGCCATCGAAGACGCCGGCTACTCCGTCTGGTGGGACGGGATGCTCGAAGGCGGGACCCGGTACCTCGAAACCACGGAACAGGCGCTGGAGTCCGCCCAGGCGGTGGTCGTGCTCTGGTCGCGCGAGTCGGTCGGATCCGACTGGGTGCGCGACGAGGCGACGAGCGGTCGCGAACGCGGCCGGATCGTGCCGCTGTCGCTGGACGGCTCCATGGCCCCGCTCGGATTCCGCCAGGTCCAGCACATCGACATGCGCGGCTGGCACGCCAAGCCGCAAGTTTTCGACGAGGTCGAGCGATGCCTCGCCAAGCTGCACGACCGCGAATACGCGCCCGTCGACCGCCGCGACGC
>JBATXP010000196.1:0-1829 GCA_049673465.1 Litorimonas sp.
GGGGGGCGGAGGCACCGGCCGAACCCGCAGGCGCGTCCGTGGCGGACCGCCGGGCGCTAGGTTACAATGCGCTGGCTCGGCTGGCGGGACCGAACCTCGAAGCCTTCCTGACCCTCGCCGAACAGCTCTCCATCCGGAACTTCTCCGCGCCGCATATCTTCGCCGCCGACGTGGAGCGCGGCTTCGCCCTGATCGAAGACCTGGGAGAGGACGACTACGCCTCCGTGCTCCGCCGCGATCCCTCGCTGGAACGAGACCTCTACGAAGCGGCCGTCGACACGCTCGCCGCGATCCATCGATCCACCTTTCCGGCCCGGCCCGATTTCAAGGGCGTGTCCTGGCGCATTCGCGACTATGACGAGGCGGCGCTGATCGTGGAAACCGATCTCCTGCTGGACTGGTACGCGCCCGATGTCGGGCGAACCATCGAGGATGCGGCGCGCGACCGGCTGCACGGCCACTGGCAGCGCGCCTTCCGGCACCTGTCTGCTCACGCGCCCGGCCTCGCCCTGCGCGATTTCCACGCGGAGAACCTGTACTGGCTGCCCGAGCGCGCCGATCGTGACGGCACAGGGCAGGCGCGGGTCGGGCTGATCGATTTCCAGGACGCGCTGTTCGCCCATCCGGCCTACGATCTGGCCAGCCTGCTGGAAGATGCTCGCCGCGATGTGGACCCGGCTCTGGTGGAACCGCTCAAGACGCGCTTCTTCGAGCGTGCGGGCTTGCGCGACCGGGCGGCGTTCGACGCGGCCTATGCCGTCACGGCGGCACAGCGCAACGCCAAGATCGTCGGCATCTTCGTGCGCCTGGCCGAGCGCGACGGCAAGAAGAGCTATCGCGACCTGATCCCGCGCGTGCGCGACCACTTCAAACGCGACCTGTCCCATCCGGCCTGCGAGGACTTGCGCGGCTGGTTCCAAACCCACCTGCCCGAGGTCCTGCGATGATCGAAACCGCCATGGTCATGGCCGCCGGTCACGGCACCCGAATGAGTCCGCTGACGGACGACCGCTCCAAGGCGATGGTCGAGGTCGCGGGCCGACCGCTGATCGACCACATGCTCGACCGCCTCCAGGCCGCAGGCGTGAAGCGCGCCGTGGTGAACATTCACGCCCACGCCGATCATCTGGAGGAGCATCTGCTCGCCCGGACCGGCGGCCCGGACATCGTGATTTCCGACGAGCGCGACGCCTTGCTGGAAACGGGCGGCGGGGTGGTCAAGGCCCTGCCGTTGCTGGGCGAGGCCCCGTTCCTGATCTGCAACATCGACGCGGTCTGGATCGAATATGAAAGCGTTCTCAAGGCGCTTTGGCAGGCCTGGGACCCGGAGGAGATGTGCGATCTGTTGCTGCTCGCGCCCAAGCCGCGCACGTTGGGCTATGACGGTGTCGGCGATTTCGACATGGGGCGCGACGGGCGGCTGGCATGGCGCGCGGGCGATACGGCCCATTGGGTCTATGCGGGCGTGCAGATCTTCACGCCCCAGCGCATCATGAACTGGCCGGAGGAGACATTCTCCCGCACCAAGGTCTGGCGCAAGAACATAGATCGGGGCCGTACTTTCGGCCTGCCGATCCCCGGCTTCTGGATGCATGTGGGCGACCCTCGCGCGCTTCAGGACGCCGAAGCCGTTCTGGCAGGCGCGCGGGACATGGTTCCGTAAATGAACGGGCAGGGGAGACAGCGCTGACGACGATCTACAACATGCCGTCCGGCGTGCCGTTCCTGCGCTCGCTCGCCCATGGTCTCACCGTCCGCTTCGGCGATGCGTTGCAAGACGGGCTCGTGCTGCTGCCGACGCGCCGCGCGGCTCGGGCGCTGGCCGACGC
>JBATXP010000197.1:0-1663 GCA_049673465.1 Litorimonas sp.
GCACTGCGACGTCCATACCCGCACCGCCCTTAACTACCGCCGCGCGCTGCGCGACCGCGACCTGTTGCCGGCTCCGGCCGATCCCGAAACCTGACCCCGTAAGGCCCCGCCATGATCCTCAACGAGCAATCCATCGAACTCGCCTTCAAGGGCTTCAAGACCCGCTACACGGCGGCCTATGACGAGGCCCCCATCGACTGGGACAAGATCGCGATGACGATCAATTCCGGCTCGCGCGAGGAGACGCACGGCTGGCTCGGCCAGTTCCCGCAGCTCCGCGAATGGCTCGGAGGCGAACGCCAGCTCAAGGACATGGAAGCGCACGGCTTCACCATCGTGAACCGCAAGTTCGAGGCGACGGTCAACATCTCGCGGGACGACTTCGAGGACGACCGGCTGGGCGTCTTCGGTCCCATGATGGCCGAAATGGGCCACCGCGCCCGGCAGCATCCCGAAGAGCTGGTGTTCAACCTCCTGGCGGCGGGCTTCGCGACGACCTGCTATGACGGGCAGCTCTACTTCGACACCGATCACCCGTCCGTCGACGCGGACGGCACGGCAGTCACCGTGTCGAACATGCAGGATGGCACGCAAGCGCCCTTGTTCCTCCTCGACACGTCGCGGGCCATCAAGCCGGTCATCTGGCAGGAACGGGACAAATACGACTTCAAGGCGATCACGAACCCTAGGGATGCCCGCGTCTTCATGACGGACGAATTCCTCTATGGGGTTCGGGCGCGGGTGAACGCGGGCTTCGGGCTGTGGCAGCTCGCGTTCGGGTCGAAGGCCGAACTTACCGCGCAGAACTATGCCGCCGCCCGCAGGGCGCTCGCGAACATGCGAGGCGACCAGGGCCGCATCTTGGGCCTGCGCCCCACGACGCTGGTGGTGCCCTATGGGCTCGAGCAACAGGCCCGCGATCTAATCACGGCCGTCACGAACGACGGGGGCGGATCGAATGCATGGACCGGCACCGCCGATCTGATCGTGACGCCCTATCTGGACGCCGCCGCATGAGCCGGCTCCGCCGCGCGATCATGGCCGAAGGATCGGACCTGGCGGCGGAACCGTCTGGCGACGGATGGGTGATGCTCTTGCCCCTCGGCGCGGTGAATGGCCGCGACGGACGGCGCTTCAAGGTGGTGGACGCCCGAAGCGTCGTTGCGCTGTCCCGCCCCGGTGCGGGCCGGGCGGGGCAAGCGCCGGTGGACTACGAGCATCAGTCGGAGGCGCCCACCGCAGGCCCGGCCGGACCCAAGCCCGCCGCCGGCTGGATCGAAGACTACGAGGTCCGGCGCGACGGCATCTATGCCAGGGTGAACTGGACGGCGCGCGCGGCCGAACTGATCGCCAACCGCGAGTATAGGTTCATCAGCCCGGTGTTCGCCCACACCGCCGGCGGCGTCGTCACCCGGATCGTGGGCGCCGGTCTGACCCATCGCCCGAACCTCGAATTGCGCGCCCTTTCCTCGGAGGAAGACATGACCCCGACCCCGGAAGACATGGCACGGATCGCGGAAGCGGCCGGCCTCGACCACGACGCGACCGCCGACGAGATCGTCATCGCGATCACCGAGCTGATCGAAGCCCGGCCCGGCACGCCTGCGACGGAGGAGGCGGAGGCCGCGAACCGCGCCTCTCCCGATCCTGCGCAGTTCGTCCC
>JBATXP010000198.1:0-2977 GCA_049673465.1 Litorimonas sp.
ACCCCAGCCCGCTCGACATCGAGATCGAGGACATCGCCCGCGGCCTCGCCCGGGTCGCGCGCTGGAACGGGCAGACCTCGGGCGACCATGCGTTTTCCGTGGCGGAGCATAGCGTGGTCGTGCTGGACATCTTCGAGGCGCTCTATCCGGACGCGCCCGCGCCCGACCGGCTCACGGCGCTGCTCCACGACGCGGCGGAATATGTGGTCGGCGACATGATCAGCCCGTTCAAGGCCGCGCTGGGCTACGACTACAAGGCGTTCGAGGCGCGGCTGGACGAAGCCGTCAACCGCCGTTTCGGTCTCGCCGCCCCGACGCCGCCCAGGCTGAAGAAGAAGATCAAGCGCTGCGACGTAATCTGCGCCTGGTTCGAAGCGACCCAGATCGCGGGCTTCACGGAAGCGGAGGCGGACGGCTTCTTCATCCGTCCGCCGGAAGGGCTGGACGTGCGCATAGAGCCCAGCCCCGTCGTCCGGGCCGAAGCGGCGTTCCTGGAGCGGTTCCGCGCGCTCGACGCGGAGCTCGCATGAAAAAGGCCGACCCTCCGATGAAGGGCCGGCCATCGCGTCTGGTTCCCGGCGGTCCCTAGTCGCAGGGGTTCGGGCTGGCCGTGGAGTCGAGAGGGAAGCAATCCACCAGCTTCGCCGTGTCGTTCGGGAAGTCGAACTGGTGGGCGTAGGAGCGCACCGTGCCTTCGCCGGAGTCCAGAATGGTGAAGACGGTGAAGTTGTTGGAGCTGAGATAGGGAAGGTCCCGTGTCGCGCCTTCCAGCATCCGCATGAAGTCCGTTCCGCTGGGCAGCTCGGTCGGCAGCACGTCCGGGCGGTCGTGCGGATCGCCCACGCGCGGATAGTCCGCCGGATCCCAGAAGGCGTTGTCGCGCGTGTCGTTGGTGGCGGGGTCCGGGAAGAAGTTCCGGGCCCAGGTCACGCGGTTGTTCGGACCCGCGAACGGGCCGAAGCTGTTGCCGACGTTCGACGTTTCCAGATAGTTCAGGACATTGCCATCCTCTTCGACGAATGTGCGCGACCAGACGTGGGAGTGGCCCGACACGACGAGGTCCACGCCCGCGTCCAGCAGTTCGTCCTCCACGCCCAGCCAGAGGTCGTCCTCGCGTTCGTAGTCGTAGCGCACGCGTTCGATCGCGCCCCGATCGGCGGCCGCCACGATGTCCGCCCACACGGTCTCCGAGGCAGGGAAAGTGGTGACCAGCTCAGGCGTGCCGTCCGTGAAGGTGATCGTCGCCTCCGGGTTGGCCATGACGGGTACGGAATTGTCGCCATAGCCGTGCATGGACTGGTGGGTCAGAACGACGCGGTAGGGCGCGTCCGTGAACTCGCCCGCCTGCAACTGCTCGCCCAACCAGTCGCGCTGTGCGGAACCGGGCGCGTAGTCGCCGAAGAACATGTCGCCGAAGCCCCACGTGTCGAGGTCGTTGACCGTCGGGATGGGCTCGCCGAATTTGCCCGGGCTGGTGCTGGTGTCGGTCAGGCCGTTGTTCCAGTTCCGCCAGACGCGCGAGACGTTCATGGAGATCAGCGAGACGTTTCCGTAGCGCACCGAATAGAAGTTTTCGGGGTCCTCGCCCTCGACGGTGTTCTCCGGCAGGTTCCACATCTCGTAATAGGTGACGTGGTCGAAGGAGTTGTCGCGGATCCATTCGTCGCGCGTCTGGCCTGTCGCCTGGCGCTCCGCGTCGGACAGTCGGTCCCAGCGGAACGCGGCGTACCAGCGCGGCTGCGGGTTGTTGTCCTGCGCGCCGAGCGACGCGGTGCGGTCGAAGATGCCGGGGCTTTCGTGATTGCCGATCGTGCCGAAGACCGGCGCGTGCTGCAGGATCGCGCCGCCCCGGTAGCCATAGTTCGGGTCGATGCGGTCATAGGTGCCCTGCAGGGACGGGAAGAAGGGCGGGCGGTTCTCCGAGCCCCGGTAGAACCATTCGGAGGCCCGGTTCGGTGTGTCCACGAAATCGCCCGCGAACAGGACCGCGTCGACCTGTCCGACCGTTTCCACGACCTTCTGGAAGTTGGCGGGCGACATGGCGCGGTTCTGCTGGTCCGAGGTGATCAGGAGGCGTACGGGCTGGTCGGCCGTGGGCAGGGGCTGCAGCGTGTAGACCTGGCTCTTGAAGTCCGCGCCGTTGATGGTGGAGACCGCGTAATAGGGGACCCGCACGTTTTGCGTCAGGCCCGTCACGCGTGCCTCGTGCCGGTAGATGGTCTGTTCGACCACCGCTTCTCCGGGCAGCGGCTGCGCGACCGAGCGGTTGAACGGAAGGTCGGACCCCGCATCCTCGAACATTTGCGACATGACGGTGGTGGTCGCATCGACGCTCAGGTCAAGTTCCTCACCGAACACGACGGAACTGCCGTCGCCTTCGAAGGTGGTGTACCAGACGACGCTGACCGCGTCGGCGCTCGGCCCGGTAAGCATCGGATCGCTGACGATCTGGGAGTTCTCTTCGAAGAAAGGTCCGACATGGACGTAGGCGGTCGCGTCCGCTCCGTCGGCTCCATCGGCCCCATCCGCTCCGTCGGCCCCATCCGCTCCATCCATGCCGTCCGTTCCGTCGGCACCGTCCATTCCGTCCAGTCCAGCCGGTCCTTGCAGGCCTTGCGGGCCGGTCGCGCCATCCTCTCCATCATCTAGACAACCCGCCAGGCCTGCGGCCACGACGGCGCTCAAGGCGGTCACCGCCAAACGTTTCCTCAGCATCACACCACTCCAGTTAAGATTCGGGATGGCGATCCCGTGGGGCGGCTTCGTGACGGCCCGTTGCAACGGGAGTGAAAGTTTTGCGCAGTCTCGGTGAAGTTTTTGTTGCTTTTAAAATTGGAACAAAGCTCGGGGAACTCGCATAAATTGCGCTTATCGCCCGGATAGACGCGCCCTATCGCCCTCTGGGATGGGCCGCCGCGTGCACCGCCTGCAGGCGTGCCGCGTCTACCTCCGTGTAGCGTTGCGTGGTGGATAGGCT
>JBATXP010000199.1:0-2701 GCA_049673465.1 Litorimonas sp.
CGGCACGCCGACGCAGAGCGCGCTGGTGCGCGCGCTGAACCTACAGCCCGGCGCGATCATCCTGATCAGCGACGGCCAGCCCGACGACGGGCAGCCCGGCAATATCGTCAACAACATCACCCGCCGCAACCGGGGCCGCACGGAAATCCACACGGTCGCCATCGGCGACTACACGTCCGATCCGGCCCTGACCCTGTTCCTGCAGGAACTGGCCAACAATAATCGGGGCGACTTCGTGGGCCGTGCGCGATGAAACGGCGCGCCGACAGGGAGGTCAACGTCTTCTCCTTGAGCGCGGTGGACCTGTTCGCCGCCGCGATGGGGGCTTTCGCCCTGCTCGCCATCATCCTGCTGCCCTACTACCAGAAGGAGATCCGCGAGCTGACGCCGGAGAACGCGATCAGCGACCTGCTCCGCGCCGCGCAGGACAGTTCGGTCGAGACCGTGGAACAGCGCAAGGCGTTGGAGGCCAAGCGTTCGGCGTCCGTCCAGAACGTCTCCCGGATCAAGTCCGACGCGGACAGGCTGCTGGCCGAGCTGCGCGCCGCCGAAGCGGCTCTGCTGGAAAAACAGGCCGAGGCGATCCGCGCCGTGCCGGAGCCCGAACCCATCGACGACAAGCCCGCCCCGCAGGACACGCCGGAGCCCGCCCTCGTCTCCTTCCGCTTTCTCGGCCTGAAGACGGCCGCCGACGACATCGCCATCGCGTTGGACATGAACCGATGCATGGCGGGCCATGAGCAGAGCATCGGCCGCGCCGTGGACCGGATCGTCGACAGCCTGCAGGACAATCACGCCCTGCGCATCGTCGGCTTCCAGCAGACGGATAGCGGCCCACGCATGCGCGCCTGGCCGCCGGGCGGCGGACTGCGCAACATCAACGCGTCGGGCACGCAAGGCCAGGCCAAGGCGTTCGCGCGCGAGCTGACGGGACAGTTCGGCGGCTCCGCCTCCATGCTCGACACCTTCCGCGAGCTGGTCGCCGGGCCAGGCCAGGCGATCTTTCTCGTCTCAGACGGCCTGCCCAATCCGCGCGCCAACAACGGCCTCACGCCCGAGCGGCTGGTCGGCGAGCTGACGCGGCTCAATGGCGGGCGCAAGGAAATCCACACGGTCGTGGTGGGCAACTATTTCGACTATGACGGCACGGTGGAGTTCATGGAAGAGCTGGCGGCCCGCAATGGCGGCCAGTTCATGGCGCTCGCCAGCGGGCAGCAAGGGGTGTGCGACTAGAATGGTCTCGCTGCGCTCGTCATATTTTCATGTCCCCCTCCACCGCTTCGCGGTCCCCCTCCCCCTTGCGGGGGAGGAACTGGAAAAAGGAATCCCTGGCCTCATGTTCCTCCCCCGCAAGGGGGAGGTGGCCGATGCGCGCAGCGCGAGGTCGGAGGGGGGCACCAGAATAAGTCTTCGCATCGCGAAGTCCGCACCGATAGGATCGACCCGATGAACCAGACCGACACCCTCCTCAAGCGCACCTTCACCTTCCTGGTCGCCATCGTGGCCGCGGTGGTGCTGATCGGCATCATCCGCTTCACCACCGGCCCGGCCCTGCAGGAAATCCTGCTCGACAGCGACGCGTCGTTCTGGCCCTTCACGGTGCAGAACATCATGTGGGTCGCGCTGTTCATTGGCTTCGGCGAGCTGGTCCTGCGCTGGTCCGCCGCCAAGGACGAGGAGAGCCAGCTGAAGCGCGGCTACTTGCCGACGGACGGGCGGATGCTCGACATGGGCGTGCTGGGCAAGATCCGGGAGAGCATTGCGGCGCGCAAGTTCGCCCGCAACGCCTTCCTGCCGCGCCTGATCGGCCGCACCATCGACCAGTACCGCATGAGCGGGGAAAAGGGCGAGGCATTGAACGTGATGAATGCGAGCCTGGAGCTCTACATGCATGAAATCGACCTGCGCTATTCCATTCTGCGCTACCTGACCTGGCTGATCCCGTCGCTCGGCTTCATCGGCACGGTCATGGGCATCATGTTCGCCCTGCAATATGCGGGCGTGCCCGCCAACGCCGAAGCCGAGGACTTTCTCTACCAGGTCACGCAGCGCCTCGGCGTCGCCTTCACCACCACCTTGCTCGCGCTCATCATGTCCGCCGTGCTCGTGCTGATCCAGAGCATGGTACAATCCAAGGAGGAGCGGGCGCTCAACGCGGCCGGGCAGTACGCGATCGACAATCTGATCCTGCGGCTGGGCGGCGAAGCCCCCGCCCAAGCCATTGTGGAGCCCGCCGAATGAGCGACGACTGGACGCCGCCCAGCAGCGATTTCGACATTCGCGAGGAACGCGCGCCCTGGGGGCGCTATGTCCTCTACCTGATCCTGCTCGGGGCCGTGGCCGCTGGGGGCATCTGGCTGGCGTCGCAAGTGGTCGTGTCGGACGAACTGCCGGAAGACCGGGCGCGGATCGACCTGCCGGCGGAAGAGCCCAGCGAGGCTCCGCCCCTCGGCGCGGACGAGGCGGCCTGGGTGGCAGCCTTGGAAAAGGACACGCTGGAGGGCTACCGCGACTATCTCGAAGCGTTCCCTGAAGGCCGCTACGCCGACAAGGCGCAGGAGGAGATCGACGCCTACGACAATCGCGCCTGGGCGAGCGCGGAGCAGCGCAACACCATTGCGGGCTATGAGGATTACCTCGAAAAGTGGGAAGACGGTTTGCATGCGGAAAAGGCCCGCGAGCGCATTGCGGAGATGAAGGC
>JBATXP010000200.1:0-4141 GCA_049673465.1 Litorimonas sp.
CGACAAGTCCACGCGCTATTACGATGAAGCGACGGGCCGCTACTATTATTACGAGCGCGGCACGTCTCGCACCTTCTACGAAAACGGCCAGTACCGCAGCGGCTAGGCTTTTCGCCCCAAAGCGAATATCGGCCCGAATATCGACGCCCGGCTCCCCGAGCCGGGCGTTTTGCGTTCCGGCCTTCCCGCCCTATGTTGAGGCCATGAGCGACTACCCGCACGAGCGCACCAACCGCATCTTCCCGGCCGGCACCCTGCTGGCGGTGCGGGTGCGCGGGCTGTTCGACCATGTCGGGATCGCGACGGGCTACGGCACGGTGATCCACAGCTCCGCCCGGCACGGCCGCGTCTTCGAGACCGACATGGCGGACTTCACCGGCGGGCGAACCGTGCGCACCGTGCCCTACGCCACCCCGATGTCGGGGGCCGAAGTGGTGGTGCGCGCCCGGGGCCGCATCGGCCAGCCCTACAACCCGTTGGTGCGCAACTGCGAGCATTTCGCCACCTGGTGTCTGTCCGGCGAGGCGCGCTCCGCCCAACTCGGCCCGCTCGACATACGGCGTCTCTTCGGCCCGTCGCGCCGGCGATAGAGCCGTCGAAGGGGCGGAACCGACGGGGGCGAGGCTGCGGCGAAGCGGCCCGGTTGCAAACCATTCCCAACGATCGGGCGTAACACGTCCCAGAACGGGTCGCGGGCTATTCGCGCCTCCCGCGAACCGAAAAGCCGAGACGGGTTTGACACACAACGCCGACACAGATGCCGCGACCACCCGGCCCGACCTTACGCAAGACCCGAGCGGGGCTCCGCTGCTGGAGATCGTCTATAGCAGCCGAACGCCCCAACCGCTGGATAGCGAGGAGGTCCGTCGACTGCTGGACCATGCCCGGCGCAAGAATACGGACTGGGGCGTGACGGGGCTGCTCTGCTACGACCGGACCCAGTTCCTGCAGATAATCGAGGGCGAGACCGACGTGATCATGGACCTGTTCCATTCCATTCAGAACGATCCGCGCCACACCGACATCCGCATCCTGCACGAAGGCGACATCGATTCGCGCGCCTTTTCCGACTGGAAGATGGCCTATGAGCCGATCCCGTCGGGCCTGCTGCCGACCCTGACGCGGGCGATCCACCGCGAATCCATCGGGGCGGGGCTGGACGGCGAGTTCAGCGCCGGACGCCGCGTCTTCGCCCTGTTCATGGACGAGATGTATGGCGGTCGGGACGACCGCAAGGTGCGCGAACCCGCCGACGCCTGATATCTGGCGCCTGATGTTTGACGTCTGACGCCGTCCCGAAGCTTCGATCAAAAAGGCCCGCCTGTCTCGAAGGTGGGCTTTTTCACGTCTCGTATACGACCTAGAACCGGCCCCGGATCGCGAAGCGCGCATTCAGGGGACGGCCGACCGTCGCCTGGTGGGTGCTGTGGGAGTTGGGGAAGTAGAGCGTGTCGGTGAGGTTCTCCACATTGACCTGGAGGCGGATGTCGTCGCTGACGTCGTAATAGGCGGCGGCATCGACGCGCGTATAGGCGGGCAGGGTCGGGTGCGCGCCGACCTTGGCGAAGTCCCGGTCGGTGACGAAGCTCTCGTCCTGATAGGTCAGGCCAAGGCCCAGCCCGAACCGGTCCGTGACCTGGTAGTTGCCCCAGACCGAAGCCATGTTCTCCGGCAGCTCGCGCGGGTCTTCCAGCCCGTTATCGGTCTCCCCGCTCAGATAGGTGTAGCCGGCGGACACGAACAAGGCGTCCGTGACGCGGCCCTGCAATTGGAATTCCACGCCTTCCACCTGCAGGCCCCGGATCTCGAACTCCTCCGGGTTGGCGTCGTCTCGCGCGGCGACGGTCTGCTCGCTCTGGAACACGGCCGCCGTGAAGCTGACGCCCGGCACGATGTCCCATTTCACGCCGGCTTCGAGGTTCTCGAACACGTCCGGGCTCAGCGCCTCGGTCGATCCGCTCAGGCTCGCGAATTGCTCGCCGGAGCGCGGCAGGAAGGACCGACTGAAGCTGCCATAGAGCGACACGGTCTCCTGCGGCTTGAACACGATCCCGGCCCGCGGCGAGATTTCCTCGTCCGTGCGGGAGCGCGAGGTTCCGCCCAGCACGTCGTCCACCTCGATGTCGAAACGGTCGAACCGCGCGCCCAGCACGATATCGAGCTTGTCCGAGAGCGCGATCTCGTCCTGCACGAAGGCGGAAAAGACCTGCACGTCCGCATCCGTGTCGTCATTGGGGTCCGAGAAGGAGACCGTGAACGGATCGCCCGCGAAGTTGGTGCCCTGGAAGCCGCGAAAGTCCAGCGGGCGCTCGGCGAGCAGCGTTTCGCGGTCGTCGTCGCTCGTGGAGAAGACCGGGTTGAACCGGTCATTGTCGTTGCTCGTATCGATGAACTCCAGCCCTGCCACGACCGTGTGGCCGATCGATCCGGTCTCGAACTGCCCAACGAGGTTGCCCGATAGGTTCAGGCTTTGGCGCTGAGTGGTGTCCACATAGCCGTCCAGCTCCACCGCGCGCGTGGCGAGGTCGTAGTCGGTGGCGTAGAAATTCTCGTAGAACTTGTCATAGTCCGACCAGGACGCGCTCAGCACCGCCTTGAACGTGTCGTTGAACTGCCGCGTGAGATTGGCGCGCAGAATGTGCGCCTCCAGCCGGGTCTCGTTATGCTCCGGATCGGCGAAGACGATGTCCCGCAGCGCCTCGACCGGTTTCCCCGTGCCGGTATCGTCCGTGGGAATGCCCCGGTCGATAAAGCGCTCATGGTCGGCATATTCGTAGGACAGGTCGAGCGTGCTGCGCGGACCGATCACGAAGCGCACGGTCGGATTGATCCCGATCCGCTCGCCGTCATAGAAGTCGCGGTGATTGTCGAGGCCCTCATACAGGGCGTTGACCCGCACCGCCGAGCGGTCCGACGTGTCGAAATTGCCGTCGAGCTGCAGGCCGAACGCGCCGAACGTGTCGAGACTGGCCTGGAAGCCCGTGAAGCGCTCGCCGACCTGGCCCTTCTTGGTCACGCGGTTGATGAGCCCGCCCGTGCCGCCCCGCCCGAACAGAAGCGCATTGGGGCCGCGCAGGATCTCCACCTGCTCCAGATTGTAGAGCGGGCGATAATACTGGACGTCGTCGCGCACCCCGTCGATGAAGAAGTCCGCCGTGGAGCGCACACCCCGGAACACGACCGCGTCGCGGTGGCCCTCGCCCTGGGACGTGTTCACGCCCGGCGTGTAGTCGACGATCTGCCCGATGGAGTCGAACCCGCGCACCGCGATCTCCTCCGCCGACACGATGGACAGGCTCTGCGGCACGTCGATGATGGGCGTGGGCGAACGCAACGCGTTGACCTGATCGGAATAGAGCGACTGCCCCGTCACCACGATTTCGTCGATGACGTCGTCCGCCGCGAAGGCGGGCGGCGAGAGCGACGCAGTGGTCAGGATGGTGCCGAGAAGAAGCGCGGATTGGCGCATGGAAAAGTCCCCTTGAGTGAAATCCGGTGCGCCCTAATGCGAACCATTCTCACATGCAACAGGGAATGCGAGCTATTTGCAGGTTTGTGGACAAGGTGACCGACGGCTCGCTGATATTGTGTCCCCTCCGACCTCGATGCGCGACCCCATGCGAGTCGCGGCGCGCTACGCCGCTTGGTTGCAAACCCTCACGAGAGAGGAACTTGCGCGGCGGGAAGCCCGCAGCTTCCTTTTCCCCGCGGCGCGGGGGGAAGTGGGCGAGCGTAGCGAGGTCGATGGGGGGAGGCTATCGGGAGAGGCGTCCGGCTGGAGTGGGTATACTCGAGGTGGATGACAGGCCACACGTTGGCGGTCTGCAATCAGACTAGACCCACGCCAACCCGACTCCACGTCTGCAGCCAACCCCCCATCCGCCCTTCGGGCACCTTCCCCCCGTGCCACGGGGAGAAGGGGTCCTCGCTATGACCCTAAACATTCACGCCACCATACGCGCCCGCCCTCGAGCAGCGCGGCTCGCGGCGCACCGTCCCGGCAAGTCCCCCTCGACTCCCCCAACCGCCGCCCCGCGACCCAGGTCTCGACGACCTCGATCCCGCGCACGTCTTCCGCCTCCATCGGATTGCCGCTCAGCACCACGAAGTCGGCCCACTTGCCTTCCGCGAGGCTGCCGAG
>JBATXP010000201.1:0-2881 GCA_049673465.1 Litorimonas sp.
CCACCGACCCGGTGCTCGCCCGCTCCGTCCAGGTCGGCGGCCCCGGCGAGGACGAGGACGCGACCCGCGTCGCCCTGACGGCGGAAGCGGGACTGAATGACGGGCTGGCCTTTCCCTTCGTCTGGGCGGCGATCGCGCTCGCGGCCGGAACCTTCGACTGGGGCAGCTTCCTCGCCTATGACGTGGCCTACAGGGTCGGCGTCGGCATCGCCATCGGCTGGGGCGTGGGCTGGGCCATATCGCGTCTTGTCTTCTCCAAATTCGGCGACGCGACCAACGAGCGCAGCAGCCCTCTCATCGTCATGCTCGCCGCGACCTTTCTGGCCTACGGCATCGCGGAGTTCGTCCACGCCTACGGCTTCCTCTCGGTCTTCATCGCCGCGCGCTCGGGCCGCCGACACGACCGCGATCGGGAAGTCCGCGATCCCGACGACGAGGCCTACGCGTCGGAGGCGCATGAATCCGCCGACCAGTTCGAAGGCATCATGATGGTCGTGCTGTTGCTCTGGTTCGGGACCTTCGTCGGCGCGGAGCTTTGGCATCAATGGACGTGGAGCGACCTCGCCATCGCCCTGGCGCTGCTATTCGTGGTTCGCCCACTGGCGGGCTGGGTGGCCCTGACGGGGTTCGGCGCGTCCAACAGGGAGCGCTTCAAGATCGCTTTCTTCGGCATTCGCGGCATGGGCACGATCTTCTACATTGCCTACGCCCAGACCCATGCCTCGTTCGACGACATCGACGCGGTCTGGCGGATCGCGGGGCTGTGCATCCTGATCTCGGTGTTCATGCATGAAAGCCTGGCAGGTTGGCTGTTCAATCGCCGCTCCCGCGTGGCTATCCCCTACGGACGGGAAGAGGACGAGAAAGACGTCTACACCGCGTAGCGACCACGGCTCGATTACCGGCGGCCCGTCTCGAACCCCAGCAGGTTGACGGCGTGGACGATGAGCATGAGGCCGACCGCGATGGCGACCAGGGCGATCATCATCCACGGCATCCGGTAGGGTCGGATGTCCGTCTTCTCCGTGAAACGCAGGCGGATGCCGATGAAGCCCAGGATTGCGCAGAACAGGATTCCGCCCAGCGTCAGGATCATGTGGGTCGTGGGGTCCATGGGGTCAGCGAGTGTCTTCGAAGGCGGTGGGGATCAGAGCGGCGCGTCCGTAACACCATGCTCCGTCTTGTGCCAGTGAAAGGGGCGGGTCCGCATCTCCACCGCAGCCTGGTAGAAGGGCGGCAGGAGCAGCAGCCAGTAGAGCGGCATGAAAGGCACGTGGCGCAACAGGTCCGGCCGCCCGGCCCGAACCGCCCCCAGCGCGCCGACGGCCATGTTGCACATTGCGCTGAAACCGAGCGTCCAGAGATAGACGCTCGGCGTGCCCTGATCGACGATCCCCAGCATCCAGGCCACCGAATGGGCGACGAGGTAGAAGAGGACGGGCGCGTAGAATGGAATGGACAGCAAGGTCGCGCCGACCGTGAGGTGCAGCATCAACCCGCGCCGCCATCCGCGCGCCAGCGGGTGGCGCGCATGGACCCGCCATGTCGCCATGAAACCCTTGAGCCAGCGTGAGCGCTGCCGCACCCAGGGCCGGAAGGTGCTGACCGCCTCTTCCAGGGTCGGCGCGTCGATCCAGCCGATCCCGTTTCGCTCGCCTGCCAGCTGAAAGGCGAGATCGGCATCCTCCGTCACGTTGAAGGCGTCCCATCCACCGACCCGTTCGACCGCGCTCCGGCGCATGTGGTTGGACGTGCCGCCCAGCGGGAAGGGCAGGCCCAACCGGTCGTAGAAGGGCAGCAGGACCCGGAACAGCCCGTCATACTCCATGGCGAACTGGGCGGCGAGCGCCGTGTCGGACGTGTTGTAATATTGCAGCGGTGCCTGGACCGCCGCCCAGTCCGGCCGCGTTGCCAGCGCGCTCGCTGCCTGCCGGAGCTGGTCGGGATGGGGCCGATCCTCCGCATCGTAGATGGTGACCAGCTCGCCGTTCGAGCGCTCCAGAGCGTAGTTGAGCGCGCGGGGTTTGGTCTGCGGCTCCCCGCCGGGCACGGGTGGCGGCACGACCAGAGTGCGAAAAGCACCGCCCGAAGCGGACTGCGCGGCTTCCACCGTCTTTCGGTCCGACTGCTCGCAGATGAAGATGATGTCGAGCTTCTCCATCGGGTAGTTCGCGGCCGACAGTCCGGTCACGAGGGCCGGGATCATGTGCGCTTCACGGAAGACGGGCACGAAGACGGTGTAGGTCGGCAGGAGGGCGTCCGAGAGGAGCGCGGGCGACGGTCTGGGCTGCACGAACAGGGACAGCCCCCTGAAACAGGTCAGGGCGACGGTGAGCCAAGTCATGGCCAGGGACAGGCCGATCAGCAGTTCGGACACTTGGACGGCCGTGAAGATCTCGATGCCGATCAGCCCGGCAAGGAGAGAAGCGATGCCGCCGCTCGCCACGCCCGACAGGGGGCGAAGCTGGTCGGCCCGTCCAATGGGAATCGCGCGCGCGGTCCCACTGCGTCCCGATCTGTCCCGGAGGCTCCCCATCGCCGGACGCTCAACTAGAGATCGATAGGCTCGGCAAGGTTCGTTATAATTTTACAATCTATGCAGACACCACTTCACCGCGCCACTTATGGTAGAATCTTCATGGAGTGCATGAGCTTGTGCGGCCGCTCTTAACTCGGGTCTACCCGAATTGCCGATGGCGTAGAGGACGTTGCGCAAAAATCGATTCCATCCGATCCGCTTGATCGGCGATCCGGCGAAGTGGTGGCGGAAGCCGTCCTCGCCCAGAGCGGCCAGATCGGCCAGCGCGGGGGCGTTCAGATCGTCCCGCGCGGCCAGCTTCGTTTCGCGCCCGATGTGCGCGAACTTGTTCCAGGGGCACAC
>JBATXP010000202.1:0-3370 GCA_049673465.1 Litorimonas sp.
ATCGGCACGTCCAACTTCTTCGAGCTGGCCGTCGCCGTCGCCATCAGTCTGTTCGGACTCGGCTCCGGCGCGGCCCTCGCCACTGTCGTCGGCGTCCTCGTGGAAGTGCCGGTGATGCTCTCGCTCGTCGCCTTCGCCAACCGGACGCAGCACTGGTTTCCGGTTGAAGAGGGGACACCGTGAGCATCGTCATCCACCACAACCCCGACTGCGGCACCTCGCGCAACGTGCTGGCGATCATCGAGGCGTCGGGCGAGACGCCCGTGGTCATCGAATACCTTCAAACCGGCTGGACCCGCCCGCAGCTTCTGGCGCTGTTCGCCGCCGCCGGTCTCACGCCCCGCACCGCCCTGCGGACAACGAAGTCCCCGGCGGAGGAATTGGGGCTGCTCGATCCTTCCGTGGACGACGAGACGCTGCTCGCGGCAATGCTGGACCAACCCGTGCTGGTGAACCGCCCCATCGTCTGCGCGCCCAAGGGCGTCCGGCTGTGCCGCCCGAGCGAGACCGTGCTGGATCTTCTCGACCGCCTGCCGCCCGGCCCGATGTCGAAAGAGGACGGCACGCCGCTGATAGACGCGGGAGGACACCGCGTTGGCTGATACACAGAACCTCATCGAGTCCCATTTCCAACCCATCGACACGGATCGCCTGTTGGCACCCGCGCGGACGACGCACGCCCCGCGCATCCTGCTGCTCTACGGCTCGCTCCGGGGCCGCTCGTTCAGTCGCCTGATGACCGAGGAAGCCGCCCGCGTCCTGACGCGTCTGGGTGCCGAAACCCGAACCTACAACCCTTCCGGCCTGCCTTTGCCCGACGACGCGGAGGCTTATAATCCGAAGGTACAGGAGCTGCGCGATCTCGTCACCTGGTCCGAAGGGATGGTTTGGTGTTCGCCCGAACGGCACGGTGCCATGACCGGCATCATGAAGGCGCAGATCGACTGGATCCCGCTGTCGCTCGGCGGCGTGCGCCCGACGCAGGGCAAGACGCTGGCCGTCATGCAGGTCAATGGCGGCTCCCAGAGCTTCAACACCGTGAACCAGCTCCGCATCCTCGGTCGCTGGATGCGCCTGCTGACCATCCCGAACCAGTCATCCACCCCGAAGGCGTTTCTGGAGTTCGACGATGCGGGCCTCATGAAGCCGTCACCGTTCTACGACCGGATGGTGGATGTCATGGAGGAGCTGATGAAGTTCACGCTGCTCACCCGCGACACCGTGGATGTCCTTCTCGACCGCTACAGCGAGCGGAAGGAAAGCGGGGCGGAGCTGTCGAAGCGGGTGAACCAGAAGGCGATCTGATTGCGCCCCTCAGGCGTGGCGGCAGCGAGAACGGACTTTGACAGCGTGAAACGTCACGCTGCCCTATGGTTGCGTGACGTCGGGGATCTGTTCCGGGAGGGTCAGTTTCTCCTCTGTCTCGCGATGACACCCGGCTGGAACGGTCCTGAACGCGTCCCGCATGTGGAGGGTCTGTTGAAGAACTCTGCTGTTCGGCGGATCTCGACGCGCGGCTGCACCGTTGCGATCGACGGTCTGCCCGGTTTGACGGTGGCAGGGCCGAACGGCCCGTTACCTGGATCTCAGGCGGCCATTGCGTGGCCGGGCGGCCGCCGATCCGCTCCCAGCCGGACCATTCGTGTGAGGTTTCGGGCGGTGGTGGCGAGGAGGAACTGCTCGTCTGCGCCGCGCAGGCCTCGGAGCCGGACGCGGTGCAAGTCGTCGTGATGCTTGATGCAGGCGAAGACGCGCTCGACGCGGCGGCGCAGCCGCGTGGAGGCGATGAAGGCGTCGGTTCCCTCACGGGCCCTGGCACGGTCTCGGGCCGGCTCGTGGACGGAGCGGCTGATCTTGCGCAGGCCCGATGGGGCACAGTCCGCCCGGATCGGGCATGGGCCGCAGTCGCTCCGTGAGGGGTAGTAGGGGATCTGCTCGGCCTCGATCCTCGTGGGCTGGCCTCGCTTCGCCCCAGACCGGCGGAGCGTCTTGCCCTGCGGGCAAGTGTAGGTGTCGCTGACCTCGTCGTAGGCGAAGGCCTCCTTTGGTAGGTAGCGCTTCTTGCGGCCCCGGTGGTCGATCACCGGCACGTGCGCCTCGATGCCTTGCCGCTCCAGCCAGGCCAGGAAGTGGCCCGAGCCGTAGCCCGTATCGGCGGCGAGCGTGTGCAGGTTGCAGATGACGGTGCGGCCATCCTCCTCGTGGATGGCGCGCAGGCTGTCCATGACGATCTGCGCGTTCATCGGGTCGAGCGACGCGATCGGCTCGTCGGCGAGGATGATCTTCGGGTCCTGCATCAGGGCGCGGGCGATGGCGACGCGCTGCTGCTGCCCGCCCGAGAGCGCCTCGGCGCGCTTGGTGGCGTGGTCCTCGATCCCCAGACGTGCCAGGATGTCGATGGCGCGGTGCACGTCCTCGCGGTGCCAGAGCGCGAACATGGCGCGCGCTGCGTGGGTGCGGTTGAGGATGCCGTTCAGGACGTTCGAAACCACGTCCATGCGCGGCACGAGGTTGAACTGCTGGAAGACCATCGCGCAATCGGCCTGCCACGCGCGCGCACCCTTGCCGGTCAACGCCGTGACGTCGCGGTCCTCGAAGCTGATGGTGCCCTCGCTCGGTCGCTCCAGGAGGTTCAGCATCCGCAGGAGGGTCGACTTGCCCGCGCCGGACTTGCCGATCACCCCGATCATCGCAGGCTGGTCGACCTGGATCGAGACGGCGTCCACGGCCGTGGCGGGGCCGAACCGCTTGGTCAGCGCGTCGATGGTCAGCATGTGTCCTCCGGACAGCGGACGATCACTTCGATGCCCGTTCCCTCTCCAAGGAACCTAGAATTGTGAAAGTGAAGCGACGCTTTCGTTAAGCTCATGCGACGATCGCCGCCGCGGGTTCGGCCCGGCTCCATCACCGCACCATCGTCAGGCGGTCCCACGCCGCCTTGTCGGGTGAGCCCTCGCGCCGGATCGTGCCGCCGGCGACCTCGTAGCCGTACTCGATCATGTGGACGAGAACTGAATCGTCCTCGACCAGCGCCACGGCATAGGCCTCGGGCAGGTCGGCGCCCGCCAGTAAGCCGGTATTGCCGAAATCGGCCCAGCCCGCATGGTTCGTGCCGCGCGGCGCGCTGAACGGGACGCCATGAAAGCTCCCCGAGAGGGGCAAGTGGCAATGGCCGTGGAAGATATGGCGCACGCGGCCCGGATGACGGTCGAGCACCCGGCCCAGGCGATCCGCGTCCCGCAGCATGATCGCGTCCATGGGCGCGATGCCGATGGGGACGGGGTTGTGATGCAGGAAGATCAGGACGGGCCGGTCCGCTTCGCCCAGTCGCGCGTGGAGCCAGGCGGCGCGCGCCGCGCAGAAGCCGCCC
>JBATXP010000203.1:0-2496 GCA_049673465.1 Litorimonas sp.
TTCACGCCCTCCGGCATGTTCGGCAGTTATCTCGGCCCGCACGGTTTCGTGCTGCCGCCGCTACCGAATTTCATCTTCACGCGCGACAATTCGGCCTGGGTCTATGGCGGGGTGAGCCTGAACCCGATGCATTTCGCGGCGCGGCGGCCCGAAACGCTGCTGATGGCAGCAGTCTACCGGTTCCATCCGACATTCGCGGGTCGGGTAAGGGTCCTGTTCGGCGATCCGACGCGCGAGTTCGGCACCGCCACGCTGGAAGGCGGTGACATCATGCCCATCGGCCACGGTGTCGTCATGGTCGGCATGGGCGAACGATCGACGCCACAGGCGGTGGGCCAACTGGCCGAGGCGTTGTTCGAGGGTGGCGACGTGACGCGGGTGATCGCCTGCCAGATGCCCAGTTCCCGTGCGGCAATGCATCTGGACACCGTTTTCACCCATTGCGGGGGCGATGTGGTGACCACGTTCAAGGAAGTGGCGGATGCGATCACCTGCTATGACCTGCGCCCAGGCGCGGGCAAGACGGCGCTCGATATCCGCCGCGATGCCCGCCACCTCTTCGAAATCACGGCCGAGATCCTGGGCCATAAGAAACTGCATCTGGTGCCCACCGGCGGTTCTGATGCGGCCGAGCAATCACGCGAACAGTGGAATGACGGCAACAACGTGCTGGCGCTGCGCCCCGGCGTCGTCATCGGCTATGACCGCAACGACGATACCAACGCCGCCCTCAAGGAGGCCGGGATCGAGGTGCTGGCCATCCCCGGCGCAGAACTGGGTCGCGGCAGGGGCGGCAGCCATTGCATGAGCTGCCCGACGATCCGCGACGCCATTTGAACCCTTCGACGACAAGGAAACCCCATGTCCTACAACCTGAGAAACCGCCATTTCCTGACCCTGCGCGACTTCACCCCGCAGGAAATCGGCTTCCTGCTGAAACTCTCAGCCGACCTGAAGGCCGCGAAATACGCAGGCACCGAGGTGCCGCGCCTGACCGGCAAGGAGATCGCGCTGATCTTCGAGAAGGACAGCACCCGGACCCGCGTCGGTTTCGAGGTGGCCGCCCACGATCAGGGCGCGCATGTCACCTACCTCGGCCCTTCGGGTTCGCACATGGGCAAGAAGGAAACCGTCAAGGACACCGCGCGCGTGCTGGGCCGGGTCTATGACGCGATCGAATATCGCGGATTTGGTCACCCTATCGTCGAGACGCTGGCGCAATACGCTGGCGTGCCCGTCTATAACGGGCTGACGGACGAATTCCACCCAACGCAGATCCTTGCCGATTTCCTGACCATGCAGGAACATTCCGACAAGCCGCTGCGCGAGATCGCCTATTGCTTCATGGGCGATGCGGGCAACAACATGGGTGACAGCCTGCTGATCGGCGGGGCCAAGATGGGCATGGATGTGCGGCTCTGCGCGCCCGAGAGCCTCTGGCCCGATCCGGAGATCCGTGACGAGGCCGATGCCATCGCCGCCGAAACCGGCGCGCGGATCACGCTGACCGAGGATGTTGACGCCGCCGTGGCAGGTGCCGACTTCATCTACACCGATGTCTGGGTGTCGATGGGCGAGCCCAAGGAAAAATGGGCGGAACGGATCGAGCTGCTTACGCCCTATCAGGTGAATTCCGACGTGATGGTCAAGACCGGCAATCCGAGGGCCAAGTTCATGCATTGCCTGCCCGCCTTCCACAATGCCGAGACCGAAGTTGGCACCAATATCGAAGAGGAATTCGGCATCACCGCGATGGAGGTGACGGAAGAGGTGTTCGAAAGTCCGGCCTCGATCGTGTTCGATCAGGCCGAGAATCGGCTGCACACGATCAAGGCGGTGCTCGTCGCCACGCTTGGAACGTAAGGCCATGCTGGTTGTCGCAGCCCTGGGGGGCAATGCCCTGTTGCGCCGGGGCGAGCCGCTCACCGCCGAGGCGCAGCGGACCAACGTCGCCGGTGCGGCAGCTGCGCTGGCGCAGATCATCCGCGCCGGACACAGGCTGGTCATCACCCACGGCAACGGCCCGCAGATCGGCCTGCTTGCGCTGCAGGGCGCGGCCTACAAGCCTGACGAGGCGTTTCCCCTCGACGTGCTTGGTGCCGAGACCGATGGAATGATCGGCTACATGATCGAACAGGCGCTCGAAAACGCACTCGGTCACGACCGCGCGGTGGCCACGCTGCTGACCCAGATCGAGGTCGACCCCAAGGATCCGGCATTCGACAGGCCAACCAAGTTCATCGGCCCGGTATATGACAAGGCCGAAGCTGAGCGGCTGGCCGAAGCGCGCGGCTGGAGCATTGCGGCCGACGGTGCGCATTGGCGGCGTGTTGTGCCCTCGCCGATGCCGATGGAAATTCCGGACTTGCGGGTGCTTCAGCTCCTGCTCGCGCAGGACGTGACGCTGATCTGTGCGGGTGGTGGCGGCATTCCGGTCGTCCGGCGTGCCGACGGTTCGCTGATCGGGGTCGAGGCGGTGATCGACAAGGATCACGC
>JBATXP010000204.1:0-13536 GCA_049673465.1 Litorimonas sp.
CGCCTATCACCGCGCCGTGGCCTCGCAGGAGAGCCGCCGCCGCATGGAAGAGCGCGACCGGGCGGAAGCCGCCGCCGCGCAGGCTGACGTGCAGGAGGCAGCGTGATGCCCGATCTCGAAACAAGCCACCGCTACGCCCGCGCGTCCGGCGTCCTGAGCGCCCTTCACCTGTGCGTGCACGACTTCGCCGTGGCCGTGGCGCGCGGCGACCTGGACAGCGCGATGCGTCACTTCGAGGGGGTGGAACGAACGACGGAGCGGGCGCGAGAAACGCTGGACGCGACGACGGCGCTCGAAGCCTGCGAAAACGAGGAGATGGCGGCATGACCGACGAACCCGAAAACCAAACCGTGCTCTACAAGGGTTTCAATCCCGACTGGACGTGTCGGGGCTACCAATACGAGATCGGCAAGACCTACACGCATGAGGGTCGCGTTTCGCTGTGCGAGATCGGCTTTCACGCTTGCCCCATGCCCTTGTCCGTCGTGTGCTATTACGCACCTGGCCAGTCCGTGTTCGCGGAGGTCGAGGTCGGCGGGATGGTTAGGACGGGAGACGACAAGGTTGCCGCGTCCACGCTGACCGTGAAAGGCGAGGTCGGCCTACCTGGCCTCATCAAGGCGCAGGTCGAGTGGGTTCGACGCAGGATCGGGTCAAAGAGCGCCACGACGGGCTACGCCTCCCCATCTGCCACGACGGGCGTGCGCTCCCCATCCGCCACGACGGGCGTGCGCTCCCCATCCGCCACGACGGGCTACGACTCCCCATCTGCCACGACGGGCGACGCATCCCCATCCGCCACGACGGGCGACGACTCCCCATCTGCCGCACTCGGCCCTTTCGCGAAGGTCAAGGTGTCTGGCCAACGGTGCCCACTGTTCGCGGTCGAATATAGCAATAACGGCGAATGCATCGGCTATGCCCACGGTTGGGGCGGGCGCGACGGCATCAAGCTCGATACGTGGTATCGCTGCGAAAACTCGAAGCTGGTCGAGTGCGAGTCCCCCGCATGACCTCCCCCACCCCGATCGCTCTCACCCCGGAGCAATGCGCCGCCATCGACCGGATCGAGGCCGTCCACTTCAAGGGCGATGCGCTGCACTATGACGGGTCATTGAAGCAGGGCCGGGTGGTGCTGGACCATGCGCCCAGCGTGCGCGCAAACCCGTCCGGCGTGTGCGTGTTGTGGGGCGTCGATCACGACGGCGACTGGACGGTTTCGTATCTGGACGCTGACGACGCGGTCCAGCTCGTCATCCTCAAGGAGCGCGAACCCTTCGACCCCGCGCAGGTTTTCGTCCGACCCCCGATGGCGTCGCGACCCGAGCCGCAAGCCGCGCCCGCAAGCCGCGCCCGACGCTTCTACGTCGTGGACAAGGCCATAGACGACGAGACCGGCCAGATCGTGACGGCGCATGACGCTCGCGACGGGCTCTTCCACGAGGTCGAGTGCGCCTATGACGGCGATCTCGGCTCCGACGTGCTGTTCTCCTACACCAATCTCGCGATGGCCCAGGCTGTCGCCTATGCGCTCAACAATACATTCGGAGGTCGATCATGACGCCCGACAACACACACACCAGCGGCCGCGGCAGCGGCTTCACCCGCGATGCCTACCTCGCGCACGAACGCGCCCGCGCCAGCATCCATGACCGCCACCATGAAGACTACGGATGCACCCGCCCGCGCGGGTGCCCGGCCACGCTGGCGGACACGCCCTTGCTCGCGATGGAGGGCGTCACGGTCCACGACGCGGTGGACCTGTCGGGCATGATGGCGGAGCGGAGGGCGGGGCGGTGAGCGCGCCGATCAACAAGCCCGGCGTCTACGATATTTCGATGGAGCGTTACCACTCGCAGTGCTGTGACGGGCCTAGCGTGTCATCGTCCGGATTGCGCAAGATCGAGAACGACAGTCCACGCCATTTCTGGTGGAATGCGGTGGGTCTCAATCCAAAGGCGAAACCGCAACCCTACAAGCCGCACTTCCACCTCGGCACGGCCGTTCACGCCTTCTTGTTCGATGACGTGGATGAGATCGAAAAGATCGTGGTTCGCCCGGACGAGTTCAACGATTACCGCTCCAAGGCCGCGAAGGCATGGCGCGCGGACGCCGTGGAAAGCGGCAAGACAATCGTGACCGAAGACCTGATGGCCGACATTTGCCACATGGCCGATGCGCTATCATCCGAGCCGGGAGTCGCGGAACTGCTGACGGCGGGCGATCCGGAGAAATCATTGATCTGGCGCGATGCGGAGACGGGCATCTGGTGCAAATCCCGGCCCGACCGCCTGCCCACGGATGGCGTATTGGCAGACCTGAAAACAACGGACTGCGCCGCACCTCATGCCATCGACCGGACCATCGCGAAGTTCGGCTACCACATGCAGCTCGCGCTCGCTGGTGACGGCTTCGAGGCTCTGGACCGCACACCGCTGCGGGACGCCTGGTTCGTCTTCGTGGAAACGAAGCCGCCCTACTGCGTGACCGTCGCCCGCGTCGCGGACGAACTGATCGAGTTCGGGCGGATGCAGTGCCGCCGCGCACTCCGCAAGATGGCCGACTGCCTGAAGTCCGGCGATTGGCCGTCGTATCGGGAAGGCCCGATGACCGCTTACGGGCCGGATTGGCACTTCAAGAAACTACAGCAACAATTCGACAGCGGAGAGCTATCATGACCGATCAATCCATCATTGCCAAAGACCCGACCGCGCCCGTGCCGGCTAGCAAGCTGGACCTGTCCCTACCTGTGGGCAACATCGGCGGCGGCTTCCTACCCCAGCCAAAGACCGCGCAAGACCTGATGGAGATGGCGCAGCTGATGGCCAAGGCCGGGCCGATGGTGGGGGCTCCATTTCGGCGCGAGCCGGGCGCGTGCATGGCGATTATCGTTCAGGCCGGCCGTCTCGGCATGGATCCGTTTGCGCTGTCTTCCAAGGCGTATCTCGTCAACGGGTCCATCGCGTTCGAGGCACAAGCTATCATGGCGATGGTCTACGCCTCCCCGGCTGTGGACGGGCGGCTGGCGTTCGAGTTCAGCGGAGAAGGCGACCAGACCCGCGTAAAGGTCACGGGCCGCGTCGTCGGCACGCTCGCACCCTGCACCTATGAGAGCGAAACCCTCGCCGTCATGAAGAAGGGCGGAAACTCGCCGTTGTGGCAGAAAGACCCGCGCCAGCAGATGACCTATTACGCCGCCCGCGCTTGGGCGCGCCGCCATGTCCCGGACGTGCTGATGGGTGTCTACTCCGTTGACGAGATGGAGGGCGCGACCGCTCGCGACGTGACGCCCGACCGGAGCGATGCAGGGCAGCGCCTGCAAGCCAATCTTGCCAAGTTCGAGGAAGACCGGGCCATCGCCAGTGAAGCCGTCGAGGAAGTCGAGGCCGTCGAGGAGGCGGACGACGAAAAGACTCGCCGCCTCGCCGAAGCCCAGGCGGCCATGGATGACGTGCTCACTGGCAGCGAAGACCCCGACGCCTTCCGCGCCGAACTGGACGACACCCACCCCAGCGACGAGTTCAACGACGACTGGACCAAGGCCGAGGGCGACACCCCGCAACAGGACGCGGCTTAGGCTGCGGAAGGAGAGAGATATGTGTGAAAGCGATAAAACGAAGGCTGCGCGGGCAATGGTTGTAGAGGGCGCTGTCTCATATGACGACGCCGTGATCATCGCCCATGCCTATCAAGAGGTTGTGTCAGCGAATGCGATCCGAGAGCGTATTCTTGAACTCATTGAGGATGGCGCTGATGTTGTTGATCCCTTCGGTCGCAAAATGGGTTTGCGCATGGAAACACCGAAGTCCGGCAGCGGCTCATCATGGCGGGTCATGTCGATTGACCCCGCGACCGGACTCGCCGTCATCGACGCTCATATCTCCAAGAAGAAGCGCGACCTTCGCGAGGCTAGCGAGCGTATTGTAGGGAGCAGGCAAGCCCAATGACCCGCCGCTCCAAACGCAAAGCCCGCCGCACGGCCCGCGCCGCCAAGGGCTGCTTCGACCAACGCGTGCCGACCACGCCGGACCCGTTTCGGGCCTTGGACGTGGCGGGCGTGCAAGACCGCCAAGGGAGCCGCTGATGCCCGCCGCCCGCACAACGCCCCGCCCCGCCAGCCGCCTGCGCGCCGACGTGATCGAAATGTTCCCGGATGGAACGCGCGCCTACAAGGCGTCCGCTGTCGGCCCCAAGCTGGGTTACGGGTCGCGGGCGTTCGGCGAAATGCTTGACAGACTTCCGCACACGGTCTGTTTCAAAGGCGCGCGCAACGCCCGGATGATGACGCGCGCCCACATCAGCCGTGTGCTGGATCTTCTGGAGGCCGACCCATGCTCAAACTCACACGCCGCCCCAAGACCCCGTTCTGGATCGTCCGGGGCACGGTTGGCGGAAAGCCATTTGAGCGAAGCACGAAAACGACTGACAGAACACTTGCGGAAAGCCTGAGGATTCGATGGGAAAAGGAACTGGACGAACAGCGCATTTACGGCGTGAAGGCGACGGCAACGTTCGCGGAGGCCGTCAATCTCTACCTGGACACGGGCAAGCCTGGGCGATTCCTGCTGCCACTGCTGAACGCTCTGGGCGGGACGCTGCTACACGAAATCGACTTTCGTCTGGTTATGGACACGGCGAACCGGCTCTACCCGAAAGCCGCGCCCGCCACGCTTCAACGGCAGGCCATCACGCCCATCCAATCCATCATGAACCGTGCGGCAAAAGCGGGGTTGTGCGAGCCTGTCCTGTTTCCAAGGATGCCGGAAAGCCCGGCCAAGCTGCGATGGCTTACGCCGGAAGAGTTCGACGCCATGCTGGAGGCCTGCAACCCGGCCACCACGTTCGACGTGCTTTTGATGCTGCTGCTCGCCACGGGTGGGCGGGTTTCGACGCTGCTGGACGCGCCCGCGCGAAGCTATCACCGGGGCACGGGCCAGGTCTGGCTGCCATCGGTCAAGGGCGGTTCGGACTCGATGCACAACCTGCCACCGCGCGTGGCATCCGCGTTGCCGCGCTTGCATTGGGAAACCCCCTTCGCGTCGCCCATCATAACGGGCCGGGGCGCGCCCTACAGGCGGACGGCGGACGGGCGCTACCAGATCAAGGATGCGTTTGCGCGGGTCAGGGACCGGGCCGGGCTTGGGCGGGACGTCACGCCGCACACGGTCCGGCATACGTTCGCGACGTGGCACTATGCCTGCGGAAACGACGTGCGGGCCACCAAGGACGCGGGAGGGTGGAAAACCTACGCTATGGTGGAGCGCTACAGCAAGCTGGCTCCCGCCGACCTTCCCCACAGGATCGAGGCGCACGGGCTGCTTTGGCCGCAATTCGTGGGCAAGATCGGGGAAAATCCGGGGACTGTCGTGACATTGCCGAGAAAACGTTGATCCCACAATGTCTTGGGGAGCAACACCGCTCCCTTAGCAGGGGAGCGCCTTCGACCACTCGGCCACGTCTCCGTCGGCGCGTCTAGCGATGTGTCTCATCAGCCGCAAGGCTTAGTGTTTAAAGGCGCGGTTAGAAAAGCAGTCGCCAGATAGCATCCTTACCGCTCTGGGCGAAGCCGATCCGCACGACAGAGCCTATTTCAGGAGATGGGCAACGAGCTTGCGGGTCGCTAAGTCGTGCAGCTCCGGCGTGGCGTAATAGTTGTTTAGGGCTCTCAACCTGTCAGGGCGACCGGGAAAGGATTTTCTGTCGAACACTTCTTCCACGACACCCGTCCGGTCATTGACGAGAACCTGGGCAGGCATGTCCTTGAGAATGCACTCAACGACCTCATACCCGGCTTCTGCCAAGGCCTCGACCATTCCCGCAGTGACAAAGTGCGGAAACGTGCCAAGCGGAGAGTTTGTCAAATCGACATTGTCGCCGGGCGCCTCGGACGAAAGCCAGAGAAGTAACTTGCGACCAGGTATTTCCCGATACAGTTCCAGATAAAGTTCGACCCAGCGCTTCTGGACGGCGGCGACCTGAGTTTGGAAAGCCTCTTCTCCACGCTCCTTCCGAAGCTTTTCATAAGCCTTCTGCGCCATGTAGGGTGTTTCGGATTCCAGACCGTCCGTAAAGCGCAGAACACCGAAATTGTTCGGCATCGTCTCGAGACAGCCCGCGCTGACCGACCTCCCCGACATGGCCTGGAGGATGACCGTACCGGCTTGTCGGAGATGCTGCATCAGATCGGGACTGGATAGGTAGAAGTCCGGCCCCGAACCGGAAACGCCCAGATTGAGAACGGTCTTTTGTAGTATCTCGGACAGCTGCAGCGAGAAAGGGCGCTCGACGAACCGACCAAAGGTCTGAGCCGCGCCAATGCAGACAATGTCATGCGCGGAAGCGAGATTGCTTCTAGGCCCCCTGAAACCGCGCCGCCAGTCTTTGCCAAACCACAGATCGTAGTCGATGACGTTACGGTCCGTTTTCTGGTAACCCATTCCCATCGATGCGCTCCTTACGCCATGGCCCGCGTCAAACGGTCCAGTGTCGTTGCATCGGGTTCCCGACAGGCTCGATCCTTGACGATATGATGAAGAGACAAGGCTAGCTCATAGCGGTCCGCGCCTCGCAATCGCGACATCGTCTGCTGAACGTCTTCGTCTCGCACCCCAACCTGTTTAGCCGTCGCCTGAAGTGTGCCATTTCTCAAGGACATCAATTGCGACTTGTAGAGAGGAAGTGGAACGAGTGCCATGAGGCGGGCAAGCTCTTGCATGGGCGCGGCCTTGAAGGCGTCTTCAGTCAATATCCGGACATGGAAACTCCGAGCGTGGTTGGTCACGGCCTTCAGACCCTCACAATAGTGCGAAAGCCACGCTGAAAATCGCTCTTCGACCGACTTGGCCGCGTCTTTGTTTTCGGCATCCTTCAGAAAAGCGGCAACCCCCTCGAACGGAGATTGCAGGAGTATGGCCAAGGAGGTGTAGATTCCAAACCCGCGCGCCGCGTGAGCGAGGGACAAGGCATCGTTCACTTTGGGCAAGCGCGCTGCCTGTCTCATCAGAAGATTCGGCACCGCTACAGCGCCGAACAAATCCTCCGCATTCTTGGCAAGGGTTTGATCTGGCCCGACAAGTTCGCAACTTTCGAAGGCCTGCAGCTTCGGATGCTGTAGCGCCAATTTCACGATGGACGACGAGTTGTTGCCCATCGTCTCCACGAAAACCATCAAGGTTTCCGGACGATCTGTCCCAGCGTTCACCGACACGTTGCGCTTTTCCACAATCTGATTGCCACGAGGCAGGACTTCAGCTTTCGCCGAAATATTCGCCCCAGATCATCTTGAAGACAGGCCTGTCCAGTCGCGTGGCGCGGGCGATGACATCCTTATCGGCCTGTGTCAGCTGGTCCCGCTCCATCGCGATCGTCGCATTTGCATTTTCCCGCTTGGGCGTGGGAATCTCACGGTCCACGAGCTTGGAAACTTCCGAGGCGAAACCGTTCAAACGGGGTGTCAGACCGATGGCGTCGAAGGAAGCAAGATTCTTCTTAACCTGCTCGACCGCTTCGTCGACACGATCTTTGACGGGTTTGCCGCTGTCGTTCCATATGGCTTTGTAGGCGTCCGCCCCCAAAAGGTATTTGGATAGCGTGTTCCTCATGCTCGTTTTCGAATCGACGAACTTCGCAAATGTCATCCCGTCGGAATTGGCTTCCTCGTGGTGGGCATGGGCCGGACGGCTTGCGATGTGATTATAGAGCGAAAGCAGTAGATCTTCGGGTTTTCTGACGACCGTGATCTTCCGGTAATCGTCAGGCAGCGTCGCGACGAAATCGAAATTGAAGTGTCCTTGATACAGAGCATAATCCGGCATGTCCGCATACGTCTTCTTAGCGAACTCGGCAGGATAATAGGCATCGCATACCTCGGCTTCGTCCAGACCTGACATTATGGCTCTCTCGAGCGAAATGCCTCCCGTTTTCGGGATGTGCATGAATGCGAGTTTCATTGGTAAACCTTGCGCCAGTTGATTGAGCCGTGCGTTATCGAAAGGATCGACGCTATGCAACATGCACTGCGAAGTCGGCTTCCATCCTTTTAGTAAGAACCGTGCCTGACAAAAATGAACGGTTAATCCAAACTTAACCCCGTTTTCCCGCCAATCGGAACAGGGCGAGACAGGCCTTCGTTGTCGGCAAGGCGCTGGCATGGACCCATCCGTCATCCGCCGTTTACCCGATCTTTGGGTTGGACTTGTATCGGATGGGGAACGAATGGTGGAAACTGATGGCTGAAGACCAGGGATTGGCCCGGATGGAGACGGTGGGCACCGATATCCAGCCAGCGGCCAGACGCGAGGATGAGCGGCGAGTCGCCAAACCGGCGGCGGGCACGGTGTTGCCCATGCCCGACCGTCGACGCAAGCGCGCGAGCACGTCGGATCTGACCATTCCGGGGCGTCAGACCAATATGAGCGCCGTGCGGTTCGGTCTGCAGGCGATCGACATTCTCGCCGTGCTATGCATCATCGCGGTGGGCACTTGGAACGGTTATGTCGGAGCCAACGAGAAGACCGTGCTCGCCCCAGTCGCAGCATCGCTGCTGGGGTCCGCCATATTCATCTTCATGATGTTTTTCGGTCGCGCCTACCGGTTCCGCCCGACCGAGACCCCGACCCGCCACCTCGCCACGGTCACGCTCGCCAGCCTGGCGGCCATGGGGCTCTGGCTGTCCATTGCACTGATCGTGCGTCCCGAAAGTTTCCTGCCCGACGCGCTCGCCCGGGCCGGGCTCGGCGCGGTCGCCGTGCTGATCCTGCTGCACACACTCTACGCCCAGCAACTGCAGCGCCTGCATGCCAGGGGCCGCCTAGCCCCGACCGTCGTCATGCTGGGCGCGACGGAGAGCGCGCGTCGCATCATCGAAGAGAACGCCAAGACCAAGGAACTCAACATCGTGGCGATCTTCGACGAGCGCCTGGCGCGCGCGCCGCTCAACATCCACGGCGTGCCGGTCGTGGGCAAGATCGACGACCTGCTGGAGTGGGATGGGCTGCCCTATGTCAACCGCATCGTGGTCACCCTGCCCGCCGCCGCCGCCGCCCGGAAGAAGGACTTCGTGCAGAAGGTCCGCCTGCTACCCAATCGCATCGCCTACGTCGCGGACGCGTTCGAAAATCTCGACCACGTGAAGCAACGGCTCAGCGAGATCGCGGAAATCTCGCTCAACGACATCACCGGCAACCCGAAATCCGGAAGCCATACCGCGCTCAAGCGCATGATGGACATCCTCATCGGGGGGCTGGCGCTGGTCGTGCTGGCCCTGCCGCTGGCGGTTCTGGCGCTGTTGATCCGTCTGGACAGCCCGGGACCCATCCTGTTCCGGCAGCCGCGCCACGGTTTCAACAACCGCGTCTTCGACGTGCTGAAGTTTCGCACCATGCGCACGGATCAGTGCGACGTGAAGGCGGAGCGCCAGACCGAAGCCGACGATCCGCGCATCACCCGTATCGGACGCTTCATTCGCAAGACGTCGCTGGATGAGCTACCGCAGCTGGTCAACGTGATCCGCGGGGACATGAGCCTGGTCGGCCCGCGCCCGCACGCGGTCGGCATGAAGACGGCTGGACGCGACAGTATCGAGCTGGTCGAGGAATATGCGCATCGCCACAAGGTCAAGCCGGGCATGACGGGCTGGGCGCAGATCAACGGCTCGCGTGGGCCGCTGCACGATGCCGACGACGTGCAGCGCCGCGTTCAGCTCGACGTGGAATATATCGAGCGCGCCAGCGTCCTTTGGGACTTGGCGATCATGGCCAAGACCCTGCCCGTCCTGCTGGGCGACTCGGACACCATCCGATGAAGCTCGGCCGCTCCCTCCTCGCCTATCTTCCGGTCAACCTCGCCAACGTGTTGGTGAGCTTTGGCACGATCGTGGTCCTGACGCGCTTGCTCAGCCCGGAGGAGTTCGGCCGCTACGCCATCGCCATGATCACGCTGCAATTCGTGCACATGGCGGCCTTCACCTGGCTGGAAGCGGCCATGGCGCGGTTCCAGGCCCGGGCGGAGCGCGAGGGCGACGTGCCCTCGCACCTCCAGACCCTTTACCGGCTCGGCGCGGGCCTGGGGATGGGACTGGTCGCGATATTCCTTGCAGTGCTGTTCGTGCTTCCGGTCGATCCGGCGCTGCAAACCGTGATCGCCTTCGCCATCGGCACGGCCGGTCTGCAGGTCGTCTTCAACCTTGGCATGGAGGCGCACCGTGCCGCGCACCGAATCGCGCGCTACAGCCTGACCTATTCCGGCCAGACGACGCTCTCCTTCGCCATAGGTCTGGCGCTGGTCGCGCTGACGCCGCTTCGCGAAAGCGGTCCGTTCGTCGGTATCTTCATCGGCCTGATCGTGGGCCTGACGATCGACCTGCCCTTCATGCTGCGCCAGCAGAAAGGCGGCGTATTCCAGGTGGCCAAGGCCAAGACCTATGCCCGCTACGGTGTGCCGATCTGCGTCAGCCTCCTTCTCGGCTACACGCTCAATTCGGCGGACGTCTACATCATCCTGGGCGTGATGGGCGAAGCCGCCGCCGGGCAGTACAATGCAGGCTACAATCTCGCCAACCGGTCGCTCGAAATCCTCTTCATCTGGCTGTCCATGGCCGTCACGCCCATGGCCGTCACGGCCTTCGAACGGCTGGGCCAGGACGGGTCGGCGGACGTGATGCGAGACTATGGGGCGAGCCTGCTCTGGCTCGCCATGCCGGCCGCCGTGGGCATCGCCCTCGTGGCGCAAGATGCGGGGTTCATACTCGGCGAGTCCGTCCGGGCGGAAGCCGTGACCGTAATGCCGTGGATCGCGTTTTCCGCCCTCATCAGTGGATTGATTACCTACTACGTGCAGCGCGCCTTCATGCTGTCGGGTCTGACCACCGACTTCGTCTGGGTGATGGTCCCGCCCGTTATCCTCAACATCGGCCTCAACCTGATCCTCGTGCCGCAATTCGGTCTCATGGGCGCGGTGTGGGCCACGATCGCGGGCTACGGGCTGGCGCTCGTCTTCGCGTTCCTGCTGGCGCGGCGGCATTACCCGCTTCCCTTTCCCGCCCGCGCACTGGTGGAGATCGGATTTTCCTGTCTCGTCATGGCGGCAGCGGTGCAGGCCATCCCTCTGGATGGTTTCGATCCGGGGCCGACGACCCTGCTCATCAAGGCCGGAGTCGGCGGGGCCGTCTACCTCGCGACCTGTCTGGCCGTGAACGCCGCGAACTGTCGGACCCTGATCCGCAACATCGTGATCAAGGCGCGACGCGGCGCGCCCATCGTGGAGGCCGCGGAATGACCCCCACCTTGTCCGTATTGATCCCCTTCTACCAGGACGATCCGACCCCCCTGCTCCGGTCGCTGTCGAACCAGTGCGACGTGGACGGCGAGATAGAGATCAGACTGATGGATGATGGCTCGGGCGATCCGGCCCTGACCCGCAGGGTGACGGCAGCTGTCGACCGTATGGACCTTCGGACCACTTTCACGACCGTACCCGGAAACCGAGGGCGGGCCGCGACCCGCAATGCGCTGCAGGAACAGTCCGAGGCGAACTGGATCCTCTTCCTCGACGCCGACATGCGGATCGACCACACCGATTTCCTGCGCCGCTATCTGGAACTTATCGCGACCGATAAGGCCGACATCGTCTTCGGCGGGTTTACGGTCGAGGACCGGGCGCTGGACCGCGATACGGACCTGCACCGCGTCCTGTCGCGCAGTTCCGACTGTCTCGACGCGGCGAGTCGAAACCGGGCGGGGCCGCAATTCGTGGCGTCGTCCAACCTATGCGTTCGACGCCGCGTACTGACTGAAAATCCGTTCGACCCCGCCTTCTCCGGCTGGGGTTGGGAGGATAGCGAGTGGGCGGCGCGGGTCGGGTCCAGCCATCGTCTCGTCCACATCGACAATCCGGCCGTCCATCTGGGCCTGGAGTCCACGGACACGCTGCTGTCCCGATTCGCGACGTCCGGGCCGAACTACAGACGCTTTGTGGAGCGCCATCCCGAGCTGGCGCGGTCCCTACCGCTATTCCGCATCGTCACGCGGCTGCGCCACGTGCCGGGCCACGGCCTGTTGCGATGGCCGCTCAAGATGCTGGTGAAGCTCCGCCTGCTGCCCACACGCCTGCGCGTGCTGGCGCTCAAGCTCTGGCGGGCGTCGCACTATGCGGAGGCCATGCGATGAGCGTGGCCGTCTACGAACCGCGCCGCGACCTGCTGAGCAAAGTGACGCGCCGCAGCGCGCGTCTCGTCGGCCGCCGCACGGTGACCCCTACGCTGGCGCGCGGGCTCGTCAGCCTGAGCTTCGACGACTGCCCCCGCTCCGTGTTCGAAACCGCGCTGCCGATGATCGAGCGCAAGGGCTGGCGCGCGACCATCTATGCCTCGATGGGACTGTGCGGCACGACCAACCATCTCGGCCTGCACATGAGCGAAACGGACCTGGTCGACGCACATGCCGCCGGGCACGAGATCGGCGATCACACCTATTCCCATCTCGACACGCTTGCCGAAGGCACGGACGCGCTGATGGTCGACGTCGCTCGAAACCGGGACGCGTTCCAGTCGCTGGGCCTGCCGCGCGCCACGACCTTCGCCTTCCCCTATGGCGAGGTCACGCCGAACGGCAAGTCGCGCCTGTCGCGCGAATTCGGACTGTTGCGCGGCATACACGCTCCTCGCGGACCGTCCCTCGACCTCAACCTCGCTGCCTGCGGACGTCTTTACAGCGATGCGCTTGGAGAAACGCTGAAGCTGATCGAGACGGCGGCGCGAAACCGTTCCTGGCTGATCCTGTTCGGTCACGATGTGCGGACTGCGCCCTCCCCCTTCGGCTGCACGCCGTACGAGCTAGCCATCGTGGTCGACCGCATCGAAAGCCTCGGGCTCGATGTCGCGACGGTGGCGGACGGGCTCCGGAGGGTCTCGGAGTGACCGAGATCACGATTGTCATACCGACC
Source organism: Litorimonas sp. (assembly GCA_049673465.1). GTDB lineage: Bacteria > Pseudomonadota > Alphaproteobacteria > Caulobacterales > Maricaulaceae > Litorimonas. The sequence continues at coordinate 12,940 of JBATXP010000204.1, forward strand.
TTTCGCCGACCCGCCGACCTGGACCGATTACTGGACAGCATCGCCGCCGATATCGGCGACAGGACCGACGTCGCCATCGTGGTCGCGGATAACGATGCCGTCGGCAGCGCCCGGACGGTCGTCCAACGCTTCGCGGATCGCGCCGAGCAGGCGGTGGAGTATCGGATCGCGCCCGAGCCCGGCGTGTCCAACGCTCGCAACAAGGGCATGGAGAGCGTGGAAAGCCGTTATGTGCTCTTTCTGGATGACGACATGGAAGTCGTTCCTCCTTACCTCGATCCGCTACTGGACGCGTCGAGACGGCTGGGCACGGGTTTGACCTTCGCGCCTGCCGTCGCCCGCCTGCCGGATGGCGCGGAGAGTGTGGCCGAATGGCTCATCCCGCTTTTCTCACGGGTTCTGCCCGGAGACACCCGGATCGTGTCCGAAACCCTCGGCACGGGGGGGTGTTTGGTGGACCTGCAAGGGCTCTCCCTTTCCTCTCCCGTCTTCGACCCTGAACTCAACGAGGTTGGCGGCGAGGACGACGCCTTCTTCGCAGCGCTGATCGCACAGGGCGCGCGGGTCGGCTGGTGCGCCGAAGCCACGGCCTGGGAG
>JBATXP010000205.1:0-16121 GCA_049673465.1 Litorimonas sp.
CTCCTACATCGAACCCTATCAGGGTGCGGCGACGGGTGTCGGCGGTATCATGCGCGATGTCTTCACCATGGGGGCGCGGCCAATTGCGCTGCTGAATGCACTGCGCTTTGGCGAACCTGACCATCCCAAGACCAAGAGCCTTGTTGACGGTGTCGTCGCCGGTATTGGCGGCTACGGCAACTGCGTCGGCGTTCCCACTGTGGGCGGCGAGACGAATTTCCACGCGGGCTACAATGGCAACATCCTCGTCAACGCCATGTGTATCGGCTTGGCTCGGGCGGATAACGTCTTCTATTCGGCAGCCAAGGGCGTCGGCAATCCGATCTTCTATGTCGGGTCCAAGACGGGCCGCGACGGCATTCACGGCGCGACCATGGCGTCCGCCGAGTTCGACGACGATAGCGATGAAAAGCGCCCCACCGTCCAGGTCGGCGACCCGTTCACGGAAAAGCTGCTGATCGAGGCGTGTCTCGAACTCATGGCAACCGATGCCATCATCGCCATCCAGGACATGGGCGCGGCGGGCCTGACCTCGTCATCCATCGAAATGGCAGACAAGGGCGGCGTCGGTATCAGGCTCGACCTCGACAAGGTCCCGCAGCGCGAAGACGGCATGACGGCCTACGAGATGATGCTGTCGGAAAGCCAGGAGCGAATGCTCATGGTCATCCAGCCAGGCAAGGAACGACTGGCCTTCGACGTGTTCGAGAAGTGGGGTCTGGACGTCGCGCAGATCGGCAAGACCACCAAGACGGGCCGTCTCGTGCTCGTGCATGACGGAAAGACCGTCTGCGACATTCCGATCTCGCCGCTCGCCGACGACGCACCGAATTACGATCGCCCGCACGTTCCGACGGAACGGCGCGACATCCTGCAGGCGCACGACGTCGTAGAGACGCAAGACTATAATGACGCCTTGCTCCGCGTCATGACCGATCCGGATATCGCGTCCAAACGCTGGATCTGGGAACAGTATGACCGCCACGTCATGGCCGACACGGTCGACAGCAGCCAGAGCGGCGGGGACGCGGCCATCGTGCGCATCCACGGCTCGGCAGCCAATGGCGGAGTGGGCAAGGCGATCGCCATCACGACGGACTGCACGCCGCGCTATTGCTACGCGGACCCTGTCGAAGGCGGCAAGCAGGCCGTGGCCGAAAGCTGGCGCAACCTCACGGCCGTTGGGGCCGACCCCATCGCCATCACGGACTGCCTGAACTTCGGCAATCCGGAGCGGCCAGAGATCATGGGCCAGTTCGTCGGCTGCATCGAGGGCATGAACGAGGCCTGCCGCGCCTTTAACTATCCGGTCGTGTCCGGCAACGTGTCGCTCTACAATGAGACGAACGGCGTCGCCATCCCACCGACGCCGGCCGTCGGTGGCGTCGGCCTGATCCCGAACCTGGAACATTTCCGCACGCTGAAAGGCATGCGGTCGGGCGATACGCTGATCCTGATCGGCGACACGGAAGGCTGGCTGGGCAGCTCCATCTATCTGCGCGCGATCCTGCGCCGAGAAGACGGGGCGCCGCCGCCCGTCGATCTCGTGGCCGAGAAGGCGAATGGCGATTTCGTGCGCAAGCTGATCCGCAACCGGCGCGTCAGTGCGGTTCACGACCTGTCCGACGGCGGACTGGCCGTGGCGGCCACGGAAATGGCCTTCGCGACCGGGCTGGGTGTCCGACTGGACAATCCGACCGATGTCGCGACCCATGCCTGGTATTTCGGCGAGGACCAGGCCCGTTATCTCGTCTCCACCGACGCCAACTCCATCAACCCCATTCTCGTCACCGCGCAATCGCTCGGCGTCCCGGCGCAGGTCGTCGGCACGGTCGGCGGCGATCGGATCGTCGGCGATGGCGCGTTCGACGTCACGCTGGACGGCCTGCGCCAACGCTGGGCCGGATGGCTACCCGAGCGCATGAGCGGCGCGACCAAGACCGTCTAGGGATCGATACGATGGGCATGAAAAGCGACGAGATCACGCGCCTTCTCAAGGCGGCTTTGCCCGATGCGGAGATCGAACTGATCGACCTTGCAGGCGACGACGATCACTGGAAGGCCGTGATCGTCAGCGAGGCCTTCCGGGGCAAGAGCCGGGTGGCCCAGCACCAGATGGTCTATGCGGCGCTTGGTGGCCGCATGGGCGGGGAGCTGCACGCGCTCGCCCTGGAAACGCGCGCCCCGAACTGACGGACCGTGACCGGACGCACCCTGCTGATCGGAGGCAACTCCCTCATCGCGGGCCCCGTGATCGACGGGTTGAGCGCAAACCCACTTACCGTAACGACCAGACCATCCAAGACCCCTCGACCGGATCTCGACCATGCCGTGCTCGACCTGCGCAAGGATCTGCCGGAGCGGGCTTGGTGGGATCGATTCGACAGGATCGTCTGCCTCGCCCCCATTCATCTAGCTCAGGCCATATTGCCGTCGGTGGCGGATCAACGGGCCGTGTTCGTCTCCTCCAACAATACCGCTCTATTGTCCGACAACCCGAACTATGCACCGCTTCGGGAGGCCGAGTCCGCCATCCTGGCGTCCAACCTTAGAAGCGTCATTCTGCAACCGACCGTCATCAGTGCTCGCGCCAACGACCCCGTGACGGGGCCAATGCTGAGTCGAATCGAGGCCGGTCGACCGGTCTGGTTGCCCGGAGCGACGACGCGTCAGACACCACTTCACTATCTCGATCTGGCCCGAGCCATTCTTCACGCGATCGACACCGATCCGGAACCCGGTCGGTACAGCGTCAGCGGCCGCGATACGCTGGCCTACCGCGACATGGCGCGCTGCCTGGGAGCGGCCGTCGGTCGCAGGGCCAGCCGTGTGGGGCTGCCCGCCGCTCCGATCCGGCTGGCCGCCCATGTCTGGCCCATCAGCCGCAGTCGCTATGCCGCGCAGATGCGCCGGGTCGGCATCCACCGTGACCCCATCAATCCGCCTCTGCCCGGCTTCGAGCCCGAATATGGCTATCACGACATCGTGCAGAGCTTGATCGACGCCCGCACCGCCCCTAGCTAGAGCGCGAAATAGAGGAGTCCCCGGACATGTCCGAAACATCCGTCAAAGACCGGATTGCCAAAACCGTCGGCGCGAACGACGTCGTGCTCTACATGAAGGGCACGCCGACCTTTCCGCAATGCGGATTCTCCTCCACAGTCGTGCAGGTCTTCGACTATCTCGGCGTGGACTATGCTTCCGTGAACGTGCTGGAAGACCCAGAAATCCGGCAGGGCATCAAGGACGTCAACAATTGGCCCACCATCCCGCAGGTCTTCGTCAAGGGCGAGTTTATCGGCGGCTGCGACATCGTGCGGGAGATGTTCGAGTCGGGCGAGCTCCGGACGATGCTCGCTGACAAAGATGTGAAGATGGACGCCTGAGGCCACAACCCGGACGTTCAGTCCGTTTTTACTTCCGCCGTTTAGTTTGCCCACACGATAAGGAGTGGGTGGATCGCGTCATGCCGCAATTGGGCACGATGATCGGAATGAAGGACTCTCGCGGAGGCGAGGTTCTTCGCATGGCTACGGCGAACGGCAGACCCGCAGCGTCGTCTCGCATGGGTCTTCGCCGCGTGTTCATGAGCGCCTTTTCACTGCTCCTGGGACTGCTCGGTTTCTATGCCGTCCTTCACTACGTCCCGGCCCAGCTTTCCCCGTCCACGCTCCTGCGCGACTCCAACATGACGTCGGCCGACCTCAGGGCCGAGCGCACGGGAGCGATGCGCGTGCTCGGTCCCTATTGGGACGCGCTGCAGCTTCGCAGTAGCTATGTATGGGAAGGCGAAACGCTCGAAGTCCGCTATGCGCTGGATGTAGGCCAGACGACCGAACTCGTGATCAGCCGTTGCCAACGGGCCTGGGTCCTGGAGATCGTGCACTGCACGCCCATCGAACAGAGCCGGGTCGTGGTCGATCACACGACCCAGCGGAAGATCATCCACGTCGCCCGACCCGGCTATTACGAGTTCCGCGAGACTACGGTCACGGGCGAGCGGCCGCGCGTCGTGTGGCGGCGGTTGGACTGAGCATCCAGACTGTCGGCACGAAAAAGCCCGCCTCATTGAGGCGGGCTTGAAAGTTCCAGGGATAGGTCCGTCCTAGCGGGAGTAGAATTCGACCACGAGGTTGGGTTCCATCATGACCGCGTAGGGCACTTCGTCGAAGCTCGGCACGCGGGTGAAGGTGGCCTTCATGCCCTTGACGTCGAGGTCGACATATTCCGGCACTTCGCGTTCGGCGAGTTCCAGCGCTTCGAGGACCAGAGCCATCGTCTTGGACTTCTCGCGAACTTCGATCACGTCGCCCGGACGGACGCGGAAGGACGGAATGTTGACCTTCTTGCCGTTGACCAGGACATGGCCGTGATTGACGAACTGGCGCGCGGCGAACACGGTCGGCACGAACTTGGCGCGGTAGACGACGGCGTCGAGGCGCTGCTCCAGCAGACCGATCAGGTTTTCGGACGTGTCGCCCTTCATGCGCGTGGCTTCGTCATAGGTGCGACGGAACTGCTTTTCCGTCACGTTACCGTAATAACCCTTGAGCTTCTGCTTGGCGCGCAGCTGCGTGCCGAAATCGCTCATCTTGCCGCGACGACCCGCGCCATGTTGTCCCGGAGGGTTCGGGCGTTTGTTGACCGGGGACTTGGGACGGCCCCAGATGTTTTCGCCCATGCGGCGATCGATTTTGTATTTGGTGGAGTGACGCTTGGACATAGCTGCGTCCTTTCAGTCCTTCGCGGGCCGGCTTCCAGGCGATCCCGGAGGCGATTGCAACGGCGGCGGCGCGAATATCCCGTCGTGAAGCGCGGTCACATAGGGCACGCAAGCGTGAAGTCAATACGGCCTGACATATCCCGGCGGGGGTGTAAGGGCCGCGCATGGATGCGCCGCAACAGCCCGATTCCCGCGCCGGACTGCTAAGCGGGCTGTCGGCCTATCTCATGTGGGGTCTGTTCCCCATCTACTTCGTGGCGACGAAGGCCGTGCCCGCAGTCGAGATCCTGTCGCATCGCATCGTGTGGTCCTTGCCGGTCGGACTGCTGATCCTGATCTTCCGACGCCAGATCGGCGATGTCTGGCGCGCGATCCGCACTCCACTCACGCTCGGCCTGCTGACGCTGGCTTCGGTCAGCCTCGCAGCCAATTGGGGCGTCTATATCTACGCCATACAGATCGAGCAGATATTCCAGGGTAGTCTCGGCTACTACATCAATCCGCTGCTCTACGTGCTGGTGGCCGTTCTCTTCTTCGGGGAGAGGCTGTCGCGCCTGCAGGGCCTCGCCATCGCCCTGGCGTGTCTGGGCGTGCTGGTCCTGACGGTCTATGGCGGCCAGTTCCCGGTCATCTCGCTCTTCCTTGCGTGTAGCTTCACCGTCTACGGCGTCCTCCGCAAGCTGATCGACGTCGGGGCGATGCCGGGCCTTTTCATCGAAGTGCTGGTGCTGATCTTGCCGGCCGTTGCCTATCTATTGTGGCTGTCGCACCGCGGCGAGATGGTGTTCGGCACCGATCCGACGCTGAACTGGCTGCTTCTCGCGGCGGGCCCGATCACCGTGCTGCCCCTGCTTGCCTTCGCCTTCGCCGCGCGACGCATCCGACTCTCGACGCTGGGCGTGCTCCAGTTCATCGGCCCCACGCTGCAATTCATCTGCGGGGTCTATTACGGCGAGCCCTTCACCCGGGCTCATGCCATTTGCTTTACGCTGATCTGGATCGGCGTCGCGATCTTCGCTCTGGACCGGGTGAGAGCGGCGAGAGCCGTGCCGCGATCGGCCTCCGTCTGATCCCGTTCAGCCTCCCATCATCCGAACCATGAAGATGCCCAGCGCATAGACCACGAAGTGCAGGATCGTCTGCTGGACAACGAGAAAAGCCCCGTCGAGCACCATGTTCTGATCCGGGGCCTGGGGCTGTTCGCGAAGCTGCCGACGACGCAGTGGGAACAGCGTTACGGCGGAGGCCACCGCGACGATGAAGACGTAGAAGAACGGATAGGCCAGCCAGCCCAGCGCGAAGCTGACGACCAGGCCCAGATAGGGAATGAATTTCATGGCTTTGTCTTTCGCTTTCGGTCGATATGGTGCCCGCGTCCGCGGGACAGTGCCTTGACGATACCCCGGAAGGTCCGCACTTCCTGCTCCGTCATACCGGCACGGGTCAGGAGCGCCCGGATGTTGCGGCGCATCAAGTCCTTCTTATCGGCCGGATAGAAGAACCCGGCCGCGTCCAATTCGTCTTCCAGATGGTCGAACAGCCGGACAAGCTCTTCGCGCGGGGCCGCATCGGACAAGGACTTGTCGAACGTGTCCGGCACGCCGTCCCCCGCCGCGTAGAGAAAAGCGAAGACGTTCACCGCCTGGGCGAGGTTGAGCGACTGGAAGGCCGGATTGACGGGATAGGTCAGGATCGCATTGGACAGCGCCACATCGGCATTGGTTAGGCCGGATTGCTCCGGTCCGAACAGGATACCGGTCCGCGTGCCCGCGCGCTCGATCGCACGCAGGCGGGACCCGATACCGTCCACCCCTTCGACCGGCAGTTCGATGTCGCGGCGACGCGCGGTCGCGGATAGCACGTAGTTGAGGTCGGCGATCGCCGCTTCCGTCGTGTCGAAAATCTTCGCGGACTCCACCACGGAGAGCGCGCCTGCCGCCAACGTCACGGCGGCGGGGTTCGGCCAGCCGTCGCGCGGCGCGACGAGCCGCAAGTCCGTCAGGCCGAAGTTCAGCATGGACCGCGCGGCGGACCCGATATTCTCTCCGAGCTGGGGATTGACCAGGATGACGGCCGGAACCGACGCGGCAAGTTGGCCGACGTCCCGACCCAACTGGTCCTTCACCTCTTTTCCGGGCTTGTTCGCGCCCATGCCATCCACTTCCCGATAAGCCTTTAACTTGCGCGCCGCTTTGCTATACGCGCGCTCGAATTTCCAAGACTTTCCGAACAAATCCGAGGACCCTATGGCCAAGATCAAGGTGAACAACCCCGTCGTCAACATGAATGGCGACGAGATGACGCGCATCATCTGGGACATGATCATCGAACGGCTGATCGAACCCTATCTAGACATCGAGTTGCTGGACTACGATCTGTCGATCCAGAGCCGCGACGCCACCGACGACCAGATCACGGTCGATGCGGCGGAAGCCATCAAGAAATATAATGTCGGCATCAAGTGTGCGACCATCACGCCGGACGAAGCCCGCGTGGAAGAGTTCGACCTCAAGAAGATGTGGCGTTCGCCCAACGGCACGATCCGCAACATCCTGGGCGGCGTCGTGTTCCGCGAGCCGATTATCTGCTCCAACATTCCGCGCCTTGTTCCCGGCTGGACCCAGCCTATCGTGATCGGCCGCCACGCGTTCGGCGACCAGTACAAGGCGACGGACTTCGTGGTCCCGGGAAAGGGCACGGCGACGATCAAGTTCGAGGGCGAGGACGGCGAAGTCATCGAGCACAAGATCTTCGACTTCCCCGGCGGCGGCGTGCTCATGGGCATGTACAATCTGGACGAGTCGATCCGCGACTTCGCCCGGGCCTGCTTCAACTACGGCGTCCAGCGCCGCTGGCCCGTCTACATGTCCACCAAAAACACGATCCTCAAAAAGTATGACGGCCGCTTCAAGGACATCTTCCAGGAAATCTACGACGCGGAATTCGCCGACCAGTTCGCCGAGTTCGGCGGCGAGTACCAGCACCGCCTGATCGACGACATGGTCGCAGCCGCGATGAAATGGTCCGGCGGCTATATCTGGGCCTGCAAGAACTATGACGGCGACGTGCAATCCGACACGGTGGCTCAAGGGTTCGGCTCGCTCGGACTGATGACCTCCTTCCTGCTGACGCCGGATGGCAAGACCATGGAAGCCGAGGCCGCGCACGGCACGGTCACCCGTCACTACCGCAACCACCAAAAGGGTGAAGCGACCTCGACCAACTCCACCGCGTCGATCTTCGCCTGGACCCGGGGTCTCGCCCATCGGGCCAAGCTGGACGACAATGACGCGCTGCTGAAGTTCGCCACCACGTTAGAGCAGACGGTCGTGGACACGATTGAAGGCGGCCAGATGACCAAGGACCTCGCCCTGCTCGTCGGCGACAAGCAAGGCTGGCTTACGACAACCGGCTATCTCGAAGCGATTGACGAGAACTTTCAGAAGAAGATGGCCTAACGGACAAAGCTTACCCACCGGCGAAAGGGCAACACGCGCAGGCGAAGCCGAGCCTGATGTCTTTTCGCCGCCGCGCGCAAATTCGCGCTGAGCGGCAGCGAAAATGACTCGCATCCACTTCGACCAGATCACGCTCGCAGCCTGCAAAGAGGCTGCGAGCGTTTTCGTCCACGCTAAACACAGCAGCCTACCGAACCGGTCCATTGTCTGACCTTACAGCATTCTTGAAAGCCTGGGATGCGCTTCCCGAAGGCACCTTCGATGCCATGTTCGAGGGCAGACGCTACGGGGTGACGAAAACCGTCAGGAGCGGCGGTCGACAAGGGTGGATCTGGGCGGAGGAACGTGGCGGACCCCACCGCATCAGCGCCAACCTTTACCGACTGGCGTCGGGGCCTAGATTAAAACCCTGCGAGATGCCGTCCAAGAAAGTCATCGCATTTGTCCTGGGGGCGGAGCCCATGGTGTCCGAAGGCAGGCCGCACAACTATTAGACCCGACGCCAATTCGTGATAAGCCGGGCTCATGCGCTCCCTCATCGCCGCCATCCCCCTTCTTCTGTTTCCGGCCTTGGCTACGGCCCAATCCCCGGATGAAGGAACGTCGATCCGGGTCGGCGCGGCGGCAGCCTATATTCCGGAGTATGCGGGCTCGAAGGACAGCGATTTGCGCGTCCTGCCTCTGATCGGTTTCGACGATGTGGCCGGGTTCGAACTGTCCGGGCTCTCCCTCGCCTATCCGCTGGTCGACATCGGTACCGGGATGGGACCGGGCAAGTGGTCGCTTCGGGCCGGGCCGCGGGCCGCTTTCGACTTCGGCCGGGATAGCGACGACAGCCCAACCCTGACGGGGTTCGAGGATATCGGGGCCAGCCTGCTCGCGGGGGGTTTCGCGCGAGCTTCCTACGGGGTGCTGGGCTTGCGGCTGGATGCGGGACAGGATGTGATCGACGGCCATGACGGCTTCACTGCGGATCTGTCCCTGGGAACGTTCATACCGGCAGGTCTGGTCGCCGAGAAGCTCTCCCTGCAACCGGCACTCACGATCAGCTGGACCGACGCATCCTATAATCAGTCGATCTATGGAGTCACGGCGGCACAGGCGGCCGCCTCCGGTTTACCCGAATACGATCTGGGTAGCGGCTTCCACCGGGCGTCCGCGACCTTGCTCGGCTGGTACGACATCGACGATCGCTGGCAGCTGAGCGCGATCGTTTCCTACAGGGAATATCTCGGCAAATATCGCGACAGTCCAATCCTGCAGGCACCCGACGGGGCGACGTCAGATGTCTTCACACTCATCGGCATATCCAGAAAGTTCACGCTTTAGGGCTGAACGTTCCGACCGCTGCATCAGTCGCGCGGAAACGCTCGGCATGGTCCCAAATTTAGTCGTGAAAATACTCGTCGCGGATGATTGCGGATCCCTGCGGTTCGAGGCCAATCCCTAGGGCGTGTCCTCGTGCCGGGTTTGGACGGCCGCGACGAGGACGAAGCTGATGATCATCAGCAGGAACCAAGACCCGAACTTTCCCCAGCTGACCATCTGCCAGCCCGCTTCCTGGCCCGGATAGGTCCATGCTCTCGCAAAGGTCGCAATGTTTTCGGCAAACCAGATGAAGAGGGCGACCAGGAGCAGTCCGAGCAGAAGCGGCATCCAGCGATTATCCCGATCCGGACGAAAACGGATTATACACGGGCCGTATAGCACCGCCGCGACCGCGAAAAGGACGAGCCGTATATCCGTCACGAAGTGGTGCGTGAAAAAATTGACGTAGATCGCCAGGGCGAGAAGCGCCTGCGCCCAGAGTGGCGGGAAACGCACGAACCGGAAATCGAACAGCCGCCAGACCCGCGCTATGTAGCTTCCCACGCAGGCATACATGAAGCCCGTAAAAAGCGGAACGCCCATGATCTTGAGCATGGCGGGTTCCGGGTAGACCCAGCTGCCAACATGTGTCTTGAACAGCTCCATCACGGTTCCGACCAGATGGAAGACGAAGATGACCTTCGCCTCCTCCCAGGTTTCGAGACGCAGCGCCAGCATGCCGATCTGGATGGTTATCGCCGACAGGGTGATGAAGTCGTACCGCGCCAGCGTGGCGTCTTCAGGGTAGAACAGAAACGTCACCAGCAACAGGGCGAGCATCAAGCCCCCGAACAGGCACGCCCAGGCCTGCTTGACGCCAAACGATACGAACTCGAACAGGGCTTGCGACCACGGACCCCTGACATAACGGTCTCTCAGACCGTCTCGATGCTTTTGCAGCGCTGCGAGGGGGCTCAGCATGGATAGCGGATCAGAAGTTCTCTTTCAGCCATTGCACGGAGCGCGATAGCGCGTTCCCGTTGTAGCGGGCGCGCTGATAGCGTCGTCCCGACAGGTCGGGCGGGCCGGTGATCGCCTCCCCGGTTTCGGCGAAGGCGTGAAGCAGCAGTCCGGTGGCGACGGCCTGATCGGGCGCATTCATGGCGTCGGTCAGTCCGAAGACGCCGTGCGGGGTTCCCACGCGGACGCGCTTATCGAACACCATCCCGGTCAGCTCCCGCAGTCCGGACAGTTGCGCGGCACCACCGGTGAGCACGATCTGCCGACCCGAATAGGTTTCCAGTCCGGAACGGTAGAGCCGCTCCTTGATCATCTCGAGCGTCTCTTCCGTACGCGCCCGAATGATCGATGTCAGCGTGGCCCGGGGCGCGTGTCCCAGCTCCTCCTGCGCTCCGATAGGCGGACAGGGAATCCGCTCATATTCGTCGCGCGCGCCATGCAATGCTGAGCCGTAGAAAAGCTTGATCCGCTCGGCCGCTTCCAGCGGCGTGTTGAGACCTCGCGCGATATCGGACGTGACGTTGCGCCCGCCCACGCCGATCGCATCGACATGGACCAGCCGGTCGTCCCGGAACACCGACACCGTCGTCAGCCCGGCCCCGAAATCGATCAGCGTCACGCCGAGGTCGCGTTCATCTTCAGTCAGCACGGACTGCGCGGCCGCGTAGGGGCTGACCGTCACGCTCCGCAGGGTCAGGTGGCAGCGCTCGATACAGTGAGCGAGATTGCGTAAAGGTCCGATATCCGCCGTGACGAAATGCATATCCACGCCGAGCTTGCGTCCGAACATGCCGCGCGGATCCTGGATGCCGGTCTCGCCGTCCACTTCCCAGTCCAGCGGCAGTGCGTGAAGAATGGCATATTCCGGCTGCGCCAGCTCCGAGAGGGACGAGCCGATGACGCGTTTCAAGTCCCGGTCGGCGATGGCTCCTGAGGCGAAATCTGTATGGACGCGCAGATGCCGCGAGGATAGCGACCGGAGGCCGACATTCACCGTCACGCCATGCACGGAAACGCCGGCCGCACGCTCCGCTTTCTGCACCGCTTGACGAATGCCGGTTTCCGCGCGGTCGAGGTCGATGACCGCTCCAGCCTTGATTCCTTGGCTGGGGGCCGTGCCCACACCGGTCAACTTCACGCCCAAGGATGGGTCGCGACGACCGATCAGGCAGGTGACCTTGCTCGACCCGATGTCGATCACGCAGACGGTGTCGGACGTCAGGGCGCTCATGAGTCGTTGGCGGGGCGCTGCGTCACGGTGATCCGGTCGGCAAGGCGAAGGTCGATCACGGCCAGATCATCGATCGATCTGTCTTGCAGCGCGGACAGCGTGCGGAGCGCGGACGGAACCCCGTCAACCGGCAAGCGCACGAGCGTTCCGTCTGAATAGGTCAGATCCCAGCGTCCGGACGCCTGACGCGTCAGGGTTTCGGTGTTATCCCAGATAGCGGGATAGGTCTGGACCGTCGCACTGATCGATTGAGCATGGCGCGCCGCATCCGCACCGATGAAGAGCCGCAGCCCGTCTGGCAGAGCCTGCCCGTCTGGCCTGAACGGGGCGACAATGTCGCCTTCCACGTTGGTGAGATGGATTGCGCCGTCCTGCTGGAACAGCGCATAGGGCGCGTCTTCCAACAGCTGCACCACGACGCGGTTCGGCCAAAGGCGACGGACCACTGCCCGGTCGACCCATGGAAGGGTCTCCACGCGTTCCTGCGCGCGCTGCACATCCGTTCCGAAGAAATAGTCGCCTTCATAGATGCCCAGCGCGGCGCGGACATCCGCTTCCACCAAGCGCCCCTCCCCCATCACGTCGATGCGTTGGACGGTAAACCCCATAGCCATGAGTTGCTGGCGTTTGAGCTCGCCGGCGGCGTCTCGGAGCGTGGACAGGTGCCCGCCGAGCCATAGCGCGGTCACGCCGAGTAGACAGAGGGCAAGACCGATCGAGCCGATCGTTCGCATCATGGATCGACGTGACAGAGTCGCCGCCCTGTATCCGGCCAAGACGCGCGACTGGACCATCCGGGACGCGCCGCGAAGATCGGGCTTGATCGGGCTGACCCGTCGTTTCGGGGTCGGTTTCGCGCCCGCCTTGGCCATTTGGGCTCCTCACATCCGCGAAGCCGCCTCGTGTCCGCCACAGCAGGACCGGCAGCATGCAACCTACTCCGGACTATCGCCGCCAAGCCTTACCAATCCATTTACCGCGTTCGTTCAGACGCGGTTAGGATGACGCTTTTCAGGGGCGGCCGATGCGGCGCACTTCCCATTCGAGATCGATACCTTGGGTCTCGCGAACCCGCTCGCGAACCGTTTCCCCAAGCCTCTCCAAGTCCGCGGCCGTGGATCCATCCGCATTGATCATGAAGTTGCAGTGTTGCTCGCTCATCATTGCCCCACCGACACGGTAGCCCCTCATCCCGGCAGCATCGATGACCCTCCAGGCCGAATGGCCGTCCGGGTTCTTGAAGGTCGATCCGCCCGTCTTGGACCGGATCGGCTGCGTTGCTTCTCTGCGTGCCGTGATCGCGTCGATGCGCGCAGCGATGGCCTCGGAGGAGTCCGGCTTGCCTTCAAATACCGCAGAGACGAAGATCAGCTCGTCGGGCGCGCTGGATTGCCGGTAGCTATAGCCCAGCTCATCGAGTCCCATCACGAGCCGCCGACCCCGCCGGTCCAGCGCCACGACCGACTGGACGACATCCTTTGTTTCCCCTCCATAGCAGCCGGCATTCATGCGCAATGCCCCGCCGATCGTGCCGGGAATGCCCGCGAAGAATTCCAGACCGGCGATACCGGCTTCCGCCGCCGCGCGCGCGACGCGGGCGTCCAGAGCGGCCGCTCCGGCCTTGACTTGCGTCGCTTCGGTCTCGATCCGCGCGAAGGATGGACCCAGCCGGACGACGACGCCTTCGATCCCACCGTCTCGGACGAGCGTGTTGGACGCGACACCCAGAACGGTGACGGCAATGGATGGGTCGGTCGAGGACAGGAAGTGGGCCAGATCGGCTTCGTCCTTGGGTATGAACAACGCGTCCGCCGCCCCCCCGACGCGCAGCCAGCTATAGGGCGCGAGCGGGACGTCGGACTTGAGCGACCCGCGAACGCGAGGGAGTCGGTCGAGCAGGCTCAAGCGGCTTCCAGCGCGTCGGCCAGGTCCGCCGCCCAATGGGTGATGTCCCCGGCACCGAGACAGATCACCAGATCGCCCTCGGCAAGATCGTCCCGCAAATCCTTGGCCAGGCCCGCCTTGGTCGTCAGCGACACGTTGCGATGGCCATGGCTTCGTAGACTGTCGACCAGGGACGGCGCGGAAACACCCTCGATCGGCTCTTCTCCGGCAGCATAGACGTCGGCGATCCGCACCGTGTCGGCATTGTTGAAGCAGGTGGAGAACTCCTCGAACAAATCCTTCAGACGCGAGTAGCGATGCGGCTGCATGACGGCGTGGACGCGCCCGCCGCCTTCCGTCGAGGCCACGACCTGACGCGCCGCCTGGAGGACCGCCTTGATCTCCACCGGATGGTGTCCGTAATCGTCGATAATGGTGACGCCATTCCAGTCGCCGACCCGTGTAAAGCGGCGCTTCACGCCCGCGAAACTCTCCAGGCCGAGGCGAACCTGATCCTCGTCCATGCCGAGTTCGCGCGATACGGCGATGGCGGACAGAACGTTCTGGACGTTGTGACGCCCCGCCATAGGCAGGAACAGGTCTCGCCAGACCAGATCCTCACCATCCAAGTCACGGAACACGACGTCGAAGCGCGTTCCGTTCGTTTCCAGACGAAGGTCGACACCGCGCACGTCCGCCTGCGGGTTGAATCCGTAGGTCACGATACGCCGGTCCGACACCCGGCTGACCAGGGCCTGCACTTCGGGATGGTCCGTGCACAGCACCGCAAAGCCGTAGAAGGGGAGGTTCTCCACAAACGTGTCGAACGCGGACCGCAGCGTGTCGAACGCCCCGTAATGTTCCATATGCTCCGGGTCGATATTGGTCACGACGGCGACGGTCGGGAACAGCTTCAGGAACGATCCGTCGCTTTCGTCCGCTTCGACCACCATCCACTTGCCCAGACCCAGTTTCGCATTGGAACCGTAGGCGTTGATGATTCCGCCATTGATGACGGTGGGGTCGAACTGGCCGCCTTCCAACAGGGCGGCGATCATGGTCGTCGTGGTCGTCTTGCCATGGGTGCCGCCCACGGCCACCGTCCACTTGAGCCGCATGAGCTCGGCCAGCATTTCGGCACGGCGAACGACCGGAATGGAGCGGGAGCGCGCCTCGACCAGTTCCGGATTGTCGGACTTGATGGCGGAGCTCATGACGATGGCCCCTGCCCCGACGACCTGCTCGGCCTTCTGCCCGATGAAGATGTTCGCGCCCAGCACCTTGAGGCGTTCGGTGATCGCGCTTTCGCGCATGTCCGAGCCCTGCACTTGATAGCCGAGATTGAGCATGACTTCCGCAATACCGCTCATCCCGATGCCGCCGATCCCGACGAAGTGGATCGGTCCCATGTCGAACGGAACCTTGGTCGCCAGGTTCTTGGCGTCGGAAGGAGGTCGAATGTCGGTCACCGTGTCAGCCCGCAGCAGAAAGGACGAGCGCGGCCAGATCACGGGCGGCGCGGGGTCGGGCGAGCTTTGCGGCGTTTCGCCCCGCCCGGTCAAGCCAGTCCATGTCATTCAATGTATCCGTCAAGAGTTCGCCAAGGCGGTCCACGGTGAATGCGCTTTCGGGCAATATTCTGGCGGCACCGAGGCGTTCCAGCGCCTTCGCATTGGCGGTCTGGTGATCGTCCATCGCAATGGCAAGCGGAACGAGAATGGAGGGCTTTCCCATCAGGGCAATTTCCGAAACCGAGGACGCTCCTGCCCGCGCGATAACGAGGTCCGTCTCGAAAAGATGGGTTTCGATATCAGTGAAGAACGTGTCGAGCCGAGCTTCGACACCCGCTTCCTCATATCGCCGCCTTGCGGCACTCAGATGCGATTCTGTGACCTGTTGAGTGACGGAAAGGCGCTGGCGTAACGGGTCCGGGAGCGCGGCGACAGCCTGCGGCACCACGTCGGACAGGATGTTCGCGCCAAGCGATCCGCCGACGACCAGTAGCTTGAGCGAAGGTCGAGGGTCTTGCGTGTCCAGCTTCGCTCCCACTTTGTCGAGCAGGCTATCACGCAGCGGGTTGCCGACGAAGACCTGGTTGGCGCCCTTGGGTAGTTTGGCGAGCGTCTCGAACCCGCTGGCAACGACGGTCGCTTTTCTCGCAAAGACGCGGTTCACGCGGCCCAATACCGCATTCTGTTCGTGAATGACGCGCGGAATGCTTAGGTTCTCGGCCGCGCGCAGCGCCGGGAAGCTTGGATAGCCGCCGAACCCCACCACGACATCGGGCTTCCAGTCCCGCATGAAAGCCGTCGCCTGCCGGACCCCCTGCGCGAGCTGGAGCGAACCTCTCAAGGCTTGAACGGGTCGGCGCGGGGAAATGGAGGCAGCTTTCACCTCGATGATCGGGTCGGCCACGATGCGGCCTGCATGCCGCCGCCCGCGCGCGTCCGTGATCATCGCGCACGACCAGCCCATCCGGGCCAGTTCTTCCGACAAG
>JBATXP010000206.1:0-3972 GCA_049673465.1 Litorimonas sp.
GGTTTTCATCGCCCCGGACAGGGCGAAGGCCGCGCGGCGAATCTCCCCGTAGGAGAGGACGCGCCCGTCCCCATCCGTGACGATGGGCGTGTCCGGGCCATGGGTCCTGCACGCATCGAGAAAGGCCGAGACGAGGGTGCGCCGGATGCGGCGCTGGCCGTCGCTGGAGAGCGGTTCGGCCTCGAAGGTCTGTGCGATCATACTGTCTGTCCCCGGCCCGTTATCGGCCCTTGGCCGTCTGTCGCGGCCTCCGATTGAATGAGCCATAGTCGAAAACGCATGAACTGGGGAGTCCGTTGCCCGCACATGCGATGACCCCCAATGCGATAGAAAGGGTCGCGGGGTGGAACCGCCCGGACCCAGGCGTTAGGCCCGCGCCCATGACGCTGTCCGATCCGATGAAACCCTCCAAGGTCAACAACATGCACCTGACGGACGGCGAACGCTCCGCCCGCCAGGAGCTGGAGCGCGCGCCCCGCCCCAAGATCGCCGCGACCGTGGTCCTGACCATCGGCGATCCGCGCGACCCGCAGGTGCTGATGGGCCAGCGCAGTTCCCGCCACGACTTCATGCCCAGCGTCTACGTCTTTCCCGGCGGTCGCGTCGACCGGATCGACAGCTACGCGCCCTATGCGGGCGAGCTGTCGCCGCGCACCGAACGCGTGCTGGAAGCCGCCGTGTCCCCGCGCAAGGCCCGCGCCATCGCCCTGTCCTGCATCCGGGAAACCTATGAGGAGACGGGGCTGATGATCGGACGCAATGCGCCGGACCAGGTGCGCAACATGAAGAACGCGACCTACGACGCCTTCCGCCGCGCGGGGCAGTTGCCGGACATTTCGGAGCTGGAAGTGTTCGGCCGCGCCATCACCCCGCCGCATCGCCACAAGCGCTTCGACGCCTGGTTCTTCCATCGCCATCTGGGCGACGTCGCCCCGCCGGAAGTCGGCGACAGCCGGGAGCTGCTGAATGTGTGTTGGTTCACCTTCGAGCAGATCGAGGCGCTGAAACTGCAGCGCGCGACGGTGATGATGATGGAGGTGTTCAAGGACTTCGTCCGCCGACCGACGCCGGAGCCCGGCATCTTCTTCTCCCGCGCGCGGCACGGCACGTTCCGGCAGGAGAGCTTTCCGTAGGACGAATTTCGTTCGCGCACGGCCTTGCTGCGCCTCGCGATCGTTTTCGCGAAGATAAAGGGTGGCGGGGAGGCCCGCGATCGGGTCGACACGTCATTGACATGTAGACATGTGATTAAGGAGACGGATCTCCCGTGAGGGTTGCCCGATCGCGGCGGTGTCCGGGGCGCGAGTTGACCGTTCGGGGCTGTAAATCCCGTCCGATCCGCTCCTTCGCGTCCGGGCGGACATTGCGCCTGCCGGGCGTAACGTCCGCGAACACCGGCTCTTCGCGCCGGGCCGGTTGGCGTCCCAACCCGTCCCCGCCTGCCGAAGAGCGCAGGGGTAAGATACCCCGGAACTGGAGAGTGGGGATCATTTTGTGCGGATTTGGCGCAAGCCGTTGGAAACGCTGGGGAAGTGAAAGCGGGTTAGTGAGGATGAGGGTGCGCGAAGCCGCACCGCAATCCCCATTCTCCGCTCATTCCCGCGCACGCGGGAAACCCGTGGCTCGCCGACCTCCCGGCTGGGCCGGCCCCTTCACCCACGTCGAGGCCGTAGCAAGGACTGGATCCCCGCGTGCGCGGGGATGAGCGGAAAAGGGTCGGGCGCCACCCTGCCCGCGCCGCTTGACTTCGCCGGGACTCGCCCCTATCCGCCGCGCTTCGATTTCCAACCCCTCTTTTTTCGGACAGGTCCAATGGCGAAGCCGACAACCATCAAGATCCGCCTGAACAGCACCGCTGGCACGGGCTACTTCTACGTTACCAAGAAAAACTCCCGCACCATGACCGAGAAAATGGTCAAGCGGAAATACGACCCCGTCGCCCGCAAGCACGTGGAGTTCAAGGAAGGGAAGATTAAGTAGTAATCTAGCCCCCCGGATTTCGTTCCCCGATAGGGGTCTAAGGGCCGCAAAGCGGACCGTACGAAATCCCCGCGACAGCGGTCCGTCCCAAAGGACGGAAAGGGAACCTCTCTTCGCAAGCCCAACCGACACGAAGGTCTGCCTAGCGGCAGGCTTTTTTGTTTCCGTCTCCCCCTGTCCGGGGGAGGAACACATCGAAGCCGCCTACAACCTCACGCCGCCGCCTTCGTCTCGGACGCGCTCGACACCCGGTTCCGGCCGTCGCGCTTCGCCTGGTACAGCGCGCTGTCGGCGCGGCGGAAGACGGCCCGGAGCTGTTCGTCCTCGTCCACCTGCGCCACGCCCGCGCTGGTGGTGATGGACAGGGCCTGGCCGTCGACGAAGACAGGGGTGCCGGCGATGAAGCGGCGCACGCGTTCGGCCGCCTGGTAGGCTTCGAGTTCCGTCGTGCCGGGCATGGCGATCATGAATTCCTCGCCGCCATAGCGCGACACGATGTCGACGGCGCGCATGTTGGTGGCGATGCGCGTCGCGATCTCCTTGAGGATCTGGTCGCCCATGTCGTGTCCCAGAATATCATTGACCCGTTTGAAGTGATCGATGTCGAAGACGAGGATGGAGAACGGCTTGCCGTCATTGTTGAGCGCGTCGAAGAGCGGCTCGACCTGCCGATCGAAGAAGCGGCGGTTGCCCAGTCCCGTCAACGGATCGGACACGACCATTTCCAGGTCTTCGTTGAAATTCTCCCGCAGATTGTCGGCGTAGAACTTGCGGCGCAACAAGGTGCGGACGCGGGCGTGCAGCTCCTGCTTCTCCACGGGTCGGAAGACCGAATCGTTGACCCCGATGTCGAAAGCCCGAACGAAAGTGGTCTGCTCCTCGGGGTCGCCGATCGCCAGGATCGGAATGTCGCGCGTTTCCGAATTGAACCGCAGACTGGCGCAGATGCGAAGGCCGTCGAAGCTCTTGGCGACCAGGCTGACCACAACCAGGTCGGTATTGGCCTTGGCGCGGCGGATGGCTTCGATGGGATCGTGTTCGACCAGCACGTCGTGCACCTCGCCGACCATGGAGGCGATCTTGGTGGGCTGCCCGCCCTCGTCGCCGATGACGAGGATGCGCCCGCGCTTGTCGCGGATGGAGTCGAAGATGGGACGGCAGTTCTCAGGCGAATGGCCGGTATGGCTCATCAGCTGGTCGGTCGTCATCTTCAGGCGCAGCAGCGAGCGCACGCGCGCCACCAGGTTGAAGTCGTCGATCGGCTTGGTGATGAAATCGTCCGCTCCGGCTTCCATGCCGCGCACGCGGTCGCGCGTTTCCTCCAGCGCGGTCACCATGATGACGGGGATGTGGTAGAGGGCGGGGTCGGCCTTGAGCTGGCGGCAGGCCTCGAACCCGTCCATGCCGCCCGGCATCATCACGTCCATCAGGATCAGGTCGAGTCGCTCGCGCGCGGCGATCTCCAGCGCTTCTTCGCCGGATTCGGCCGTCACCACGTCGTAATATTCGGCCGACAGCTTCACGTCCAACAGGTTGCGGTTGGGCGCGAGGTCATCGACGACGAGGATGCGGGCGGACATCCCTTACGTTTCTCTATGCGGCCTGGCTATACTTCCGGACCGTCGCCAGGAAGCTGCTGACCGTGATGGGCTTTGCAATATAGCCGACGCAGCCACCGTCGCGGATGCGCTTTTCGTCGCCTTTCATGGCGAACGCCGTGACGGCGACGACGGGAATGTCGGACAGGCCCTTATCGTCCTTGAGCCATTTGGTGACTTCCAGGCCGGACACTTCGGGCAGCTGGATATCCATAAGGATCAGGTCCGGCTGGAAATCCTTGGCGATGGAGATGGCCTTCAGCCCTTCGCGGGTCTGGCGCGTCTCGTAGCCATGCGCGTCGAGCAGGTCGCTGAACAGCTTCATGTTCAGCTCGTTGTCTTCGACGATGAGAACCTTCTTCGGCATGATGCTCAGCATACTTTCCATCACCTG
>JBATXP010000207.1:0-1632 GCA_049673465.1 Litorimonas sp.
GCAGGTTTCCCGCGTCGCCCTCCATGAAGGTCGCCTCGGGAACCCGTTCACGTGCCAAGACGAGCATGGCAGGCGAGAAGTCGAGCGCGGTCACCTCGGCACCGGCCGCCACGAGGCCCTCGGCCACGATACCGTGCCCGCAACACAGGTCAAGCGCGCGCATGCCAGGCCCCGCGCCGACCGCCCGCACCAGATGCGGCACGTGCTGCGCGCTCGCCTCGGAGAACCCGTCCGCATAGGCCTGCGCCGTCGCGGTATCCGCCCAGCCCTCGCGCTCCATGGCGACGAAGGCTGCCAATGGGTCGGTTCGTTCAAGAGAGTTCTGCATGACCGCCCCTCCCGCGTGTCCGGTCCCGGCGCAGCCAAAGCGCAAGCGTTCCCACGACCAGAAGGTTCGTGAGGCCCGTCGCCGTGGCCACGCCGTAGGCGGCCTTGTGGCCGCCAGTCGCGTCGAAGAGCGCGCCGCCTAGATAGCCGCCGTTGGCATGGCCGAACCAGCCGAACATGGTGACGACGCCGATCGCCATGCCCCGCCGCTCGGGAGCCGTCAGCGCCCCGATGGAGACGAGGACACCCGTCATGACGCCAGCATAGCCGAAACCGTAGACGATCGCATAGCCGTGGAAGGCTTCGAGGTCCTCGATTAGCACGAAGCCGTACACGAGCACCGCCATCCACGCGGTTGCGATCATGTAGGCAAGCAGCGCGCCGATCGCGTCGGCGAGCTTGCCGAAGGCGACGCGGCCGAGGATGGCAACGAGCAGCATGGCGAACACCACGCCGCCCGCGTCCTCGGCCGAGTGGCCACGGTCCTGCACGAGGGGCACGAGGTGCATCAGCGGCACTGACATGGTGGTGCAGCACAGGATGATCGCGAGGCACAGGGCGGGTACGACGACGTGGAAGGGCGGGTAGTCCGCCCGTGCCGCAGCAGCGCCGCCCGCGCCAGTGGGCGGGGGCGGACGGAGGGTCAAAGCGAGAGGGACCAGCAGGATCAGCATCAGCACGCCCGTCGCGGCGAAGGTCGCCTCCGTTCCGATGCGCTCGATCGCGAGGGACGAAGCGAACGGGACGGCGCCTTGGCCAAGGGCCTGACCGGCCGACACGACGCCGATGGCGAGCCCCGCTCCGCCCGCCGCGAACCAGCGCCCGACATAGGCGATGACGGGCGGGAAAATCGCCGCCGCTCCGAAGGCCCCGGCGACGAACATCAACGCGTAGAGCTGCCAGAGCGCGTCCGCCAGCGCGGCGAGGAGGTAGCACAAGCCCACGACGATCGCGCCGCCCAGCACCACGGGCCGCGTGCCGATCCGGTCGGCCAGCGCCCCCATCGGCAGGCCGCCGAGCGCGAGGCCCATGATGCCCAGCGTGTTGATCAGCGCGATCTCGCCCCGCGACCAGCCATGCGCCGCCTCCAGCGGGACGACGAAGGCCGTCAGGCCGTTCACCATCGCTCCCATCGCCAGCGCAAGGATCAGGGCGCAGGCGAGAGCGATCAGCCAGCGCCCGCGATCGGAGGACCCGCCGCCCTGCTGCGCGACCGCCCTCACGGCCGCGCTTCCAGGACCATGTTGAACGGCGTCTCGGTGGCGCGGCGGAAGCGGGTGAAACCAGCCTCGCGGGCGATGGCGC
>JBATXP010000208.1:0-7478 GCA_049673465.1 Litorimonas sp.
GCGCCACGGATGAAAGGGACCTCTTCGCGATTCCCGGCCAGCATCGCCGCTACCCGTTAATGCCGCGATAACGGCTTCCTCTCTCTCTGGGGTGCAGGGTTTACGCCCGACGATCCCCGGTCGGCAGTCCCGCAGCCGATTGACCCGTCCGGGGCAATCGCTATGGTCCGGCGCTTCCCCGCAGTGGAGGCCATTCCCCGCCATGAGCAGTTCCGACACGACCTCGCCCTCTTTGGTGCCGCCTGTGGCGATCATCATGGGCTCGACCAGCGACTGGCCGACCATGGAGCATGCCGCCCTCGTGCTGGACGAGCTGGACGTGCCGTTCGAGGCGACCGTGATTTCCGCCCACCGCACGCCGCAGCGCCTCTACGACTTCTCCATGACGGCGGCCGACAAGGGCTACAAGATCGTCATTGCGGGCGCGGGTGGGGCGGCCCATCTGCCCGGCATGTGCGCCGCCATGACCCGCCTGCCCGTTCTGGGCGTGCCGGTCGAGAGCAAGGCCCTGTCGGGCCTGGATAGCCTCTTGTCGATCGCGCAGATGCCGGGCGGGGTGCCGGTCGGCACGCTGGCCATCGGAAAGTCGGGCGCGAAGAATGCGGGGCTACTGGCGGCGGCCATGCTGGCGACCACGGACGCGGCGCTGGCCGAACGGCTGGAGGCGTGGCGGGCGCGACAGACCGCATCTATTTCCACCGACCCGCGCGGCTAGAGCACCTCGATGACACCGCTTGCTCCCGGCTCCACCATCGGCATTCTCGGCGGGGGGCAGCTCGGTCGGATGCTCGCGCTGGCTGCCGCGCGGCTGGGGCTGAAGACGCACAGTTTCGGGCCGTGCGAGGACGACCCGGCCGGTCAGGTCTCCACGCGCCATACCAAGGCCGACTATGACGACGAAGCCGCGCTCGCGCGGTTCGGGGAGACCTGCGACGCGCTCACCTATGAGTGGGAATCGATCCCGATCCGCGCCGTGGAGATCGCCGGGCGGGGCCGCCCGGTCGCCCCCAATGTCGAGGCGTTGCGGACCGCGCAGGACCGCCTGCTGGAGAAGACCTTCCTGTCTGGCCTGCCCGGCGTGTCGGTCGCCCCGTTCCGGGAGGTCTCCGGCAGCATTCACGACCTGCGGCGCGCCATCCACTATGTCGGCCTGCCCTGCGTGGTGAAGACCCGGCGCGGCGGCTATGACGGCAAGGGCCAGGGCGTGATCCGCAGCGAGGCCGACATCGTGCCCGTCTGGGAAGCGCTGGGCGCGATGGAGCTGATCGTGGAGGGCTTCGTGGACTTCACGCGGGAAACCAGCGTGGTCTGCGCGCGCGGCCGTGACGGCACGGTGCGCGCCTATCCCATGGCGGAGAACGTCCACCGCGACCATGTGCTGCACAGCTCGACGGCCCCCACGGACGGCGACGACGGCGCGCCGGGCGAGATCGCCCGCGCCATCGTGGAAGCGCTCGACTATGTCGGGGTGATCGGGGTTGAGCTGTTCGACACGGAAGGCGGCTGGCTCGTCAACGAAATCGCCCCGCGCGTCCACAATAGCGGCCACTGGACCCAGGATGCGGGCTGCACCGACCAGTTCGAACAGCACATCCGCGCCGTGGCCGGCTGGCCGCTCGGCGACGCGGCGCCCGCCTGGGGCGTGACGATGACCAACCTGATCGGCGAGGACGTCACGGACTGGCCCACCCTCGCAGCGGAACCGGACGCGCGGGTGCACCTCTACGGCAAGGCGGAGGTCCGACCGGGGCGGAAGATGGGGCACGTGAACCGGCGGACCGGGTAAGACCGACCTGGCGGTCGGCTGATCTCGTCTATTTCCCTCAGGCTTTGCGCCAAACCGTCCCGTCCGGCCCGTCCTCGAACACGATCCCGCGCGCGGTGCCCTCGTCCCGGATGCGGTCGGCTTCGGCCCAGTCCCTGGCCTGGCGGGCGGAGTGGCGGGCCTTGGCGAGCCGGTCGAACTCGGACGCTTCGTCGGCGGATGTATTGCCCCGGAACCAGTCTTCGGGGTCACGCTGGAGGAGGCCGAGGAGGTTGGCGATAAAGAGTACAGTTTGCTTACCAAGACGCCCTAGGCGGGGACTATTAGAACTAATAAAATTATCAAATTCTCCACCAAGGGTTTGTATCAACATTATTGAACTTGGTGTATTTAGATCTTGGGACAAAGGAATGTTCTGTCCGAGCCAATGATCAGGTATGTCGTTTACTGGTCTTGAGTCTGCTTTTGTAAGATTTCGATACCATCCATCCAGCTGCACCTTGCTCTCTCGCAGCAAATCCTCGCTCCAAACCAACTCACTCCGATAATGCGCCTTCAGCAGCGCTAGCCGGATCACTTCCCCGTCCCACTCCTTCAGCAGGTCGTGGACCAGCACCACGTTTCCCAGCGACTTGGACATCTTGTCCCGGCCCATGTTGAGAAATTCGTTGTGAACCCAGAAATTGGCGAAGGTCTTTCCGTCATTCGCCGTTTCGCTCTGCGCGATCTCGTTTTCGTGGTGGGGGAATTTGAGGTCGATGCCGCCGCAATGGATGTCGATGGTTTCGCCAAGTTCCGCCTTGGCCATGGCGGAGCATTCGATGTGCCAGCCGGGGCGGCCCGGGACGTTGGCGAAGGGTCTCTCGGCGTGGTTGCGCCAGTCCACGAAATAGGTCGATGAGCTTTCCTGCTGGCTCCAGCCCGGCTCGCCGTCCTTGGCGGGTTTCCAGAGGACGAAGTCGGCCGGGTTGCGTTTGACGCTCGCGACTTCGACGCGCGCGCCGGCCCGGTTGTCTTCCAGCTTCCGCCCCGACAGCTTGCCGTAATCCTCGTCCGCCGTGACGTCGAAATAGACGTGGCCCTCCGCCTCGTAGGCCGCGCCCTTATCGAGCAGCGTCACGATGATATCCGCCATCTGCTGGATGTGCTCGGTCGCCTTGGGCTGCACGGTCGGTGGCAAGCAGTTAAGAGCCGTCAGGTCTTCATTGTATATGCGGGCGTATTTTTCCGTGATTTCGGAAATAGGGACGCCTTGTTCCTGGGCGGCCGCGATGATCTTGTCGTCCACGTCGGTCAGGTTGCGGGCGTAGCGCACATGGTCTTCGCCGTAGATGTGGCGCAGGACGCGGAACAGCACGTCGGCCACCACGGCGGCGCGCGCATTGCCGATATGGGCGTAGGAATAGACGGTCGGCCCGCAATTATACATCGTCACGCGGGTGGGGTCCTGGGGCACGAAGGGCCGGACCTCACGCGATAGTGAGTCGTAGAGTCTCAACGGGTGCTCTTGGTTCTCCATGGGGCCGCTCCCTATATTCCAATCCTATGAGTTGGAACCCCGATAGTCGGCGCAGCGGACGGCCCGGCCACGCGCCGCGCCGCCACGTCCCGCGCACGCCGCCCAAGACGGAGCGCCCGAACACCAGCTGGGACGGCTATCCGTCCAATGGGTGGGAGGAGGACCGCTGGGAGTCCGCCTGGACGGAGCCGATCCCGCGCCGCCGCCGCTCGCCCGTCGGGCTGTTCATCGTCCTGATGATCGCCGCCATCTTCGTGTGGGAGGCGCTGCACGTACCGCCCAGCCCGGATGCGCGCTTCACCCTGGTCGTGGAGGACACGATCGCCTACGCCCATGGGGGCACGGACCATCACAGCTTCGCCGATGTGCGCCGCCAGCTCGACGCCAACCCGCAGCTGGAGACCATCGTGCTGCGCCATGTGCCCGGCACCAGCCATCTGGGCGAGAATACGCGCATCGCGCAGATGATCCGCGCGCGCGGCCTCGACACGCGATTGGAACGCGACAGCTTCATCGCCTCGGGCGGGGTGGACCTGTTCCTGGCGGGCGAGACTCGGACAATGGAGTGCGGCGCGCGCATCGGCGTGCATAGCTGGCAGAACCAGGACGGCGACAGCCCGCGCACGCTCGGCTTCGATCCGATCCAGGAGCGCATGGAGGCGTTCCACGCCTCGCTCGACGTGGACCCGCGCTTCTATGCCTTCGCGCGCGACGCCGCCCCGCACGCCTCGCTCTATTATCTGGACCGCGACGATCTGGCGGAGTTCGACATCCTCTCCGACGGGGCGTGCGAGCCGATGCGCCTGTCCGACCTGCTGCCGGACTTCCTGCGCCGGTGAGATCGCCCCGATGACGCTTCGCTGGGACCTGTTGGCCATCGGGGCCGTCGTCTTGCTCCTCTCGGTCGCGACCCTGTCCCGGTCGGACGATCCGGACCGCCTGCGCTTCGAGGTGGAGGGGTCCACCGCCTATGGCTACGGCTTCACGGACGGACGCTCGCAAGGGGTCGTGCGCGCGCTGCTGCGCGACCATCCGCAAGTGGACACGCTGGTGCTGGCGAACAAGCCCGGCACGCGGGACGTCACCTCCAACTACCGGCTGGGTCGCACCATCCGGCAGGCGGGGCTGAGGACCGAATTGCGAGCGGATTCGCGCATCGCGTCCGGCGCGGTGGACCTGTTCCTGGCGGGTACGGAACGCCGAGTCGCCTGCGGGGCGATGATCGGCGTCCATGCCTGGGGCGCGACCGGTTTCGACGCGCGCGACACGGCCTGGGACACGCATCGCGGCCATTCGCGCGACTATCTGTCCGACATGGGCGTGGATCCCGACTTCTACGATTTCCGCACGGCCGCCGCCGGAACGGAAGAGATGCACTGGTTGAGCGATGCGGAGATCGCGCGCTGGGGCGTGGCGACCGAACCGCGCGACTGTTCCTGAAGCGAGCGCATGAAAAAACCCCCGGCTCTATCGAGCCAGGGGTCTCCACTCCTCCCCTTGGTCGGGAATAGTGGTGTCGGGGTCGCGGGACGCGCCTAGTCTTCCAGATCGGCCTTCATCTCACGGTCTTCGTCGATCAGTTCGGCCTCGAAGTCGCCCGTGATCAGGCAGGTCATGTCGAGCTGCGCGGTCGTACCGGCCGGACACATCACGGTGGTGACGGTGCCGTTGCTGCCCGGAACGGCGATGGCATTGTCCACGGCCATGCCGTCACCGGCATTCAGAAGTGTCTGCTTGTGGACCGTATGGCCATCGGCCATCACCACTTCCATGTCGTCCTGAATGCTTGGCTCGCCATCGGCCTGCAGGATCTCGCCGACCGTGTCGTTGATCTTCTCGGCGGGAATGGTCTCGACAGCGCCCATCACGGCGGTGTTCTGCTCGGTCTCCATCACGGCCGTCGTTTCGGTCTCGACCTTCATCTTGGCGTTGTAATCGCCGGATGTTTTCACGGGGCCTTCACCAGCCAGGGCGGGGGCGGCGAGCGCCAGGGCGGCGGCGCTGGCAAGGGCGGTTTTCAGATAGGTCATAAGGTGTCCTTTCAACAAATTTCATATCAAAAGGCGTTCGGATTCAGTCCGTTGAACCGGACCTGAAGCCGTTCGCCTCCGTGCCAACCCAACGGCTCGTCTGGGCCGGACGTTCCGAATTAGTTGCTTCCAGGCAAGAGGCTCGGCATCGTATGTGCAGGCCGCCGAGCCTCCCGCCTGCGCCAAATCGCATGCCCGATGGGCGATCTTGGCCCTTACGCGCCGCGCTCGTGGTCCCTATATCGCCCCGCATGAGCAGCCCGACCCTGAAGCCCGTTCCCGCCAACGGCCCCGCGCGCCCGTCGCCCGAAGAGGCGATGGAGGCGGTTCGCACCCTGATCGCCTGGGCGGGCGACGATCCGGACCGCGAAGGGCTGATCGACACGCCCAAGCGGGTCGTCAACGCCTACCGCGAATGGTTCCGGGGCTACGATCTCGACCCGGCGGAGGAACTCTCCCGCACCTTCGAGGACGTGTCCGGCTATGACGACATGGTCGTGCTGCGCGGCATCGACGTGGAGAGCCATTGCGAGCACCACATCGCGCCGTTCCTCGGCCGGGCGTGGGTCGCCTACCTGCCGACCGACAAGGTGGTGGGCATCTCCAAGCTGGTGAAGGTGGTCGATATCTTCGCCAAGCGGATGCAGACGCAGGAGACCATGACGGCGCAGATCGCCGACGCCATCGAGGACGCGCTCGCGCCGCGCGGCGTCGCCGTCATGATCGACGCCAAGCACCAATGCATGACCACGCGCGGCGTGCATCACCCGGACGTCTCCACCGTCACGACCCGCTTCACCGGCGCGTTCAAGACGGACCTAGTCCTGCAGGACCGCTTCCTGCGCATCACCGGGACATGAAAAAGCCGCCCCGAGCGGGGCGGCTGGATCATCTAGGGTCGGCAATAGGCTTTCTGGCGGACCGAGGAACGCGAGCAGGCGCGGCGAAGTTTCGCCAGCCTCCCGCGCAATCCCCCGCAGTTCCGGGTGGGTGGTCGAAAGGCATGTTGCCCGTATGCGCAGCGCATTGGCCCTCGCGAGTGGCGCCGGGCGGTCGGCCCGGCCGAGTTACCGATCCAACGCCCGTGTGACGTGGATGTGCCGGATATGCGATGATTCGCCACGATCGCGTAACGACGATCAAACCGGGCGGGCCCGGAACCGTCGATCCGCCGGGCGGCGCACGCGGATCCACCACCTTCGCCTTCCCGATGGGCGCGAAAGATCCGGCCCACCGACGATGAAACCCAAAAGGGGGGCGTCGCGTTGATGTGGATGACGGGGCGAAAAGGTCCCGTTCGCATTCGATATTCATTTCCAGACGGGAACGCCCTCATGACCACACATTCCCCTTATGTCTCCAGCCTCGGCGAAGACACGCGCAAGACGTCCGTGGACCTGCTCAACAAGGCCCTGTCCGATTCGCTCGCGCTTGGCCTCGCCATCAAACAGGCGCACTGGACCGTGAAGGGTCCGAGCTTCATCGGGCTGCACGAGCTGATGGACGCGGTCTATGACCGCATGAGCGAGGCCTCGGACATGATCGCGGAACGCTGCATCATCCTGGGCGGCCATACGCACGGCACGCTGGAGCAGGTTGCGGGCGCATCCACGGTCGACGCCTATCCCGGCGATATTAGCTGGCAAGGCGACCACGTCACGGCCCTGACCGAACGGCTGATGGCCTTCGGTGCGCTGCTGCGCGACTCCATCCAGGCGGCGGGCGAGGCCGGGGACGAGGACACGGCCGACCTGTTCACGGAGATCAGCCGCACGGTCGACAAGGATGCCTGGTTCGTCGGCGCGCACGCCACGCAAGAGCCGGGCTGAACCGAACCTTCCGACGCCGGTTCGAGGCCGCCCCGTCCGGGCGGCCTTTTTTACGTCCGCTTCACGCCGGACTCCCGCAGCGCTCACCCAGCCGTGACGCGGCGTGATTGGCGGATGCGTGCGGGACGGCGCAAGCGAGGGTCACAGAAAGGCCGATCCCATGACCCGCACGCTCCTCCTCATCCTCGCCTCCCTTCTTTCCGCCGCACCCGCCTTCGCCCAGGGCGACGCCCCGGTCGGCAATGTCCCGCCGCCGCTCGTCCAGCCGATGGACGTCGCGCCACTCCTGCGCATGGCCCCGCCCGCCTTCGACGATCGAGTGATCCATATAGGCG
>JBATXP010000209.1:0-6171 GCA_049673465.1 Litorimonas sp.
GGCGGATTGAGCCCGATTCCATCGACCGTCTCCGACAGATGGGAGAGCGGGGAGACATCGTCAAAGCGTTGTACAGCGCGATGAAAGGCCAAGCGCCCAGTATCGTGACGGAAGACAATATCTTCGACCCCAATCGACTCGGCTCTCGGTCAGTTACAGGACGGGTCACACGGTTCGGGAAAATTGATGATACACACTCCGATGGTTACGTTGTGATCGAAGCTCTAGACGGGCGGTTGGTCCATGCCGCCGTCGCAGATGACGAGACATTTGAGACGTTGCAGGCCGGGCAGGTGGTCACTTTCGAACCGCATCACAAAGGTCCAAGGTCGATAGACAGATCCATTTCAGAATTTGCCGACCAGAACGGCGGCATTTACAGCGAGGCGAGACATGCGACCGAAGGCGACAGGGTTTCCGCAGACTACGCAAGAGCACATGTTCGGCGACTGGAAGCGCTGCGTCGACAGAAGTACGTCGTCCGAAGGCCGGATGGGTCGTGGCGCATACCCAGCGAATATCTAGACCGCGCCGCGGATTATGAGACCGAACGGGCCAAGCGTCTCCCGACATCTGTTCGCCGCGATAGTCGATTGACCCTTCGCGAGATGGAAACGGCAAGGGGCGTTACATGGATAGATAGGAAGCTAACCGGGAGTGGAAACCCCGTCCTGCGCTCAAAGGAAATTCAGGCGGCTATGGCGAAACGAGTCACGGTGTTGAAAGGGATGGGCTTCGAGAAAGACGAAGCCGGAAGGCTGCCGAGCGCCGCACTTGAGAAACTGGAAGCAATAGACCTCGGCGATGCTGCCTCAGGAATATCGGTCGAGACTGGCAAATCCTACACTCCGCTTGGAGACTTTCGGCATGTCGATGGGATATACAGTAAGGCCATTGAGCGACCGAGCGGAAAGTTCGCTGTTATTGAACGCTCGAAAGACTTCACGCTCGTGCCTTGGAGACCAGTTATGGAGAACCGATTGAGTCGTTCAATTAGAGGACGAGTGTCGTTAAGTGGGATAAGCTGGGACGTGATTGGACGGCAAGGGCAGGCGCGTTAGAGCTGGATTTGAAGGACCTCTTGGTAAGAGCAAGCCTTCGGCCGGGGGCAGGTATAGCGCGTTACATCTACCGCTTGATTAGCTCATGACACAATAAGGCGGCACGCTCGTCGTTTTAAAGTTCGTCCGCCTCGGCCAAGTTCGTCCGCCTCGACCGCAGCATGAAGCACCTTTTGGAAACCGTCGCCTGCTTGGAAGAGAGTAGCTTGGGATTTCGTTCTCTGACCTAGAATTTCGACACGACCATAACGACCGGACCGCTGGTCGTTTATATCGTCGGCGTGATCGGACAGTTCGAGCGAGACCTTATCAGCGAACGCACAAGCGCCAGTTTATAAGCCGCCGCCGCGCATGTGCGTAAAGGTGGTCGTCCCAAAGTCGTCACGAATAATAGGTTGCCGAGAGCAATTGGTTTGAACAAGGAAGGGCTGACGATACATGAAGCGGCGTGGCGTCTAAAGATCGGCGCCATCGTCGAGATAACAGACCCCACGCAGAGGAAGTAAAAGGCTGTGGGCGATACCAAAACAATAGCCATAAACCCGTCCTAAAACCTATGTGGGCTCAAGACTGTTTTTAGGACACTAAGAGACCCACATGACGCCAACAGTCTGCAATGAACTTTCTCTCAGACTAGAGAGAGATGACAGTCATACGGATGGGCCCAGTTTCGGGTTATATTTATTTAGACCATGCATTCGCAAAACTCGCATCGCTACTGGTTGGCGCATGCTCACTCGGAAGTGCCTTGACTGCAATTTTGGTTGCTAAAGGCAGAGCGTCGCCAAACATTACCATTTGGCCTCTTGCTAGGCCTGGCACCTCGGTAGTTGCATAGCGATTTGCTTTTTCTGAACCGGATGCAATTACAGACTGATCCCGATCATTTGTGAGCCTGAAGACTGCCCAAGTCCCACACTGCGCAAGAACTGTGGGTGACACCTCCGAAGGGCGTTGCGTGCTTATGAGCATCGATACCTGAAATTTGCGTCCTTCGCGGGCTAATCGTTCATAGGCTAATGAGTGCAAACCCGTGTCGGTGTCACCGGGTATTTGGCGTAGGTAGTGCTGAGCCTCCTCCAAAACCAACAGCGTAGGATGGGTCTGGCCTGGCCCTCTTGCAAAGAGCTGTTCGGCATAGAGTTCCAATAGAGATCCGAGAACATACGGCATCAAGTCGTTGGTTAGGTTTTTCAAACAAACAATGTGGACGTTCCAGTCGTTATGAGTGGGAGAGCCAAGAGAGCCAAATAAGTCAGACACTAATTTTTGCGCTTCAGCCTCGTAGCTTAGTGGAGGTATGAACCCAGCTTCTGCGAAACCGCTGGGTTCTACATTGATGATTTTTCTGAACTGCTCGTCTCTGATCAAGCGACTGATCCGCCGGAGCATGGTTTGGACGTTGTTGTACAGCCAACCGTCGCGCACCCAGTTACCCCGGTCATACTTAAGGCATGACCATTCGGCAGCAAGATGCCCAATGCTACTCATATGTGGCCATTGACTCGCTCCATCAGCTGTCCCGTCTTTCAAAGTCTGGATCGCTGCATTTGCGCTATTAGCGTTTCCCGGCCGACCATCATCGAAGAGAACCTCTTGCTGATGGCCGACAAGCTTTGAACCTCCCATAGAGCCAGACACGTATCGGAGCTTATCCACCGCGAAGTTGAGCGCCGGTCTCTGCGTGCGTTCGCTAGGAAGTATTAAGCGCGAGAGTCCAGTTAGACCGAGTGCATAATATGGGATGTGATAATGCGCTCGCGGATCATTATTTAGTTTTTGTCCTAAGACGGTCTCTTTCAAGCGAACTCCGGGCAGTGAATTGAAGGCATTCGCGTACTCGTCATGGATGTCGAAAATCACTATTCGAGCGTTAGGCCCCTTTTCGAGTAGCTTTTGCAGAACAGAAGCCACAAAATGTGTTTTTCCCTGCCCTGATGAACCTAACACTGCGGTGTGCCTCGTTAGCAGAGCATCAATCCCGACTGTGACGGGAATAGTCGCGGCGCCAATGGCATCGCCGATGACAATCCTCTCGGATGGTTCAGATGCCCTCCCTGAACAAAGAACCGCAGCAAGTTCGGCGCTTGTTAAGCCTACAGCTTGAGCTCCGAGAGCTGGCAAAACCGACCTGTCAGGGTCAAACGACAGCCGACTGTTGGATCTGCTTACGTTCCCGATCGTGTAGGCTTGGAGGGTTCTAACTACTTCCTTAGATTTGCTGTAACGCGGATGCGCCGCAACGTCGGTCATTTGTATCGTCTCGATACGCGCAATCAGAAGAGTTGCACCCGCCTCTACGCCGATTAGATCTCCGGGCTGCCCAATTGAGGATAAACCGTCTGCGTGAGCAACGACTGCTCCGCGGGCGTAATCGCGAAGGCGCACTGTTACCTTTTGCGAATGGACCTCTACAACCTCTCCTAAACTAGGCCGTTTCACAGAATTGGTGTCGTTGTTGTTGGAGTTGGCGGTGTTGTTGGCGTTGTAGGGTTGAGTTCTTGTGCCAGTGCCTTAGCTATCTGGCGGGACCGTTCCGCAGGATCATCTAGGATGGTTGGGTCAGGGAGGTGCGACGTCATCTCACTGAAGTAAGCAGCGGCACCACCGCCGAGTATAGCTACCTGAGGTAGCTTGAGGTTCAAAAACTTAACAAGACCTGGACGTAGGTCCGCAAGATTGGTGGGATCACCGTTGGCTTCGAACCCATTTATCTCCGGTAGGTAGACCACAAGCTGAAGTGTCGGGTTATTAAGCGCCGACAGCAGTACTCGGTTTAAGTGGAAGTCACCGAAACCGTAGCCGCTAATGAGAAGCGTGACGTTGGGCCTTGATAGAAAATGAGTAAAACGACGTATCATCTCGCCATAAACAAAACCTACCGTGTCCACGAACTTCGCTGATGATGGAAAAATCAATGAACTGGGCGACGTCGCCGTATTGCCATCGACGAAGTCGAATATATCGCCGCAACGCGCGTCAATCTGGAATGCTCGTACGTCCCCTGAAGCCGTCTGCTCCCAAGAGAGAGAGCCATGCAGTTTCGCCAAGTAAATTTCATAGGTCCCAAATTGAGCCTCACCCCGGGACTCTGTATTGCGCAAGCCAAGATCAAAGGAAGATGGTGAAAAAACCCTATTGTGAAAGCCGCGAAATCCATCCCGGACATTTAGCGATGCATTTTCGGCCGCCAACTCGATTGCCATGTCGTAGTTTGTCGTAAAGACCCATGGCGCTGGCTGTCCTGGCTGGCGTGTATGTACTAATCGCGTCAAAAGGCGGACGTGGTCCGAAAGGCCTGACGCTGTTGCCGCGCTTGTTGGGTCACGAAGCCAATCGCGATCAAGCAATGATGCCTTTAGGACGGCTCGTAGAAGTGAATTATACAGAGCCAACAATTGAGCAACGTCGCGTCCCGATCTTGCCGCATCAAGTTGCGCGATAACCAACTTATCGATCAGGACTTCAATGTTTGGAGGATCTACGCGATCTTCGAGTATGAACCGTAGCGCTTCCAATTGTGCAGTCTGGTCAGGGTTCTCGGTCACGTATTGCGACCAGAGTTGTTGGATGGTTTTCCCGCCACATCCCAGCGATGCACCTGCGCCTAACATTGCACCAACATGTTCAAGTTGGACGGCTTGAGCGAGATGAGTTTCAAACTTGTCGAGTGTCCATACGGTGTCGCCTCTTCTCGCTACGCCCATGTATCCTCGCTATAATTCGTTATATCGATCAAGGGCTCAAGTGTGCTTGTCCCTGTATTAGTTTGTATCGTGCTATGTGCCGCATCTTTTGGATTCTCTGTGAAGCGGAACGTCGAGGATAGCAGGTATAGGTTGAGCTTTGGTCCAGGCAAGGGACAATGTACCTTAAGCCGCCACAATCTCCGCTAGACCCAACAATCTAATTTATGAGCACTCGATGCTTTGGTGTCGACGCTGTTATAATGTCTGTAATACTCTATGAAATGCATATAAAATCCAGACTTTTCGGAGCTGAAACGTCTATCTGCGATACTTGCGTTTCTCTGAAACACACTAACCCCTGCACCAATTCCTCTTCTATACTGAGCTTACCCTTTTCCGAACTTGACCAAACTCGACTTGCCTAAATAGCCAAATCCTACATCTGCCTTGATCTTAAGCCTCGAACTTCCACCCGAGGCTTTTCATGTCGCCCCAGTCCATTCTCATCGGCCAAGTCACTATCGTCTTCACGACGATCGGCACTGGCATGTGGACGGCGACCCAATGGGTCGCCACTGAATTCCACTTCGACCCTTACTTGGGTGCGCCGTGGTTTCTGGCAGGCGATACGCCGGTCTACTATCCATGGAGGCTCTTCGAATGGTGGTACGCCTTTGAGCCTTATGCTCCAGAGGTGTTCAATACGGGCGGGCAGATCGCCATTGGTTTTACCTTCCTTGGAGTCGTCTTCGCGGTCATCGGGTCGGTCTGGCGTGGTCGGCAAGCAAAAGCGTTGACAACCTTCGGCTCCTCTCGTTGGGCAAATGCTCAGGACATGAAACAAATCGGCCTCTTTGGGCGAAACGGGGTCTTCATTGGCCGCACGAAAGCCGACTATCTCCGCCACGACGGCCCCGAACACGTCATGACGTTCGCACCGACTCGGTCGGGTAAAGGCGTCGGTCTCGTCATTCCGACCTTGCTGTCCTGGCCGCATTCCGCCGTTATTCATGACATCAAGGGTGAGAACTGGCAACTCACATCCGGCTGGCGGTCGACTCTCTCGCACTGCTTGCTGTTCGATCCGACCAACCCGGCGTCCGCGAAGTACAACCCGCTACTCGAAGTCCGCATGGGCCGGAACGAAGTGCGCGATGTCCAGAATATTGCCGACATCCTCGTTGACCCAGAGGGCGCGCTGGAGCGTCGATCCCATTGGGAGAAGACAGGTCACGCTCTGCTTGTCGGCGCAATCCTCCACATTCTCTACGCAGAAGAGGAAAAGACACTCTCTCGCGTTGCCACCTTTCTGTCTGACCCCGCGCGCTCATTTGAGAAGACGTTGCGGGCGATGATGTCCACCAATCACCTCGGCTGCGGGGATGCAGCTACTCCGAAGGTCCATCCCGTCGTCGCGCAGG
>JBATXP010000210.1:0-8706 GCA_049673465.1 Litorimonas sp.
GGCGGGGCGCAAGGGCACAGGTAGGCAGGCACGGACATACGAAACAACGTTCAGTCCCGACGCCCTTGCGCGCCGACCGCCCCGTGCCATCCCTGCCGGTCGCCCACCCCCGTCTGCCGAGGGAAACGAAAAAATCGGATTCGTCTGAATTGGCATGAAACGATGGGGAGATGGCGAAGATCTAGATCTTTGCCTGAGTGTATCAGGATTTTTGGCGACAAGATGAGAATTGGATCGCGCGTCCACAAGTGCGGGCGGACCGACCCGCGAAGCGTGTCGCAAGCCGCCCGTGGCCCTCGCCTGGCAAGGCCCTCGCGCGAGCGAGAGACGCGCCGGGCCGACGCCGGTTATGACTAGGAGCGCTCATGCGCGTGCGGCCCGCGTTTTCCGCGGCGTCGTGCGGGCCGAGTGCGACGACACTTTGCAAACCCGAAGACCTGGCGGCGAGAGGCTCCGGGCTCTGCCTGGAGTGAGGGCGAAGTCAGCGCCGCGAAAGCGGCTCGATTTGCCGGACTGGGTCCGGCGCGCCAGGGATGTAAGCCCGGAGGGCGGAGACAAGCGCAGCGCAGGCTCCGTTCACGCGAGCCCGGTCGCGGCGATGCCGCGAGGCGCCTCAATGCAAGACAATCTCCCGGAGCTGATCGAAGCTAAGAGGCATAACCCCCATTAAAAAAAGCTGGTGCCAAGCGAGTGACGGATGGTCTTCCAGGTCAGCGACAAGGACATGGACATCCATTCCCGTCCAAAGCAGTCTTTCTGCCACGAATTTAGTGGCCGTAAGTTCCGTGTCCATCGCAAGGCAGACCGATCTTGTTCCAGACTCCGCCAAGTCGACGATCCATGTAGCGTTCGAAAGTTTGCCAACATCAACATCAGCCGGACCGAGTTCCAGAAGTCTGGTCGTGCCAAGTTGACTTGCGAGGCCAGCCAAGCGCACGTCCAGTCGATCCGACACGCAGACGATGGCCAGAGTTTCGCTGGGCTTCAGCAAGCAACTCTCCCAGTGTTAGCGATATTGTCATGGCTCTCGGGGCGGCTACTCATGCCAATCTGAGATGAGCTTGCGGTGAGATAATGGGTGCAACGTCCGATCATACCTATCCCGTCGACTTTGACTTCTTGATCACCTCGCAGAGTGTTTCCACGTCCTCCTCCGACTGATCCCAAGACGTCACGAAACGTCCCATCTTTTTCCCTGCGAGAGCAAAGGGGATGTATGAAAAGCCTCCATCTTGCAGGGCGTGTTCAAGTCGGTCAGACACCGCCATGAAAACCTGGTTCACTTGCGTAGGCGCGATCAACAATCCCGATGCCGCCTCCGCAATTTGGGCCGCTAGAGCATTGGCTCTCTGGGCATTCCGCTCCCAATCACCGCTCTCGAGATATGCAATAATCTGAGCGCACATGTAGCGACGCTTTCCGACTGTATGGGCTGCGCGTTTGCGCCTGATCTCGAAATCCTTGGCGAGGTCTGGGTCGAAGAAGACGACCGCATCGCCACACAGAACACCGTTCTTGGTGCTGCCAAAGCTCAACACATCAACTCCGGCTCGCCACGTCATATCGGCCAAGCTACAATTGGTGGAAACGACGGCATTCGCCAGACGCGCCCCATCCAAATGGACTTTCATCCCCCGGCCATGCGCAACGGCCGCGAGTTCAGACAATTCATTCAATGAATAGAGCGTCCCCATCTCCGTAGCCTGAGTAAGGCTTAGCGCGAAGGGCTGGACCATATAGTAGACGTCGAACACGGTTTCGAGCTTTTCTAGGAGCGCGGAAGGCGTCAGCTTTCCATGCATGCCCTGAACGAGTTCGAGCTTTGCGCCGCCTGTGAAGAACTCGGGCGCTCCGGCTTCGTCTCTTTGGATGTGGGCCAATTCGTGACAATAGACCGCTCCATGCGGCGGGCAGATGGATGCTAGTGCCAGGGCGTTGGCAGCGGATCCGCTCGGGACGGTGTAGACACGCAAATCCGTCTCGAAATGTTTCTTGAACGTGTCTTCGAGCTTCTGGGTGTATGGGTCCTTTCCGAAGGAAAGATGCTGGCTTTGGTTGACCTCGCGCAGCGCCTCAAAGGCGCTTGGACAGATGCGACCGGTACTGTCGCTCAGGAAGTTTTTCCTTGCACCTGGGGGCGGGTTTTCGGTCTCGAGTATATGCTGGAGGCCGATCCGATCCACATCCGCGACGTCATGGATACCGGATGGCTCTACTTCATTAGAAGTCATATCGGAGTTCGACGCCATAGGTTCGCGGATCGTTCAGGGATATGTTTTGCTGAGCGACGAACGGATTGGAGAGATTGTCGACCAGTCGCGTGATATAGGTCTCGTCCGTGAGATTTTTGCCGAATGCGCTGACCGACCAGCCTGCCTCGGAAGAGACGAGCGTCACGCGTCCATCGAGGAGAGAATATCCGTCTTCCACGGCGTTCGGCACGGTCTCGTCGAAATTTATCAGTTGATCGCCCACGGAGGTCAGGACCCCCTGAATCTCAAGCTCGAAGTTTTCCGAGACCGGGACCGTGTAGGTCGCGAAGAGGTTTGCCGACGTGTCCGGGGCGAATGGCAGCCGTCCGAGCGGCGTCCCGTCGGCAAGCGTTCCATCGGTGTACTCCGCGTCGAGAACGGCGAAGCTCGCGCCCAGCTCCAACCCTGTGACCGGATTTACGCGCGCTTCGAATTCGAGGCCGATCGAGCGCGCGCCTGCTGCGTTCGTGATTATGGGATCGAAGGCGGCCGGTGTGGCCGGGTTGTCATTTCGGACCTGAATATCGTTCCAGTCCATATAGAAAGCAGACGCGTTCAACGTCGCCCGCCCCTTCAGCGCAGTCAGTTTCGCTCCAATCTCATAGTTCCAGAGAGTTTCCGGATCGAAGGCGAGCGCGGCTCCAGCACCTAGCCCATCGTTGAAGCCACCGCTTTTGAATCCACGGCTGACTGTTGCGAACAGGGTTGCGTCTTCCGACGGACGGTAGCGGATGTTGAAAGAAGGGGTGAAAGCACTGAAGTCCTCCTCCCCGGAAAAGTCGACATTGCCGCCGATCCCATTAATACCGAGAACCGTGAGAAGAATATCGCGCTGGGTGTAGTCGATGGACCGCTCTTCATAGGTATAGCGCCCCCCTAGCGTTGCATCCCACTTCGACCCAAAGCCCAGTGTAAGGCTCGCAAACCCGGCATAGGAGTCGACTTCGGTTTCGGCAGCGGCCCCGAAAGGTTCCGCCGTGAGTGCGCCGAGCGCACCGAAAGGAAGTCCATTTGCGATTTCCAACGCTGTCGCGACATCCAGACCGTTTTGCAGAACGCTTCGACCGCTACTGTTCTGAGTGTAGTAGTAGGCTCCGACGGTCCAGCCCAGGCGATCCTCGCGATAATTCTCCAACCGAAGTTCCTGACTGACCCGTTCCGTGTCTTCCGGGTCTCCGTCCGATAACCAATTGAGCGACGTGAAGTCTGCATCTCCGATGTCCCGATACCGGGTGTCACGGTATGCGGTGATGCTAATGAGATCGGCCCACTCCAATTCTGTTCGCAACCTTAGAGCCGCTCCCCAATTGCGGAGATCCTGTTCTCCTTCATTGTCGACTGAAACGGTGTAGTCGAAAGGATCATCATTGAGGTCAAACGGAAGCGCAGGCCTGATGGCCGTGAGCAGAAGCTGTGGCCCGAAGCCATATTGCAAAGTCTCCGCCGCACGACCGAACTGTTCATACTGCCGGAAATCTGCAAGCAAGCTTGCCGTGGTGCGAGGACCAAGGTCAAAATCCAAGCGCCCCCTGACTGAATATTGTTCTATGCTTCCATGGTCAGTACCGTCGAAAGCGTTCTCAAAATAACCGTCGCGTTTCTCATAGAGGCCGCTCACTGAGAACCGGATGCTTTCTGAGTTTCCGACTGGTCCGGAGACATTCGCCCGGACACGCCGTCGATCAAAATTTCCATACTCTGCGGCGAGAGTTCCGCCGAGCACGTCGGAGGCTTCCGCTGTGGCAATGTTGATCACGCCCCCGATCGTATTGCGGCCGAACAGAGTGCCTTGTGGCCCTCGCAAGACTTCGATCCGTTCGATGTCGAAGAGATCGAGGTTGGCGCTAACGGCATTCCCCAAGAATACGTCGTCAAGATAGTACCCCACGGCCGGATCGGCGCCCGCAGTCGCGAAACTGGTCGAGATGCCTCGCAAGGATGTCGAAGATGTCTTGATGTCCGCCGACGGTGCGAAGGTCAGATTTGGTGCAAGGCGGGCCAGATCTTCGACACGTTCGACTCGGAGCCCGTCAAGATCGGCAGAGCCGAACGCCGAAACGGATATGGGTACATCTTGGATGCTTTCTGCGCGTCTTTGTGCTGTCACGATGATCTCGTCGACAAGCGTCGGTTCCGCTGAAAGAACCGTGGATGACTGCGCAATCGCAGTCATGGGCGCGAGGGCGACACTCCCGGATAGGAACGCCAGCCCAAATTTAAATTTCTTGCCCCCAAATACCATGGTCTTATCCCCTCAGCATGTTTTCCAACACAGACTTGTAACGTGAATACATTCACGTTATGACGTTTCTATGTCAAGATATTTCCTTTCATGGAAGCGCGAGAAGCTTTCAGAAGGCGTGACAATGCAGGAGCATCATCGCGGTCCAGACATATCGGATCGTCACTCCCGCGCCTTCCTTCTGGCTTATGGTTGCGGGTCTATCGGCACCGCAGCGTTCTTCGTGGTGCCCCAACTCTTCCTGCTTTACATGAGCACCGAATTTCTCGGCATTCCGGCGTTCTGGGCCGGCATTGCAATGTTTCTTCCAAGAGTTTGGGAGTTCCTTATCGACCCATTCATCGGCCGAATCTCGGACAGCTGGTCGGGCAGATGGGGAAGGCGGCGCCCCTTTCTCGTATTCGGAGCCCTCCTTTTTTCTGTGACGTTCGTCGCTCTCTTTTCACCACCGGATGCAGAAAATTGGATCCTTGATTTCGTCCATCTTCTGCTGGCCTATTTGTTATGCACGACGGCTTTTGCCATCTTTGCCGTTCCCTACCTCTCGGTGCCCGCCGAAATCACCTCCGACCCCGACGAACGCACACGTATCGTGGCCTACAGGATGGCAGGGTCTTCGGTGGGTTTAGTCCTGGCCGGTATTGCGGGGCCGCTTGTCCTGCAGGCTTTCGGCGAGGGTCTTTCTGGGTATAGGGCGATGGCCATCGCGCTCGCGCTGCCGATCAGCTTTTGCATGCTGATGCCGGCTTTTGCGTTGCGGAACGTTTCCGAGGGCGACCTACAGGTACCGCTCCATAATGCAGGCGAAAGCGCAAGAAGAATAATCTCCAATCGCGCCTTCTTGACCGTTGCCGCTGTCTTCTTCCTTCAGACCGTTGCGTCCGGTGCGAGCCTTGCGCTCCTGCCATATTTTAATGCTTTCAGCCTCGGTGCCGAGACGGCAAACGTCTCGTTCCTCTATGCCTTTCTCACGCTCGGCATGTTCTCGGCCTTGCCTGTCTGGCTCTGGCTCTCGCGGACCATCGGCAAAGCGAGAAGCTACATGATCTCGATATTGGCATATGCGGTGGCGTCGGCTTGCCTTATTATGGCACCCAGTGTGAACATGCCCCTTAACGCGCTCCTGTTCACATTCGTGGGGTCCGCACTCGGCGGAACACAACTGCTCGCTTTTTCGCTGTTTCCAGATACGCTAACCAAGGACGGAACGGGGCAAGCCTATGAGGGGCTGTTTACCGGCGTCTGGATCTCGATCGACAGCCTGGGTGTCGCCCTCGGAGCCCTCATCGCGGGTTCCGTTCTCCAATTTTCGACTTACGATTCTGCACTTCAACTGCAAACGCCGGAAACCGCCTCGACGATCACATTGGCAATGACGTTCGGGATAAGCCTTCTTCTCGTCCCTGCAGGCGTTTTTGCATGGCGCATGCAACGTCAAATGCCAGGCTGACCTCGAATGAAAACATGGTTACAAGCTCGGCATGTCGAAAGACGATGGATCCTATGCGCGGAACGCACCCAAGCAAGCTCGGTCGAGACGCTCCAGGACCGTCATTCTGGATGCAATAGAACGGCTTTACACCGATAATCCACCCAGCACTCTGACCACGAAAATGGTCGCGGAAGAGGCAGGTGTAGCTGTTGGCGCGCTGTATCGGTTCTTCCCGTCCGTCGAGGCGGCGGAAGCAGCCTGCGCGGAACGGATGATGGATCGGTTCAACGCCGAACTCATCGGCTTGCTGGAACAAGGTGCCCGAGATTGGCGTGAACTTGCAGACGACATGATCGACGGGATCGTTGCACGCCTCTTGGGATCCGACATCACTAGAGCCATGTTTCGCAACGCCGTGCTCAACCGTTACTATTTGGAAGCACGCCTTGAGACGCGGAAGCGCTTTCTCACAGATTTTGTGGCGAGCTTAAAAGCAAGCCGGGTCCTTTCTGAAGGTGCGAATGAGACGTTGACAGCGTCGATCCTGATAGAGGTCGGAGGCGGGTTCCAGAAACTGGTTTTGTACGCGGACGACGAACCCTCTCGTGACGCCTATATCATCGAATGGAAACGTTTTGTCCGCCGCACAATCGAGCAGGCCAACGTCGTGGAAACTTGATCTGCTCGCGGCTTGTTTGTCCAAAAATGCAAAATCCCTTCTAAAGAAATCGACACCGAACTGGGCAGACCGAGATGCGACAAACCACGAGGAAGACTGCGTCCTTGGTAATACCGAAGGTCGATCTACTACCTCAGTATCGGCACTCGACACGACATTTTATAAGTTCCTTTCGTCTATGCGCAAGCGAACCACCGTCGCCGTATTGCGGTCTCGTGTTCTTGTGTCCCATCAGCAGGCACCTCAGTCCGTAGTCCAACCCGGCTTCCAGCATCCGGTCCTCGAAGCTGTGCCGCAGTGAGTAGATGCGATGCTGGTCCGTCGGCAGGAGCTTGCGGGCCTTAAACGCCTTCATGAGCAGCTGCGAGAGCGCGTCGCTCTTGTCCCGATAGCGAGGGAAGCCTTCTGGATGCCGCCGCAGGGCGTCGAGGGACACGCCGACGAGCGGGATGTCGCGCGCGGAGGCTTTTGTCTTGAGCTGGCGTCCCGATGTCGCCCGGAGCTTGATGTGTGGTACTTCGCAGTCGAGGCGGATGTTCTCCGGCAGCAGGTTGCAGATCTCGCTCGGACGGCAACCCGTCTCGATCATGGCGTAGACGATGTCGCGCGCCTGGTCGTTGAGGTCGTCCAGCATACCCGGCGCGAGAATGCGTGTTCGGATGAACTCGGTCTCGAAAGGCGGCGTGCGCTTCTCGACCGTGTCGGAGAAGCGGAGGCTACGGAACGGGTTGGGCCGCTCCTCATCGCCGAGATAGGTGTAGTACTCGCGGTAGAGCGTGCGCAGGTTGCCGAGGTCGCGGTTGGCGGAGTTGGGGCGAAGCGGCTTCGTTCCATTCTCGCCTGCGATCCGCTTGC
Organism: Litorimonas sp.; assembly: GCA_049673465.1. Lineage (GTDB taxonomy): Bacteria > Pseudomonadota > Alphaproteobacteria > Caulobacterales > Maricaulaceae > Litorimonas. The sequence goes on from JBATXP010000210.1 coordinate 7,461, forward strand.
CCCACCAGTCATAGTAGGCGCGGGCGTGCTTCCGCTCGATCTCGTCCATCGGCAGGTCGCCGCACAGGTCGACGAAGGAGGCCACGCAGCGGCGCTTGACGATGGCCCATTTGCGCTTCTGCTCGTCGGACTTGCCCGCGAGAGAGCCAAGAGCGAGCCTGTCCAGATAAAGGTCCATCGCCTGCGAGACAGTCACGCGAGGTGGCTCCACACCGCCTAGCACGACATCCGCGATCTGGGTCTTGGCCTTCTCCGGAGTTCGGTCGATCACCTTGATCCGGGCGACGATCTCTTCCGTCGGCATGTCGACAACGAGCGTGTCGAGCGCCAGGAACTCGAAGCCCTTAGCCCGCGCCAGTTCTCGGGCAGCTTGATACTTCGCAAGCGCGGCGTCACCGTCCATGTCTCCCAAAAGCGCTTCGGAGAGCTTTGAAGCCCAGTAGGCATCGTCGGCCGAAGCCATCGCATCGCGGCGCTGTCGGGCGACCGAAAGGGAGTCCGTATTGAGCGCGACTTTGCTGAAAGTCCTGGGGTCGATCGGCGCGTATTTCTTCGGCACGCGGCGGCGATAGTACCAGTGTTCACCCCGCCTGCGCAGGAAACGATTTCTCGGGTCGGTCATGGCTCCATTGTGCCCCAAACTGTGCCCCATATTGTGACCCAAATGGCGGGAAACGGCGGGACAGGTCAGACTTCCGCAGGAAAACGCAAGGTTTTCCAACGACTTAGGGAAATCGACTTTGGGAAAAGTGGCGCACCGGGGAGGATTCGAACCCCCGACCCCCAGATTCGTAGTCTGGTGCTCTATCCAGCTGAGCTACCGGTGCGTCTAGGGGGCGCGCTTTAGTCGGGTGGGCGGCGGGTCGCAAGGGGTTTGTGCGGGGTTCTACAGATGGCCGGCATAGTAGCGCACGGCCTTGTTTCCATCCGGAGTCGAGTGGTCGCCGAGGGTTTGGAAGCCCGACTTGCGGTGAAACCGGTGCGAGGCCGGATTGTCGGGGCGGGTGCTGACTTCGCAGGTCAGAAGCGGGCGTCCGCAGCTTGCCGCGAGCCGGGCGAGATCGGCGTAGAGGGCGCGCCCGATGCCCAGCCCTTGCGCGTCGCGGGCGACGACGACCCGGTCGATATAGGTGAAGGCACCGAGCCGTTCGCGCAGCCAGGCCAGATTGTCGTGCTCCGGCCAGTCGGTCCTGTGGGACAGGGCCAGCAGAGCGCCCTGGAACGCGCCCGTCGCCGGATCCATGGC
>JBATXP010000211.1:0-14808 GCA_049673465.1 Litorimonas sp.
GAACGGGGCCGTCCTGATCGGCTCCGACATAGCCCGCTTCCACATTGCGGCCACGCGCGGCTTCTGTGAGCGACAGGGCACTGCCCTCGAAGAAATGGGTGATGGTCGAGGGCGCGACGTCCTGGCGGTAAAGATTGCACATGAGAGCGTGAACGCATGATCGCGGCCGACGTGTCAATGAAAGTCCCGGCTTGGAAACAGCTTTGCCGCCTGGCTGCGCGGATGGCGAGCCGCGCCATGCGCGTAGAAATCTGTGACGGTCTTGTTGTCCTTGGACCGGTCCGTCTTCGGATTCGCGCCCAGCGGGTCGGGCTTGATTGGCTTCGATCCCGGCTTCGGGACGTGGCTGGCCGACTGGTTGCGCGCGATCGTGGACGAACTCTGCACGGGCGAGCGAACATGGTCGGCATTGTCGAAGGCCGGGTCGATCTGCCCCTCGCCATAACTCAGGCTGTCCAGCAGGTAGGACAGATCCTCGATGTGTTCCGCAATAACATTGGTTACGATGCCTTCGCGCTGAAACTTGCCCGAGACGCGCAACAGCCGTCCTGACATGATCTCCGCACGGTAGCGCGGGAACACGCCCTTGCCCCATATGATGACGTTCGACGCCCCTGTCTCGTCTTCCAGGGTCAGGAAGACCACGCCCGACGCCGTTCCGGGCCGTTGCCGGCAGACGACGAGTCCGCAGACCGTGATGGGCGCACCGTCCGGATAGTCGCGCTGGTTCCGCACTGGCAGGCGCTGCCCGAGCTGGTCCGAGAGAAGCCGGACGGGATGCGTCCGCAGGGTGAGGCGCGTGGCGACGTAGTCTGCATAGACTTGCTGCGCTTCGGTCAGGGCCGACAGACACACTTCGGGTGAGGGGAGGCCTTCGCCTACATCCTCGAACAGGGGCAGTGCGCCGCCCTTGGGCAGGGCCTTGACCTGCCAGAGAGCTTCGCGCCGGTTGAGACCGTGTGTGGCCAATGCATCTGCGTGCGCGAGCCGACCCAGGGCGCGCTGTGAGAGCCCGGCCCGGCGCCAGAGCGCGTCAACGGATCGGTAGCCATTCCCCCGGCAGGCCGTCAGCCACTTCGCCTCGTCCTCCGGCATGCCCTTGATGAGCCGAAAGCCCAGCCGCACGGCGAGACGCCCTTCACCGTCCGGCTCGAGCGTGCAGTCCCAGTAAGAGCGCTCCACGCACACTGGACGGACGTTGACCTCGTGACGGCGGGCATCCTGGATAAGCTGGGCAGGGGCATAGAATCCCATGGGCTGCGAGTTGAGGAGCGCGGCGAGGAAAACCTGCGGGTAGTGGCACTTGATGTAGCAGGAGACGTAGACGATCAGCGCGAAGCTCGCCGCATGGCTCTGAGGGAAGCCGTAGCCGGAGAAGCCTTCCAACTGACGGAACACGGCTTCCGCGAAGTCGCGCTCGTAGCCATTGGCCAGACACCCCTCGATGAACCGCTCGCGGTGAACCTGGATGCGACCCGGACCGGACGAGGTGGCAAGGCTGCGACGCAGGCTGTCCGCCTCGCTCGGTGAGAAGCCCGCCGCGATCGACGCGATCTCCATGGCCTGCTCCTGGAAGAGCGGAATGCCGAGCGTCTTTTCCAGGACCGGTTCCAGCGCCTTGCTGGCGAAGGTCACTTCCTCTTCGCCTCTTTTGCGACGCAGATAGGGGTGGACCATGTCGCCCTGAATGGGTCCGGGCCGGATGAGGGCGACCTGGACGATCAGATCGTAGAAGGTCGAGGGCCGCGTTTTTGGCAGGCTCTGACGCTGGGCACGACTCTCGATTTGGAACGTGCCTTCGGTGTCGGCCTCCTGGATCATGGCGTAGACCGGGCTATTCTCCTGCGGACAATTCGCCATGGTGAGTTCGACGCCAAACCATTGCCGGATGAACGCGAAGCTTTTCCGCACACAGGTCAGCATGCCGAGGGCGAGCACGTCGATCTTCATCATGCCCATCACGTCGACATCGTTTTTGTCCCACTCGATGATGGTGCGGTCTTCCATCGCGCAGTTCTCGATCGGGCAGAGCTCGTCGAGACGACCATTGGTGATGACGAAGCCGCCCGTGTGCTGGGAGAGGTGGCGCGGGAAGCCGATCAGGTCGCGCGCGATCTCGAGGGTCAGCTTGATGCGACGGGAGGAGACGTTCAGACCAGAGGCCTGTGCCCGGTCTTCCGTGATCTCTCCGTCACGCCAGCCCCAGAGCTTCGAGGTAAAGGCCGTGACGCTGTCTTCCGACAGGCCAAGCGCCTTGCCGACCTCACCAAGGGCCGAGCGAGAGCGGAAGTGGCGCACGGTCGAGCAGATGGCGGCGCGGTGGCGACCATACTTATTGAAGATGTACTGGATGACCTCCTCGCGCCGCTCGTGTTCGAAGTCGACATCAATATCGGGCGGCTCGTTGCGTTCGTCCGAAATGAAGCGCTCGAACACCATTTTGATGACGTCCGGTCCGGCCTCCGTGATGCCGAGCGCATAGCAGACGACCGAGTTGGCGGCCGAGCCACGACCTTGGCAGAGGATGCCCTGGCTGCGCGCATAGGCAACGATGTCCTGCACGGTGAGAAAGTAGGGCGCGTAGGCGAGCTTGGCGACGAGGGCGAGTTCCTTCTCGACGAGCTCCCGATATTCCAGCGGCACTCCGCCCGGATAGCGCCAGCGCAGACCCTCTTCCGTCAGTTGCCGGAGGCGGGTGTCCGGGTCGACGCCATTCAGTACCTCGTCGGGATAGCGGTACTCCAACTCGTCCAACCGGAAAGTGCAGGCGTCGGCAATGCGAAGACCATTGCGGATGGCTTCCTCGTAACCCCGGAAAATGCGGCGCATCTCGAGCTCCGACCGCAAGCGGCGTTCGGCATTGAGCAGGGCGTGACTGCCGAGTTGGTCGACCGTGCAGCCCAGCCGGATGGCGGAGAGGACATCGGCCAGCAAGCGGCGCCGCGAGCTGTGCATGAGGACGTTGCCAAGAGAGACAAGCGGGAGGGAGAACCGCTCTGCCAGCTCCGCAATGACGCGAAAGCGATCCGTGTCCCAGCCATCATAGAACGGGGCCATTCCAAGGTGGAGGTCGGGTCCGAATGTCTGCGCGAGGCGAGCTATATGCGCCTGCGCGCGGACGGGGTCGCGAAGGATGATCACTATCCCGCCCGGCGTCAGGCCCTCCAGCACATCATCCAGATTCAGAATGCACGCGCCTTTCTTCGCCCGACGTTTGCCTATGGTGAGCAGGCGTGTGAGCTGACTGTAGGCAGTTCGCGTCTTCGGATAGGCAAGCAGGGTCGTGCCATCGCTCAAGACCAGTCGCGCGCCGACCCGAAGGTCCATCCCGGCGTCGCGCGCGGCCGCGAAGGCCCGGACAATGCCCGACAGCGTGTTGGCGTCCGCCACGCCGATCGCGGACAAGCCCAATTCCTTGGCTCTCCAGACGACTTCCGCCGGATGGCTCGCCCCCGTCAGGAAGGTGAAGTTGGTCATGATGTCGAGTTCGGCATACGCCATGGCTCAGGCGGTCTCGGACAGCACAAGCGCGACGCGCGGTGCATGCAGGAACTCCCCGCACAGATACCAGCCCTCTTCCGGGTGGTGGGGGAAGTGCATGAGCCAGAACAGGCGCGGCCCGTTCGAAGCGCCCGAGACGCGCACGCGCCAGTAGTCACGGAGCCGGGCTTCGAAAGGGTGACGCGGCTCGTCCCACACAAACGGCGCGATGCGCTCTGGTCCTTCGGACATACATGTCTTGAAGTCTTCTCCCTGGTACGAAAAGGCGCGAGGCGGACGGCCTTTGCTTGTCACGTGAAGGCGGTAGGGTGTGATCACGATCTCGGGACGAGGATAGGCGCGAGGGTCGGTCGGGGTCTGGGTCCGTTCGCCGACGAGAAGTGCGAAGGCAGTCTCTCGCTCGGGTGCGTTGTCGGCACCCGCGACGGGCCTTACAATCCGGTCGAAGCCAAGCCGGTTGCCCAGCGTGGTGAGTGCACGCGCGACAGCGTCGCGGCCTGCCTCCGTTGCATCGCCGGCTTGTATTTGCCGTTCTTGAAAAGTTTCCGCATGGAGGGCGACAAGCCGAAACCGTTCGGCCCCGAAGTCCATGCGCAGCGCTTCGACCGGTCGCCGGAACTGGCGCAGGATCGGCTCGACCGTCCGTGTGGGAACGGCAAAGCTGATGGAAAGCTCATGCGTGGCCCCGTCCACGCAGGACAGCGACAAGGCAAAGCCCCGCGCGGCGTAACCCCGCTCGGTGAGCCGCTGGCAGACACGATCTGAAAGCCGCTCCAGCATATTCATCACCGCCTCCACATGCGCGATTTCCTCGGGGAGGGTCATCCGGGCTGCAAAGGCTGGTGGACGGGCGGACGGAACGACCGGATCGAAGCGGTGCCCGAAGATTTCGTCGAGCGCGGCAGGAACGCGCATGGAGAAACGCCGCGCCAGCTCGGATGACTTGAACTGGGACAGGTCGCCGATCGTTTCGACCCCGATGCGTCGGAGGTCGGTTTGCACGGATGCGTCCAGATCGAGCGCCGCGATCGGGAGTCTGGCGACCGAGACGTGTTCTCGCTGGGCATCGGTGACGAGTGTCGCCTCGCCCCCGAAACGCGCGAAGCCCCGCGCGGCGCGACGCGTGTTCGCAATGGCCACCCGGGCCTTCACATGCAGGTCTTCCACCTCTTGGCGTACAAGCGTCGCAAACCGGACCTCGCCGCCAAACAAGTGTGCGCATCCACTTACATCCAGAACCAATCCGTCTGGCGGATCCAGCGCCACACGCGGGCTGAACCGGTCCGCCCAGACGCGCAGGGCGGACAGGAGCCGCGCGTCCCGGACCGGGTCGCTGCCTTCCGTCAGCAGGTCCGGGCAGATGGCATGAGCATCTGTCACGGACAGGCCGGGACGCACGCCGGCGTGAAGGGCATGGGGGTTGGCGCACAGGATCTGGTCCGAGTTGCCCCGACGCTCCGAGACCGCGAACGGTCCCCAGAGGCGGACGTCCTCACGGCGCGCCCACCGGTCCAGCGGCAGGTGCGGGAAATATAGATGCAGGAGTCGCGTGGAGGGAGAGGATGTCATGTGAAGGGTGCGGGGAGGGCGGACGCAAGTCGGAAGGCTGTGAGAGGGCCGGGCAGGGCCGGGACCGGATGGTCCATTCTTGCGGCGGTGCACGCCGAGACTTGGTCAGCGTCCAACGCCAATCCTCATTTGCGTCGTCCGAGCGGGCGCAGCGCCAGCGCGTGTCGCAGGCCGACGATTGACATTGGCGCGACACGAGCGCGAGACCGAGACCGCCCCCGACCTGGGCCGCAACCTGCAGGCGGCGGCTCTCGTGCAGGTCGGGTCCGCGACCAACCTCGAACACGACGGCATCGACCCCTGAGGAGCGCAGAGCCTGCTCGGTCGCCCACAGTGTCTCGTCGCGACTGCCGGTCCGGACCCAGCCGAAACGATCACCGTCAAGAATGCCGTCCAAGGCTCGGCGTCGGAGAGCATCGTGGGGTGTCTCCGCAATCCAGAGAGACCAACTTTTGGTGTAACGCAGGACACTCAGTGCGAAGCTGCGTCGCAACGGACCCTCGACTTCATGCAGGCGTCCGAGGCGAAGTTCTGGCAGACCGTCCATGCAGATGGAGCGACGTGCGGGCTCGTTGTGCGGACGCTCCCGGATGTCGTGTGCGGCTCTTATGTCGTGCAGGGTTGACACAAGTTCTTGCTTTGTTCTCGCAAGAGGTTCCAAGTCAAGCAAATCAGGAATTTCATCCTATTTGCTTGTGGAGAACTGGCGGTTTGCACTCGCTCATCTGTGCGGGGAGGGAGAGGTGACGGGCGAGAGGGTGCCAGCCGACGCGGTCAAGAGAGAAACTTCAGTACTAGTTAGCGAACGTTGGACGCTCGTGACTGTGTCGGCCTCATTCTCGCGAGGACTGCACCATGGGATGGATCTGCCTGCACAAGACGTACGGTTTTAATGCCAAGCAATACGTAATCGACAACTTCACGACTGCGGGTCAGTCCGTTGTCGGGTCAGCGAAGGGGCAGGGTGGGTACTATCTTGCCGTCCGGGTGGCAGAACCGAGTGAGGCGCTTCTTCAAACCTACTTACCAGAGCCGGACAGATCGGTCGTGGTGGGTGTCGTCTGCCTGTGCAATTCGAAGAACGGCGAGTTCTGCTACAAGGACATGGGCGAAACGTCGGGGCCAAACCATTGGGGGTGTCCGGACAGGATCCTCGGCCGGTTGTCGAAGCTTCGCCCGAGTATCCGTCCATCCTTCCAATGGGCGACGGTTTGGCGGGAGAAATGCCGTCGCCGCAATCATCATCATGCTCTCGTTCAAAGGTTGGAAATGGACGATGTGGTGAGTTTCTCCCGCGATCTGTCCTTCGGAGGTATCGTCATTCGGGAGGGAACGCCGATCACGGTCGGCCGCAAACAGCGCCGGACGCAGACGTTTATCGTGCCGGGCATCGGGCCTGCTCGCATCCGGTCTTGGAAGGACGATGTCGTCTTGCCGAAGCATCTCGCAAAGCATGCGATGCCTGATGCGGAAACGCTCGATGTCGAGGAAGACCTACGGATTTGGCACGGCGAAGAAGATACGGACAAAGCGCGCCTCCGACAGGCCATCGAGGGCGCTGTTAGAGCGTCAGTCAACTCGGACCTAGTCGGGGTCTACCAGCATGAGACTGCTTCCGTTGGGACTTTGGAAAGCGCATTGGTGATTTGGTTCGACGGGACATCATTTGGTGTTCACCGGGTGTCCTTTAGACCGGAGGAAGGCTGGAGTTTGCACAATGGCGAATATGGTTTGAGCTATTGTAATGCCTTGCAGGCTGTATTCTGTCGCAGCTGATCAGAAGCTGACTCAAGACAATCAGCATGATTTCGGTTTGTTCGCTGGCGCATAGAGTGATGACTTGGCCTGCGCCATCGCTTCCAGACCTGCCGCGCAAGTGTACTTTGGCGGCCGAATGTCAATCCGAACCAACACCACTCCCTTCGCGCAGGCGGCAGAAGAGGTTCAATTTTCGCAGCTGATCGATGTTGCGCGGTGTCGACGCGACCAGCTCATTCGAGCCCACCACTATTGCCAGCGCCTGAGCCCGGCTGATGGCGACGTTTAGGCGGTTGATGTCGAACAGGAAGTCCAGTCCACGCGGGGCGAGATCCGCATTGGAGGCGGCAAGGCTCAGAATGACGACCGGCGCTTCCTGTCCCTGGAATAGATCGACAGTGCCGACACGGGCACCATCCGGGAGGCGCCGCTGAAGCCGTTCGCGCTGGGCGTTGTAGGGTGTCACGACGAGAATGTCGTCCAGCGTGAGGCGACGAGGCTCCGCGTCACCGAAAGACCGGGTCAGGAGTGACGCGACCAGAGCGGCAATAGCGTCGGCCTCCTCTTGGCTGTCCTGTTCGTTGCCTGCGTGCGCGACCGGGTGCCAGACGATGCCCGTGCGCTGTGGAACGGCTCCGTCGTCTCCACCGCACAGCCGGTGGCTTTCCGCGACCGGGGCGTGCCCCAGGCGGCCCTCATAGATCTGTTCGGAAATGACCTCGCAGATGTCGGGATGCATCCGCCAGGAGCGCGGCAGGAAGACGCCGCGCTCATTCGGAATGACCCGCGCGCCGTCGAGATAATAATCGAGCGCGGACCGCCCGCTCTCCCCGGGATGGGTACCCTGCACGGGCTGGGCAAGCTGCATCTGGTCGCCCAGCATGACGAGGTTCTTGGCCGCTCGACTCACGGCCACCGTGTTGGCGAGGCTGTACTGGCCGGCCTCGTCGATGAAGAGGTAATCGAAGGCGTCCTGGCATCGGTCATGCGAGAAGCACCATGCCGTTCCTCCGACAAGCACGGAATCCTCTCCGATGTCGAGCTTCGAGGCCGAACTGACGAGTTCCGCTCCGTCAGCGCAAAGCGGGATATCAGCAGCCATCACGCCTGATTGCACCTTGACGATCCGGGCGTCTTCCCCGCGCTCCGCCATCACGCACTGCACGCCGCGCAAGAGGTTATCGGACGCCTTGTGGCTGTTGGCCGTGACCCCGACCCGGTGACCGGAGGCCAGCAGGTCAGAGATGAGGTGGCTCGCCGTGTATGTCTTGCCCGCTCCCGGTGGACCTTGGATGCAGAGTGTGGAGGCACGCATGCCTTGGACCGCATCTGACAGGGTCGCCAGCAGGGCGGCCGGATCATCGGCACAGCGGGCGACCGTCTCGACCGGCACGGCCGTGTCGGGCGGGCGGCGCTCGAGAAGATCGCAGATAGCCTTGGTGCTCTCGTCTACTTCACCGACCCGCTCGGCAACGTCCATGACAGCGGCACGCAATCCATCGTTGCGGACCGTGCCAAAGGGCACCAGCGTCATCCGGTCTTCTAGACGGTCATCGTCTATGAAGACGAGCCGCCCCGGCGTGTCGTCGCCGCAGTCCTGCACATCCAGCGTCACGTCGGGATCGTGGACCGGCTTGAACGTGCCGACCGTGCCCTTGTAGGGCTGGCTGGTGTCGTAGGCATACTCCACGCGGTCCTTGCGGGTTCGGCCGGGCCGGAAGGGCGGCCGGTCAGTGCGCCGAACGTCGACCAGGCACTCATAGTCCGCCCACAGCATGTCGTCGTCCTGGGACAGGCGGTCGAAGTAGCGCCACCAGGTCGGCTTGTCCTCGCGCTGGTGGTAGTGGAGGAGCTGCCCGAGCAGAGTGAAGGTGTCCCCGCTCGTGCCGGTCTTTGCGCAATCGCCGCGCGCCTCTAGCAAATCCGCCAAGTCCCGGCGCGCCTGATCGGCCTCGCTTCTAGTCTCAGCCTTCTCTTCCTCTGCGGCCGTCAGCTCTTGGTCGTTCCCAGCGTCCGGATCGCGCCACTCGATGCCTGCTTCGGCCTGCCGGTCGCGAAGCCATCGCGTCAGTTCCAGCGTGCTGTCGCAGTCCACCTTGTTGTACTCGCGCAGGCTGGCGAGCAGCTCGGAGTCGTCTGCCGTATCGCCGTCGGGGTTTTCGCGCCAGTGCTCATAAACCTCAATACTTTGGCTGCCATCCTTGACGTCCTCCTCGCGCCCGCGGCCAGGCCAGTAGAGGGCTTCCATATTCTTGATGGAGTAGCGGGGCTCGCCCACAACCACGCCGTTGCGCACGACGTTGTAGAGGTCGACGAACCGATTGCCGCGAAGCATGTCGTCGACTTCGCGTTCGCGCAGGCCCGTCCGGCCCATGAGCTTGCGCAGCGCGGTGATCTCGTAGGCGGCGTAGTGGTAGATGTGCATGCCTGGGTGTTCCTCCCAGCGGGCATGCGCCCAGTCCATGAAGTCCGTGAAGGCTTGCGCCTCGCCGTCCGGGTCGTGCCCCCAGAAGTCGCGGAAGACGACCTCTCCGTCGGCATCGTAGTAGGTCGCGCCCCAGAGATACTCCAGACCGCCCTCTTCACCGGGATGGCCTTCGATGTCGAAAAAGATATCACCCAGACTGTGCGGGGGCAGGGCGTCGAGGCCGCGGGCCGGGCCGTCCGGGTCGGGGGTGATGACCTGGTGGAGGGGAGGGGGTGTATCGCTCTCGAGTTGCAGCGAGGCCTGCCGGGTCAGGCGCCGCCGGATGTCCGGGTTGAGACCTTCCACCCGGTGATCGTCAACGAGTTCGGCGAGGGCAGCCATTGTGTCCACCCCGGCGGCTTCCAGCCGGGCGATCTGGCTGCGGCGGATGTTGGCAACTTGGCTGAGATGGTCGCGCTCGCTCAGCTCTCGGGCGGCACAGTCAGACCAGCGGCCATGCAGGCCGCTCTCGGCTGGATCGGGTGCCGCGGCTTGATCGTCTTCGTGGGCGGCGAGAAACTGCGCCTCCAGCGCACGTTGGAAAGCAGCAAATTCTGCGACACGGAAGCGATGCTCCTGCCTGTCGCCTGTGACCACGACCATCTCGGCCGGCATGCCGCCCTGCATCTCCTCCAGCATGGCGCTGTAGGCGCAGAGCTGCACGAGGTGGGACGGCTTGACGGAGCGCGTGAGCTTGGCGTCCCACGCCTCATACGACCACGCCCAGCGCTCGCAGGGCGTCTCGACGCGGTGGAGATAGTCGGCATAGCCGGCGAATTGGCCCTTGCGCAGGAACGCTTGCGCGATCACGGGCGCGCCGCGGTCCATGGCTCCTACCGTCTTTGCCAACCGCTCAACATCCGACAATTTGCAAGCACCGCTCCCCGGTCCGGCGAGCTCGACTAGATGCTCATGCGCGTCGCGGTAGGCGGCCGTCAGCGCGTCCTCGTGAGCTTGGCCGCGTTTGGAAAGCTGCTCCATGAGCGGGTCTGCCGCGTCGCGCTTTTCGTTCGCACCCAAGATGCCGGCGGCGCGACGGCGCTCCATGGCAGAGGCGTATGGCGACTCCATGAACACGAGCAGGTCGGAGGGCGAATACACCCAGCCGTCTTCGGTGTGTCTCATTATTAAGCCCTCCCGCTATGACTAAGCCACACCGAATAGGGGCTAGTCCAGAGAGCCTGTTGAAAATGTGCGGCAGGTCGATGGGGCCAGCATCTTGCAAAGGGTGCTTTCTCACGCGAACAGACTAGACTTCTACACTGAGGACACTAGCCGCTCGCAGTCGAGAGTGATGTAGAAAGGTGCGTTAACCCAGCGTCTCCTTATCCGACTTCAGGCGTCGCTGCACACGGATCGCTAGGCGTTCCGGCATGTGCTCGTCGGAGACCGCCTATTCGCTGGACCCTTGAAAAATGAACTCTTATGAGCGGCAGACTGTATAGCTTAAATGAGGCTAGCCCATGACTTATAAACCGGGCGGAACTATAGCGAGAGTTTTGGAAGGCATTGCACGCCATGACTTCGTGCTACCGGCAATCCAACGCGAATTCGTCTGGAAACCAGAGCAGATCGAGCGGCTCTTTGACAGCCTGATGCAGGGATACCCGATCGGCACCTTTCTGTATTGGAAGATCAAGGAGGAGAATGTCGGTACGTTCCGGTTCTACGATTTCGTGCGCCACTACCATGAGCGCGAAGGCAAGCATTGTCCTGAGCTTGCGGACGCACCCAAAAAAGATGTGACAGCCGTTCTGGACGGACAGCAACGACTGACGGCTCTGAACATCGGCCTGCGCGGATCAATCGCGCTGAAACAGAGATATAAGCGTTGGAACAACCGGGAGGCGTTTCCGAAGCAGGTGCTTTGTGTAGATTTGCTGCGCCCGGTCGAAGCGGACGACGAAGATGGGTCGGTCTACTCATTCCGGTTCCGCACGGATGCACAGATACAGGATCGGGCTGAAAGCTGGTGGTATCCGGTCAGCACGATTCTCGACGCACCCAGGCTAGGACTGGCTCAGCTTGCGGGATATCCAAATGCCGTAGGTATCCCACCGGATAGACAGCAGTCAGCGATCGATATTCTCTTCAAACTGAACTCTGTCATCAACGACAAAGAACTTATCCAAACATACGAGGAGGAGAGTCAAGACCTTGAGCGCGCGCTCAACATTTTCATCCGGATGAACTCCGGAGGAACGACGCTCTCCTACTCCGATTTGCTTTTGAGCATCGCCGTGGCGCAGTGGAAAAACAGGGATGCCCGCCGGGAAATTCACGATCTCGTGGACCAGCTGAACGACATCGGCCCGGGTTTCGACTTCAGCAAGGATTTCGTCCTCAAGGCCGGTCTGATGCTGTCGGGCATCAACAGCGTCGGGTTCAAGGTGTCGAACTTCACCCAGGACAATATGGCCATTCTCGAGGATAACTGGGACCGCATTCGCGACGCGCTTTTAGAGACTGTGCGACTGGCTGCGCAGTTCGGGCTTGATACCCGCACGCTGCGGGCCGACAGTGCTTTGCTGCCCATTGCCTATTCGCTCTACAAGCGCGAAGTGCCCGGCAACTACCGACGGGCTGGCCGATATGCCAACGACCGGGCGGCTATCAAAAGTTGGCTGCTGAGATCTCTGGTCAAGAAGTCGGGTATTTGGGGCAGCGGCCTCGACGTTCTGCTCACCTCCCTGCGCACCCAGATCGATGCTCACACCGAGGACAGCTTTCCCAAGGATGCGATCGAGGCCGAGATGGCCCGCCGCGGCAAATCCCTTCACTTCACCCAAGAGGAGATCGAAGACATCGCTTCTCTAAAATATGGTGACAGACGGACCTTCCCAGTCATGGCCATGTTGTTCGACTTCATCGACCTGAATAACCGCTTCCATGTCGACCATATCTTCCCGCGTTCCCGTCTAACCGTGTCGAAACTGACCAAGGCGGGATTGGACGAAGCAGAGGCCCATTCGCTGAACGAGGCAGCAGAGCAGCTACCCAATCTGCAGTTGCTTCAGGGACAGCAAAACATCGAGAAGAACAAAACATTGCCAGGCAACTGGATCGCGCAGCATTGCACGTCGCCTGAAGAAGCCGACGCTTTCAGGATGCGGCATATGCTTGGGGAAGTGCCCGCCACAGTAGGTGACTTCGGAGATTTTTTCGATGCTCGGCGGGTACGGATTGAGGCAAAGCTCTTAGAGGTACTTCAGTAAGCGAGATCTAGTTGCCCCTGTGAGCCAAAAACGACCGTTTGTGGAGCAGTAGCCGGCCAAGGCGCAGGACGCTAGCGAGAGTGCCCTAGAACCCGTGGCAAAATCAGTGTTGCAGAAACGCTGAGCGTTCGGCTTGGATGATGCGCATAAAGACTATTTTATGAGCACTATGCAGCCACTGTAGCGAATGTGCATAGAACTTCAAAGATTGTGCACCACAACAAAAAGATTGCTGGCTCCGACGTACAGCGGTAAGGTTTTGTTTCCTGATAAGAATTGCCTGCACATAGTGGACTCCGTGGTGTTCAGGTTGGTGGTAGGTAGGCCAGTGAGCTGTGGAGTCGGACCGTGTTATAGTGCTTCCTCCAACGTTCAATTGTGTCTTAGCTTTATCTAGGCTGTAGTAGATCTCCCTGTCAGAATCCCTTCGAGGAGCTTGCTGTTGAAGCTTTCGTTATATCCTTTTTCCCACGGCGAGTCGGCTTCGAGGCGCAACATTTTGGCCGGTTTGGTTCAGCCAGTCCCGCCCGGGCTGGGCTGTGAGAATCCGGTTCCTCTGTTCGAAAATGCGAATTAGGAAAAATTTACCTCCATAATCTAGTTTCTGACTCATGTCGGCAACTGTGGAATCTGTGACGCTACACCTAGATCTTTCCGCTCGGAGGGAGTGCGACGAGACAAACCAGTTCCTGGATATCCAAAGTTACGTGCGTTCTGCTCTTCTGATCCGCTTGCTTGCGATCACGCTGACATGCGCAATGATCGCCCTGATCGAAACGCCTCTAATTTCAACAGTCTTGGCCGTGGTGATGATGGCCGGCCTGCTAACGGAGTGGAAGATCTACTCTGACTGGAAGCCAGAGACCTCTGGTATCGCAACGCGAAGAACCCTGATTATCGCTAGCGGATTTGCGGCGGTGGCGTTTGCCATACCAACTCCGCTCATCGCTTTTCATCCTTCCATATCATCGAGCTTTCTCGCTGCAGGCTACTGCAGCGCGGCCCTTATTATCCAGACAACGGGCTACAGCAAACACAGGGGCCTGACCAAGGCTGCGACGTTCCCCCACGGTGTCGGTCTGGCTGTGGCGGCGATCATCATCTCCATTCGCTACTTTTCGACAGGTGATTGGCAAGTGGGGACTTTGATCCTGATGACGGCTCCACTTTACTGCGCGATGATCTGGCACCTGTCTCAGGAACTCTCGATGCGGGACATTTCGCTAAAGTTGGCCCTCTCAAAGGCACTTCAGCAAACCGAACTTGCCCAGCGCCACCACGCATACGCTGAAGCGCAACGCTTGGACGCCCTTCGCAAAGGCGAGGAAGCCGAGAGGTTGCGTCAAGAGGCCGTGCTTCATCTGGAGAGGGCGGAGGCGGCCCATGTCGCGAAGTCGGATTTTCTGGCCAGCATGAGCCACGAGATCAGAACACCCATGAACGGCATATTGGGCCTGGCAGACATGTTGTCCGCCTCGCACGGCGACCTGACTGTTCAAAAATGCAGCGGCATCATCAAGACGTCGGCTGAGAACCTCATGGTCATCATCAACGATATCTTGGACTTCTCGAAACTCGAGGCGGTTCAGGTGGAACTGGATCCTCAGCCCTTCAGTCTCGCCGACCTCCTGGAGTCTGTTCGTGTGCTGTCGGACATACAACTGAGGGCAGAAACTGTCGAGCTTACGGTCACAAAATGCCCTGACGTGTGCGGACAACTATACGGTGATGAGAATAGAATCCGGCAGATTCTGCTGAACCTGGTCGGCAACGCGATCAAGTTCACGGCAGAGGGTCGCATCGAGCTCCGTGTTGAGAGTTTTACCGAAGTCTCAACAGCCTCCATCGCAAAGCTGAGATTTCTGGTTTCCGATACAGGTATCGGCATCCCGCCCGACCGCCTTGAAACGATGTTCGAAAAGTTCACGCAGGCCAGCACGGGAACGACGCGCGAATATGGTGGAACAGGTCTCGGCCTCGCGATCAGCTCGGAACTCGCAGCGTTGCTAGGCGGTCAGCTGAGAGCTGTCAGCCAAGAAGGCGTAGGGTCGACCTTTTACTTCGACATTAGCCTCCCGCTCGTCAGGGAAAACGGCGGAGACCTTGCCGGCACCAACATCGGCACATCTGTCGCAGTCTTCGTTTAAAAAACTTCACACTTTTCTGGCATACGATCCTTGGGAGGGGGTCTGTCATGTCAGCAAGTCCGGGATCGTTGTTTACCGAAGCCTCCGAGCGCATGCGCCTGAAGGCGATCCGCGAAACCCATTTAAGTGACAGCGAACCCCGTCCGTGTTT
>JBATXP010000212.1:0-4765 GCA_049673465.1 Litorimonas sp.
GCCGTGGTCCACGCGCTCAACCCGGACGCCGTGGCGCATTGCATTGCGGGCCACGTGACGGCGGAACCCGCGCACCAGGCCTTGCTCGACCGCATGGACCTCGACCCGGTGCTGGATCTCGGCATCAATATCGGCGACGGCTCGGGCGGAGCGCTGGCGCTCGGCCTGTTGCAGTCGGCCGCCGCCGGGCTGGGGACGCTGGGCGAAGGCTGAATGCCCGACAAGGTCGCAAAAGCGGCAAACATTTTCTCCGACCTGGCGTAGAAGCGCGGCGAACGATCTGGCTTGGCGGACGACATGAGCGTATTTTCCCATCCCGACTTCGACGACCATGAAGGCGTCCACGCGGTCAGCGACGCGGCGTCCGGCCTGCGCGCCTTCGTCGCCGTGCACAACACCAACCGGGGGCCGGCCAGCGGCGGCACGCGTTTCTGGACCTACGCCTCCGACGCGGACGCGTTGACCGACGTGCTCCGCCTGTCACGCGCCATGAGCTACAAGAACGCCATGGCGCAGCTGAGCATCGGGGGCGGCAAGGGCGTGATCCTGAAACCCGAAGGGCCGTTCGACCGGGAGGCGCTGTTCGCCGCCTATGGCCGGGCCATCGACACGCTGTCCGGAACCTATATCACAGCGGAAGACGTTGGCGTGTCGCCCGCCGACATGGCCGTCATCAAGACGCAGACCGACCATGTGGCGGGGCTGACCGAAGGCGAGAACGCGTCCGGCGACCCGTCGCCCGTCACCGCCGAAGGGGTTTTCCGAGGCATCAGGGTCGCCGCGAGGCGCGTCTTCGGGTCGGACGATCTGTCGGGCCGCACGGTCGCCGTGCAGGGGTTGGGCAGCGTCGGCTATGCGCTCGCGGCTCACTTGGCCGAAGCGGGCGCGACGCTGAAGGTCGCCGACATAGACGACGCGGTGCTGGAAAAGGCGAACACCGAACTGCGCGCGGAAATCGTTTCCATCGACGACATCCACGCCGTCGACGCGGACATCTTCGCTCCGTGCGCGCTGGGTGGGGCGATCAACGACCAGACGCTGCCGCAGCTCACGGCAAGAATCGTCGCGGGCGCGGCCAACAACCAGCTGCGTGCGCCCGACATGGCCGAAGCCCTCAAGGCGCGTGGCATCCTCTACGCGCCGGACTATGTCCTCAATGCGGGCGGGATCATCAATGTGGCGGCGGAAGTGTCCGGCGACTACGATCCGGACTGGGTGCGCGGAAAGCTCGATCAGCTGGAGGATACGCTGGACGAAGTGTTCGACCGCGCCGCACGCGAAGACCGCACCACGGCGTCCGTCGCCGACGAGATGGCGCGCGAGCGCATGGCGGTCAGACGCGACTGGCGGTAGGCCGGGCCAAACGTTCCGACCAGCTTCGTCCCCGGCAATGAATGCCGGGGACGGCTTGCGGGAAGGCCGATGCGCCCACGGTTGACACCCGCGTTTCAAGACGCAGTGTGGTTCCGTAACCCGCTCTCAGCGGCATGGGGAGATCGGACATGGACACGAACAGCTTTCTCGCGCCCGTCATCGCACTCATCATCTGGACGCTGGTCGTCTGGTGCATCCTGTTCGCGCGGCGCGTGCCCGCCTTCGGCAAGCTGAAGATCGATGTGGAAAGTTCCAAGCGCCCGGATGGCGACTGGAAAAAGCGGCTTCCGCTCAAGGTCGAAGCCCCGGCGCACAATTACAACCACCTGATGGAACAGCCGACCCTGTTCTACGCCTTCATGTTCTGGGCCGCGATCACGGGCGAGGCGACTGTCTGGATGGGCTATCTCGCCTGGGCCTATGTGGGCCTGCGCGTCGTGCACAGCTTTATCCAGATCTCGACCGGGCCGGTTCTGGCGCGCTTCGGGGTGTTCGTCCTGTCGACGCTTTGCCTGTTCGGCATGGTCGCCCTCGCCCTGTTCAATTAGGAGCCTCCCATGTCCACCATCGTCATCGCCTTTCTCAATTTCATCGACGAGGCGGAATACCGGACCTACACGGAGAAGGCCGGGCCGATCTTCATGCGCGAAGGCGTGAAGCTCCACGTCAACGATGAGAACCCGCACGTGCTGACGGCCGGCATGGAGATGGACAAGGTCGTGGTGATGGAGTTTCGCGACGACGCCCACATGCAGGCCTTCTTCAGCCTGCCCGACTACCGCGAGGCGCAGGTCCACCGCGACAAGGGGGCGAGGATGCGCACCGTCAAGGTCGAGCGCTTCGCGATGCCCGGATAATGCGCACCGCTTTCGCGTCCCTCGCCGCGCTGGGCCTGTGTGCCTGCGCGACCGTGCCGAAGGAGCCGGAGTCCGAAGTGGTGACGGTGCGAGGGATCGAGATCACCCTGCCGAGCTCGCCGGTTCCGGCTGTGGTGCTGGACGTAGTCGCAGACGTGGCGGAACTGGCGGGCGAGCCGTCGCTCTACATCACCTCGGGCGCGCGCACCCCGCGCAAGCAGGTGGAGGTCATGATCGAGTACTATCTGGAATGTCCGGACAATCCGGTTTGCGGGGTGGACTACTTCCTCCAGACCTACGAGCCGGAATGCCTCGGCAATATGCTGGGCGTCTACGAGCCCATAGCGGACCTTTCGCCGGAGCGGCGCGAGGCGGTATTGCAGGCCATGACGGCGGAAGTGGCCGGCGCGATCGCGGCACTGGACGCGGACCCAAATGTGGAGCGCGACTGTATGGGTCATGTGGAGGCGGAGGGTCGCTACGCCATCGATATCGCGCCAAGCCTGACGGAGAGCCGCTTCGCCGTCTACCATGCCGTGCGTGCCATGGGCGACCGCATCCTCCAGCACCGCTTCTTCTATCCCGACATTCCCTTCGTTCCCGAAAGCCCCGCGCCGGACGCCGCTTTCCATCTGGAAGTGGTGACCGATCCGCCCCTGCCGCCCGTTTGCGAGGCGGGCGCGGCATGCTATCCGGACTCATGACGTTGCTCCGCGCCTTCTGCCTCGCTTTCGCCCTGTCCCTGTCGGCCTGCGCCACCATCCATGCGGGGGACGGGCATGCCGAGCCGCGCCCCTTCATGACGGAACGCGACGCCCACGCCGACGTGGACGCGGCCCTGACGCGCGCGGGCGAGCGCGGCACCAAGGCGCTGATCGTGATGGGCGGGAACTGGTGTCACGACAGCCGCGCCTTCGCCGCCGCGATGGAGCGTCCCGACATGACGGCCCTGATCGAGAGCGAATACGAGCTGGTCTGGGTCGATGTCGGGATGAAGGTCCTCAATCAGGACGTGGCGGAGCGGTTCGGCCTTGACGGCACGCCCGGCACGCCGACGGTCGTGGTCGCCCGGCCCGACGGCACCGTCCTCAATCTCGACGACGCGCCGACCTGGCGCAACGCGGCGTCCCGCGATCCGGACGACATCCACGCCTATTTCGTGGAGATGGCCTCCAGAGAGTAGCCATCGGGAAAACAGGGAAGGGGAGCCCTCATGTTCATCGGTCACTACGGACCCGCCGTCTACGACGTGGTCCGCTCGGGCAAGGTCAGGCTGTGGCAGGCCTTTCTGGCGGTTCAGGCGATGGATATCGTCTTCTGCCTACTCGTGCCGTTCGGCCTGGAAGGCGCGGCGAACGTCGTGGACGGGCAGCTCGTCTTCGACATCGACTATTCGCATTCCTTCGTCGGCGCGGTGTTCATCGCGTTTGCGGCCGCCGGGCTGTACCGCCTGACGAACCGTGGCGACAAGGGATCGATGCGCGGCTTCTGGATCATCTTCGCGCTCGCCTTCTCGCACTGGCCGCTGGACTGGCTGGTGCACCGCGCCGACCTCGTCTGGGTGCCGGGCAGCGACGTGAAACTGGGGCTGGGCCTCTGGAACTATGCCTGGCCCAGCTACGGGCTGGAAGTCCTGCTGTTCGGAACGGCCGTCGCGTTCTGGCTCGCCAAAACGACGGGGCCGCGCTGGACCACGGTGGTGGCCTGGATCACGGTGGCGCTGATCTGCACCGTCCACTTCTTCTCGATCACGGAGCCGACATTGCAATTGCAGGCCGGAACGCTCGACGTGTCCGCCCTGCCGAGCGGGCTGACGTTCGCGGCAACGGGGCTGGTGTTCTTCGTCGGCTTCGCGCTGTGGATCGGGTGGCTGGAGCGGAAGCGGAGTATAGTGTGAACGAGAAGTTCGCGCATCCTGGAAAGCTTCGTGGAATATATTTGCGAAGCTTTCAGATATTTATAGTCGTTGCGTCCGCAGCCTATCTGTCAATCATGTATGTCGGACACTCCGACGCAAGACTGATAATAAGCTTTACCTATCCGTTAAGTATTTTCTCAGTCTATTTTGGTCTCAGAGTAGGAAATGCCTACGCCGTCCAGACTAAATGGCGGTACTCAAAATCCGATGTTTGGGCGTGGCCAATTTTCTTTTTCACTTATTTAGTTATACCACCATTCGCACAGATTGGCGAGGAGAGTGCTGGTGACACTCTAATCATTCTCAACCTCGCGGCGCAAATGATCGCCATTGTGCCTTTTGTAGTTGCTTACCATAGCGGGGGTAGGAAACTGGCTTGGCTCGCTGGCGACCAGATTGGCGGTCGTTCAACATTTCTACGATTTACTCAGCTTTTCTATTCGCTGCTGACCTTCAACTACATTGGGCTTCACACTCGCGAGCCCAAACGCCCGTTCAAAGCTGATCGTCCCTGATCTTGCCCGGCAGGGACGTCGCCTCGTCCTCCGACCGCCTTGCTGACTTCGCCTTCGCCAGCCGCAACCCCCGACCGGTCAGCACGGCGTCCGCGCCGAAC
>JBATXP010000213.1:0-9949 GCA_049673465.1 Litorimonas sp.
CGACCGGTCAGCATCTTCTGATCCCGCAAGGCTCGCGCCTGCTCGGCCGCTATGAGAGCGATATCGAGGCGGGGCAGTCCCGCGCACTGGTCGTCTGGACCCGGATCATCCGTCCGGACGGCTCGTCCCTCGTCATCGAAAGCCTGCCCGGCGTGGACCTGTCCGGACAGACGGGCTTGCGCGACCGCGTCGATCGGCACCGGGGCGACCTATTCGGCGCGGCGATCCTGTCGTCCATTCTGTCCATCGCGTCCGAGATCGGCTCGGACGAGGAGGACCGGATCGTCGAAGCCCTGCGAGATGGCGGGCAGGACACCATCAACCATGCAGGCCAGCGCGTCGTGACCCGCGCGCTTCAGCGCCAGCCGACCTTGCGCGTCCGCCCGGGCTGGCGGTTGCGCGTCATCGTCAATCGCGACCTTGTTCTTTCACCCTACGCCCAAGGAGGCTGACCCATGTCCGACACCCAAACTCCCAGCTTGCGCATCGCGAAGCTGCCGGACCTCACGCCGGTCAAGATGACTATCCATGTCGAGCCAGAGACGTACCGAATGCTCGAAGACTATGCCCAGCTCTATGCGCAGAGCTACGGCGAAGAGGTGGCGGCCGGCACGCTCGTCCCGTCCATGCTCGCCAGCTTCCTCGCCTCTGACTCAGGCTTCAAGAAGGCACGCAAGACGCTCTCCAACACCGACTGATCTCCACCGACCAAAACCCACTCGAAAGGATACATCATGGCCACCATAGGACAGTTCCGCATCAAAGATGACGGCTACGAAGGCACGATCTCTACACTCACCATGGCCCGTAAGGTGAGGCTCGTTCTGAACACCAACAAGAAGCACGACGATAGTCCCGACTACTTTGTGAAGACCGGGCAATGCGATCTCGGCTTTGCGCGCAAGGCCGTCGCGAAGGGTGAGGAGGGCCAGCCCTATCTCAAGGTCTTCCTTGACGATCCCAGCTTCGCCGCGCCCGTCTGGGCGGCGATGTTCGAGGCCGACGGGAAAGCGGACCTCGTCTGGTCCCGGCCAAAATCACAATAGCTGAACTCCGAATGCGCAACACTCCATCCGACGAAACGGCGAAGATCCTGGAAGGCTTGGGAAAGCTGACATGGATCATCGAGACCCATAGCGAAGCGGCCTGGCCGATCTTCGACCGTCTTGAACGGGAGTTGAAGCTTCGACAAAGTCGGCGGTCCAGGCTGGACCGCCATCGTCAGATCTTCAGGTGAGCGTCGTCGAGCACAATACGGGATAGCTGGTCCCGACGAAAAGCCAGCGACCCGCCGTCTCCGTAGTCGGGACGATTGTTATAATGGCCGATCAGTTTGCACCTCAAGCCATAGTCCAATTCCGCTTCCAGCATACGCTTTTCGAAAGAGTGGCGCAGCGAGTAGATGCGGTGATCCGCTGTCGGGAACAGTCTCCGCGTCTTGAACGCCTTCGATAAGGTTGCTGACAGCGAGTCGCTTTTCTCGCGATAGCGCGGGAACCCCTTGGGACAGCGTCGCATAGCCTTCAGCGAGACCCCGAGCAACGGAACGTCCCGGTTTGCCGATTTGGATTTGAGCTCGCGTTTGGCTTGCGGACGGATTTGCAGATGAGGAGTATCGTGGTCGAGAATGATATGCTCCGGCCGTAGGTTCGCAATCTCGCTCGGACGGCATCCAGTCTCGATAAGTGCGTAGACGATGCATCGGGCCTCGACATTCAAACCGTCGAAGACGCCTGATACGAGTATCTTTGACTGGATCCAATCCGTTTCGAACGGTGGAATGTCCTTGTAGACGACATTCTTGAAGCGAAGATTGCGGAAAGGGTTCTCGCGAGTCTCATCGCCTTGGTAAGCCCAGTAACGCTCGTAAAGCGTCCGAAGGTTCGTGAAGTCCTTGTTGGCCGAGTTGGCATGGAGCGACTTGGTGCCGTCCGTTGGATTCACGCGGCCGCTCCACCAATCATAGATTTGCCGGGCGTGGCTCCGCGTAATGGCGTTCATTGGAAGGTCGCCACAGAGAGCGATGAAGTTGTTGACTGCCCGCCGTTTGACCTTGATCCAGTTTTTCACTTGCGCCGCAGATTTGTTCTTCAGATCGACGGCGCATATTTTCTCGCAATAGATCGTGAAGGCCTCGGATATTGGGGCAGCACTGGGCTCGACGAGCCCTAGGGCGGCATCCG
Organism: Litorimonas sp.; assembly: GCA_049673465.1. GTDB lineage: Bacteria > Pseudomonadota > Alphaproteobacteria > Caulobacterales > Maricaulaceae > Litorimonas. The sequence continues at coordinate 2,184 of JBATXP010000213.1, forward strand.
CTTCTGCTGTGGCAATTGGAGAACCGACATTGATTTTGTCCAGACGCGCGAGAATTTCATCGAGCGTAGCCTCTACGGCGATTTCATTGGCAGGAACGTAGACGAACCCCTGTGCAACCGCACGGGTGCGAGCCGTTTCGTAAGCGTCCAAGGCAGTTGGCTTTCCAGCCCGCAAGGCGTTCCAGAGCTTTTCATCTGCAATGGCGAGGGCATCGCGTCGAGCGCGGGCAATCTCCAGGGAGGTGGTTCCGAGAGCACTTCTAATCGTGCCTCTAGGGTCGAGACTTTGAAAAGCTTTCGGGACGCGTCTTTGGTAGTTCCAATACCCTCCGCGACATTTGAGGTATTGGTTTAGCCTCTTCATGACAGGCATAATGTAGCACACAATGTAGCACGTGGTGTGGCACATCAGTCGAGGAAATCAGAGTTTGAAAGAGTTTCGATGAGGAAATCTCTAGTGATTTCAACAACATGCCCGGATCGTGAAGCCGGAAAATGGTGCCCAGAAGAGGACTCGAACCTCCACGTCCATACGGACACCAGCACCTGAAGCTGGCGCGTCTACCAATTCCGCCATCTGGGCACGTCATCGGCAAGGCGCGCCAGATAGGAAAAGCGGGCGGGCGCGTCAATCGCTTTGTGGGCGCGATATGCAGTGATAAGGCGGGCCATGACCGCCTTCGTTTCGACATCACCTGCCATGAAAACCATCGGTGTGCTGGGCGGGATGAGCACGGCCTCGACGTTGCAATATTACGAACTGCTTTGCCAACTGACATCCGAACGGCTCGGTGGACTACATAGCCCGCGCCTTCTCATTCGGTCGGTGGATTTCGGTCTCGTCGCGCACTTGCAGAACGACGGTGCCTGGGACGCGTTGGGCGACATGTTGGCAGAGCGAGCGGAAGAGTTGGAGCGCGGCGGCGCGGAGCTGATCGTCCTGGCCACCAACACCATGCACAAGGTCGTGCCGCGCATGATGCGCGATGTGACCGTGCCGCTGGTCCATATCGCCGACGCAACCGCCGCGCGCATCCTGGACCGCGGATTCTCCCATCCCGGACTGATCGGGACGCGCTTCACCATGGAAGAGCGCTTCTATCTCGACCGGCTTCGCGGCGAAGGCTTGCAGCCAGTGGTGCCGGATGCGTCCGACCGGGCCCGCGTGCATGAAGTCATCTACGAAGAGCTCTGCCGCAACCAGGTCGAGGCGCGAAGCCAGGCGGAGTTCGTAGACATTGCCGGGCGGCTCAAACGCATGGGCGCTGACTGCCTGATCCTGGGTTGTACGGAGGTCGGCATGTTGCTGGATGCCGACAACAGTCCGCTTCCGGTTTTCGACACGACGCGGATCCACTGCGAAACCGCGCTGTCTTTGGCGTTTGGAGAAAATGCCTAGGGCATGGCTTGGGTCACAACGTCCCAACTGGCGCTCGCTGTTGAAAGCCGCACCGAAACTTGTTTAGTGTCGGAAGGTGTAATGAGAAGGGTTGAACCATGATGAAGGCACTTTACGGCTCGGCAGGGAAGATTATCGCGGTGGGACTGGGCTTGTCCTTGATGGCCTCGACTGCCCTCGCCACACCGCTCAAGATCGAATCCGAAAACATCGTCTTCTATGGCGATGTCGATCCTGAGCTCGCGAAGAAGACCGTCCGGGATTGGGAAGTCTATCGCCGTATGATCTTTGCCTTGTCCGGCATTGATCGTCCCGATGCCGACCGGGAAAAGCTGACGGTGTACGGCTTCTACGACACGGCTGACTTGCAGGACTTCATCGGCGACAAGAACGGCCGGACCGCCGGTGTCTATACCAATGGCCCGGAAGGACCGATCTTCCTGACATCCGTGAACCGCAAATATACTGATGACGGCTTCTCCGAGCAGGTCGGCCTGCATGAATACACGCACCATGTCATGCATGCTCTCGTCACGGACGGATTTCCGAGATGGTATGATGAGGGCTTCGCCAACTACCTGTCCACGATGCAGATCAGCGACGACGTCATCAGCGTGGGCGCGCCCACGGCGGCGCACTTGCGGGCCATCGAGTCAGGCTTTGCGGAATGGATCAGCCCCGAAACCGTCCTTGGCGCGATCGACCGCTATCCGTCCATGAGCATCAAGGAACGTCTCAGGGGCGGCATGACGTCGTTCTATGCGCAGAGCTGGCTCTACGTCCACTATCTGCGCTCCGACCCGCGTTTCAAGGGAACGCTCGGCGCCTATGTCAGGGAACTCGATACGCCGGGTCTCGATCCGCTCGTCGCCTTCGAGAACGCTCACGGAATCTCTCCGCAGCAATTTCACGAGGAAGCCGTCAAATACTACAAGACCAACCAGTTTCCCGTCGATCAGTACCAGCCCAAACCAGTCTTCATGGATGTGGACATGAAGGGGAGCCGGATCAGCGAGGCCGAACTGGCGCACGCGCAACTGCCTGCCTATCTCGCTTTCCTGAACAAGTACAATAAACGGCAGATGGGCCGAGCCCTCGCAGATGCGCAGAAAGAGTTCGGAGGCGATCCGATGATCTACTCCGCCTATGCCGCGCTCGATATCGAGGGCGAGAACTATGACGATGCCGTCGCCCGCACGGAAGGAGCCCTGTCGGCAAACCCGACCGATGCGCGACTTATCAGGGCCGCCGGCATGACCCGGTTGGCGAGAGTCACGCGTCCCGCCGCCGAGGATGCAGGTCGTTACGATGCCTACACATACGAGACCACGGACGACGCCACGCTAGGCATTCAGCATCTCGAAAAGGTGCTGACCAAGAACAGGGAAGACTTCTACTCGATCGCGACGCTCGTCGACTTCTACGGCAAATCCGACGCCATCCCGACATCGACGGTGATGGGTGCTGTCGATGTGCTGGAGAGCAAGTACATGGACAGCGTCAACAGCGAGTGGGGCATGGACCTCGCCAACATCTACGCCAAGGCCAAGAAGATGGAGTCCGCCTGCGACTATGCGGAGCAGGTCCGCTCCCTCAACCGCGGTCGCAAAAAGCGTCAGACCGGCAACTCTCCCGCGCGTCTGGAGGCGTTCGATGCAGCCTATGGAAGCTACTGCAACGTCTAGCCCGTTTCGCTTAGCACCTCATCCATCCACGCCGGAACCAGCGTTCCGGCGGGGCCGTGTCGGGCTTCGGTAAACTGGCTGGAGCCGAGCGACGGCTCGAGATTGAGCTCCAGAGTGGGTAGGCCGAGCGCATTCGCGGCGGAGACGAAACCGGCGGCCGGGTAGACGGCGCCCGACGTGCCGATCGACACGAAGCGATCCGCGCGGGCCAGTTCCGCCTCGATCCGGTCCATCTGGTAGGGCATCTCGCCGAACCAGACGATGTCGGGCCGGCTTGAGCCGCGCGTACCGCAGGCCGGGCAGGGGAGGCAGACGTTCAGCCCGGTCTCCACCGTCCAGCGATGCTCGCAGGCGGAACAGAGGGCGCGCGTCAGTTCGCCGTGCATGTGGATCACGTCGGTCGCGCCGCCGCGCTCGTGCAGGTCGTCCACGTTCTGCGTGACCAGGATCAGGTCTCCGCCCGTCTCTCGCAGGCCGCGTTGCAACCGGGCCAGCGCCGTGTGGGCAGGGTTGGGGGCCGCTTCGGGCAGGGCCTCGCGGCGTTCATTGTAGAACCGGTGGACCAGTTCGGGGTTGCGGGCGAAGGCTTCCGGGGTCGCGACCTCTTCGACCGGATGGGTTTCCCACAGGCCGTCATTGTCGCGGAACGTCCGGATTCCGCTCTCCGCGCTGATGCCCGCGCCGGTCAGGACGAAGATCCGCACGCGCGGGCGCTTACGCCGGGAAGTCGAGCGTGAAGATCGTGCCGGCTCCGGTCGGGCTGTCGCAGTCCAGCTCTCCGTCGATCTGCGAGACGTGCATCTGTGCGATCCGGGTGCCCAGACCCGTCTTCACGCCGCCGGAGCCCGTGCTGTCGATGGCGCATCCGCCGGAACCGTTATCGGTCACGCGCATCCGCACCCTGTCTTCCGACAGGCGCTCCAGTTTCAGTTCCACATGCCCCTCGCGTCCGTGGAAGGCGTGCTTGAACGCGTTCGTGACGAGTTCCGCCGCAATCATGCCGAGGGACGTCGCCTTGTCGCTATCCACGCTGACGGGTTCGACCGACACATCGAGCGAGACGCCCTGCCGGGACAGGGCGTCGGTCACGTCCTCCGCGATCTTGGGCAGATATTTGTCCAGAGCGACCACCGACACATCGTCCGCGACCTGCAGCCGTTCGTGCACCCGCGCCACCGTGGTGACGCGAGCTGCCGCGCTGGCCAGCTTCCGGGTCGCTTCGTCGCTGGATGTGTCGCGCGACTGCAGACGCAGGATCGAGGCGATCATGGCAAGCGAGTTCTTCACCCGGTGGTCGATCTCGCGCATCAGCACGTCGCGCAGCCTCAGCTCCTCCGTCAGCGAGTCGTTTAATTCGACCAGCTTGTGTTCGTACTCCAGAAGGCGCGCCTCCCGTTCGGTCGTGGCGCTGACGTCGCGCGCGACGGACAGCAGGCGCACCACCTCGCCATTGGGCCCACCGACCGGTGAGATGGACAGGTCCCACGACCGCAGCGTGCCGTCGGAAAGCCGGGTGGATGTCTCGATCCGAGACGGTTCACCGACGCGAGCGGCGGCCAGGGCCAGGGAAATGCGGACCTGGCTGTCTTCCGGCCAGAGTTCGACGAAGTCCCGTCCGCGGACGGGCTCGAAGTCCTCGATCTCCAGGGCGCGAAGGCCTGTGGGGTTCGTATAGGCGAGGGAGCCGTCGGGTTCGATCAGTTGAATGCAGTCCGGCGATCCGTCGAACAGGGCGATCGGGAACAAGCCCGACATGTCCGCGAGAGGCCGCAGAATGGCCGGACTCGCCGACCGCTCCGACAGGGCGCTGACTGCATTGTTGGCGATGGGCGCGGGGTGCACCGTCATGACTTATGATCCTTCAACTGGTTTAAAGTAGCAGTTTTCGACCTGATCCGAAACCCGGGACGAGCAAGATTTTTACAGGTGCCACATTCTACGGGATTGACCGGCTGGGATGGACAGGGTCCGTCAACGCGTCTAGGTCCGCCACGACTTCCAATCGGCAAGGCGTCCAAGCAATGCACAATGGTCTCGTAACGGTCTTCGGCGGCTCCGGTTTCGTCGGCAGGCATGTGGTCCGCGCGCTGGTGCGCGATGGCTGGCGGGTGCGCGTGGCCGTTCGGCGTCCGCACCTAGCCCCGGAGCTTCGGGTCGGGGGCATGGTCGGGCAGGTGCAGCTGGTGCAGGCCAATCTTCGCTTTCCGGAATCCGTGGACCGGGCGCTGGACGGGGCGGATGCGTGCGTGAACCTCGTCGCGCTCTTGTTCGAGGCCGGGCGGCAGACCTTCGAGTCGGTCCATGTCGGCGGGGCGGAGACGATCGCGTCGGCCTGTGCGGCGCGCGGCATCGTCAACCTCGCCCATGTCTCCGCCATCGGCGCGGATGTGGAGGCGGGGTCCGAATATTCCCGCACCAAGGGCGAGGGCGAGCGTCGCATCCGGGAGCACGTGCCAACGGCCGACATATTGCGCCCCTCCATCATCTTCGGCGAGGGCGACGGCTTCTTCAATCGCTTCGCCTCCATGGCCCGCTTCGCGCCCGCCCTGCCGCTGATCGGGGGCGGGGAAACCAAGTTCCAGCCCGCCTATGTCGCCGACGTGGCCGACGCGGTCGCCGCCGTGCTGCTGAAGGGCACGAGCGGCGCAACCTACGAGCTGGCCGGGCCGACCACCTACAGCTTCGCGGAGCTGATGCGCTTCACTCTGGCGACCATCGACCGCCGCCGCTTTCTCGCACCCGTCCCGTGGTTCGCCGCTCAGCCGATGGGCTTTTTCGGCGAGATTGCGGGCAGCCTGCCCTTCGTGGAGCCGTTCCTGACGCGCGACCAGGTAGAGACGCTGAAAGTCGACAACATCGCGTCGGGTGATCATCCCGGCTTCGAAACGCTGGACATCATGCCCAGCACGATCGAGGCCATCGTGCCGGACTATCTGGAGCGGTTCCGCCGCTACGGCCAGTTCCACGAAGTCCGCTCGCCCGCGAAATACAGATAACGAATTGGCCGGGGTGCCTTTCAACCGGAGACTATCATGACCTTCCGTTCCCTTCTCATCCTTTCCTCCGCCAGCCTCTTGCTGGCCTGTTCCGGCGGTGACGCCGAGACGGTCGAGGCCGTCGAGGACGCGCCGGTCGCCACGACCGAAGCCGTGGAGACCGCTCCCATCGTCGAAACGCCCGAAGTCGTCGAGACGAACGCGGACCGCCTGGCCGCGATCCTCGACGCGCAACCCGACGAGGCCAAGGCGCGCTACCCGTATCGCAACCCGGCCGAGACGCTGGCCTTCTTCGACATCGAACCCGGCATGGCCGTGGGCGAGGCGCTGCCGGGTAGCGGCTGGTATTCCAAGATCCTCCTGCCCTATCTGGGCGACGAGGGTCGCCTGGTCGGGGTCAACTACCCGATGGATCTGTGGCCCAATTTCGGCTTCATGACCGATGAGCGCCTGGAGACGCTCCGCACCTGGGAGAGCGACTGGCCGGAAGATGCGGCCGAGTGGACCGACTCCGGTGTCGAGATCGACGCCTACACCTTCGCGACATTGCCGGACGATGCCTCGCTCGACGCCTTCCTGTTCGTGCGCGCCCTGCACAACCTCAACCGGTTCGAGGATGGCCGTTTCATGACGGACGCGCTCGCGGCCGTGCACGGGGCGCTCAAGCCCGGTGGCATGGTCGGCGTGGTCCAGCACGAAGGCCCGGCGAATTCGCCCGACGACTGGGCGAACGGCTCCAACGGCTACCTGCGCAAGGCGGACGTGATCGCCGCCTTCGAGGCGGCGGGCTTCGCGCTTGTCGAGGAATCCGACATCAACGCCAACCCGATGGACGTTCCAACCACCGAGGACGGCGTCTGGCGCCTGCCGCCGACGCTCGGCACGTCGCGCGAGGATGCGGAGCTGCGCGCCGAGATGGAAGCCATCGGCGAGACCAACCGCATGACGCTGAAGTTCCGCAAGCTCTAGGGCGAACCGACCATCCCCAAGCCGGAAGACCAGTTCGCCGCCTTCCGGCACAGCAGCTACGCGCGCTATTTCAGCGCGCGTTTTTTGTCGGCGGCCGCGACGCAGATCCTGTCCACCGCCATTGGCTGGCAGATCTACCAGGAAACGGGCAGCGCCTTTCTGCTCGGCCTGGTCGGGCTGGTGCAGTTCCTGCCCGCCATCGTCCTGGTCATCCCGGCGGGGCTGGCGTCCGACCGGATCGGGCGTCGCTTCATCATGGGCAGTTCCATCTGGCTGGAGATGGTCTGCGCGCTGGGCATCCTCGCCCTGACGCTGCGGGACGATTTCAACGTCACCCTCGTCATGACCTTGCTGACCCTGTTCGGCGTCGCGCGTGCCTTTTTCCGGCCCGCCTCCAGCAGCCTTGCGGTCAACGTCGTGCCCCAGAAGGATTTCGCCAACGCGGTCGGCTGGAACAGCGCCAGCTGGCAGCTGGCCGACATCGCCGGGCCGGCGGCGGGCGGGCTGCTCTACGGGGTGAGCGCGGGGCTGGCCTACGGCACGTCGGCGGTTCTGTTCCTCGTCGCGGGCATCCTCATTTTTTCCATCCCGAAGCCGGCCCAGCGCATCGAGCGGGAGCCGACTTCGCTGTCCGTCCTGCTGGGCGGGTTTTCCTATGTGTGGCGGCAGAAGGTCGTGCTGGGCACGATCACGCTGGACCTGTTCGCCGTCCTGCTG
>JBATXP010000214.1:0-1851 GCA_049673465.1 Litorimonas sp.
CCGTGGATGCGCGGGCAAGGTAGGGGCTGGGTGACAGGCGAATACGGCATGCTGCCGCGCGCCACGCACACGCGCAACAACCGCGAGGCCGCACGCGGCAAGCAGGGCGGGCGCACGGTGGAGATCCAGCGCCTGATCGGCCGGTCCCTGCGCGCCGTGACCGATCTGAAGGCGCTCGGCGAGCGCCAGATCGTGGTCGATTGCGACGTGATGCAGGCCGATGGCGGCACCCGCACCGCCGCCATCACCGGGGCCTGGGTCGCGCTCAGCCAGGCCTGCGCCAAGCTCGTGGAACAGGGCCTGATCGAAACCAACCCCGTCACCTCGCCCATGGCGGCGGTCAGCTGCGGCATCGTCGACGGCACCTGCCGGCTCGACCTGGAATATGAGGAGGACTCGACGGCGCAGGCGGACGCCAACTTCGTGCTGACGCAGACCGGCGGCATCATCGAGGTGCAGGCCACGGCCGAAGACGAGCCGTTCACGGGCGAGCAGATGGACGAGCTGATGCGACTGGCGCGCAAGGGGATCGAGGAGTTGTGTGGGTTGCAAACGAACGCACTGGCCCCATAGGTTTGCGTCCCGCGTGCGGGTCTAAGATTGCCGAAGGCAATCGTCGCAAACCTCGCCGCAGGCGTCCGTCCCAAAGGACGGAAAGGGGAACCATCGGCGCGAGCCCATACAGATGAAGACAGTCTGCCTCGCGGCAGGCTTTTTCGTTTTCTGTCCCCCTCCACCCCATCGCTCCGTTCCCCCGGATCAAGTCCGGGGTCACTCCCACGATGCGGTCCCCCTCCTACCGCTTCCCGATGGAAAACTCCGGCACGGGCGGCGTGTCCTCGTCCGCCACATATTCCAATATGTCCGCCGGCTGGCACTCCAGCTCCCGGCACAGCGCGTCCAGCGTGGAGAAGCGCACGGCCCGCGCCTTGCCGGTCTTGAGAATCGACAGGTTGGCGAGCGTGATGCCGACGCGTTCGGCCAGCTCGGTCAGGCTCATCTTGCGGTCCAGCAGGACGCGGTCCAGGTTCACGCGGATCGCCATCAGATGGTCAGTTCCGCGTCCGCTCGCATTTCCGCGCCCTGGCGGAAGGCTTCCGACAGGGCCGCGATCACCAGGACCAGGAACCAGGTGCCGATCCGGATGTCGAGGCCCGTTTCGGCCGGGGCGACGCTGGTGGCGCTGACGGAGATATCGGCCATGGCGTGGACCAGGATGCGAAAGATTTCCGTGCCCGCGATCAGCATCCACATGGCGCGCAGGCGGACGATGTTGGCTTCCACGAAAGGATTGCCCGCCCGCACCGTGCGGATGACGCGGATCAGGATGGTCAGCACCATCAGCCAGGCCGTGGCGGTGAAGGCCCCGGTCGCGCAGGCGAAGGCGAGGCTGCCATAGCCCGGCAGGGGCGAGGCCGCGTCGCCCGCGATCAGCCAGTCCGCCAAGGGCAGGCGGAAGACGAAGGCGAGGGCCATGACGGCCAGCAGGAGCGCCGCGACCAGCATGCCCGCCTGCACCACGCGCAGAAGCAGGATCAACCCGCCGGTGACGCGCTGCCCTTTCGGTGTGGTGGCCATGTCCGGGACGTCAGTCATCGCGTGTTGATAAACGATAAAGCGCTCGGCGCAAGCAAGCGTTGCCACCGCCCCGCAGTCGCCCTACGGACGCGCCATGACCCGACTTTCCCCCGGCCAGACCCTCGTCGTCGCCTCCCACAACCCAGGCAAGGTGCGAGAGATCCGCGCCCTGTTGGAGCCGTTCGGGCTCACCGCGGTGATCGCGGCGGAGCTGGAATTGCAGGAACCGGAGGAAACGGAAACCACCTTCGCGGGCAATGCGCGGCTGAAGGC
>JBATXP010000215.1:0-12181 GCA_049673465.1 Litorimonas sp.
TGGCTCAGAGGAAAGTGCGGCGAGATACGCGCCATCTGCGCTTCAGACAGCAAAAACAAATCAGACATTATCCGACAGAATCACACACGACGACACATGGCAAGATTAATAGGTCCTGAGCCTAGGAAGGGGGCTTAGGGGCATTCTTCCTTCCGCTCATCCCCGCGAACGCGGGGATCCAGTCCTTGCCATGCCCCCAACGTGGGTGAGCAGGTCCCGGCAAGACGAAAGCTTAATGGGCCACTGGATCCCCGCGTTCGCGGGGATGAGCGGGTGAAGTTCAGATCGAAAAGCTCGTCCCGCACCCGCAATTCGCCGTCGCGTTCGGATTGACGATCTTGAACGCCGCCCCGATCAATTCGCGCGAATAGTCGATCTCCGACCCGGCGAGAAACTCAAGGCTCATTTCGTCGATCACAACCTTGGCGCCGTCGCGTTCGATCAGCAGGTCGTCGGCGGCCGGTTCGTCCGCGAACTCGAATCGGTAGGAAAAGCCCGAACAACCGCCGCCATCCACGGCGACGCGCAGGAGTCGGTCGACGCCCTGCTTGGCCATGATGGCGTTGATCTGGCGGGCGGCCGATTCGCTCAGGGTGATCGGCGTGGTTTGGGTGGCGGTGGCGGTCATAGGCTCTATATAGCGCTCGAACGTCCGACGGAAAGACCCGCATGACCATCTTCAAGCCGACCCGGATGGCGCGTGCGCCCTACGCGTCCGATCCCTACAATGCGCGCGGCCGCATCATTGAGCAGCCGACCGCGTCGGAACGCAGCCCGTTCCAGCGCGACAAGGACCGGATCATTCACTCCTCCGCCTTTCGCCGCCTCAAGGGCAAGACGCAGGTCTTCGTGGCGCATGAGGGCGACTATTACCGCACCCGCCTGACCCATTCCATCGAGGTCAGTCAGATCGCCCGGTCCATCGCCCGCGTGCTGGGGCTGGACGAGGATCTGGCGGAATGCCTCGCGCTGGCCCACGATCTCGGCCATCCGCCTTTCGGCCATGCGGGCGAGGACGCGCTGTCCAAGGCCATGGCGGCCTATGGCGGGTTCGACCACAACGCCCAGACGCTGCGCATCGTCACCAAGCTGGAGAGCCGCTACGCGGAGTTCGACGGGTTGAACCTGACCTGGGAGACGCTGGAAGGCATCGCAAAGCATAACGGCCCGGTCGTGGAGCGCGAGGAGGACTACCGCACCCTGCCGTGGGCGCTGCGGGCGATCCCGGACTATCAGGCGCTGGAGCTGCACACCTATGCCGGGCCGGAAGCGCAGGTCGCCGCCATCAGCGACGACATTGCCTACATCAACCACGACATCGACGACGGCTTGCGCGCCGGGCTGTTCACCGTGGAGGATATCATGGACGTGCCCTTCGTGGGCGAAGCCTTCGCCGACGTGCGCTCGCGCTACCCCAATGTGTCCGAAGACCGGCAGATCCACGAGGCGGTTCGGGACATGATCGGGATCATGGTCGCCGACGTGCTGGCCGAGACGCGCCGTCGTCTGGAAAGGCACAACCCGCAAACCCCGGACGATATTCGCCACATGCCGGAAGCCGTCTGCGACTTCAGCGAGGGTTTTCGCGAAAAGGAGCGGCCCCTGCGCCAGTTCCTGATAACGCGCATGTACAAGCACTATCTGGTCAACCGCATGATGAGCCAGGCGTCGCGCGTGGTCGGGGAGCTGTTCGGGCTGTTCATCGCCGAACCCAGCGTCCTACCGACGGATGTCCAGCGCGGCACGGCCGGACCGCACGCGCCGGAGACGGCGCGGGTCGTGTCGGACTATATCGCCTCCATGACCGACAACTTCGCCATCGCCGAGCATCGCAAGCTGTTCACGGCGACGGGATATCTGGGCGGGTGAGAGCAGGGAACAGGCGGGCTTTCGCCCCTCGCGCGAAACTGCAAGAAGTCTTTAACCTCGCTGCGCAATTCCCCTAGACCTCTGGGCGGGAAATGGGTGCGGCGCGACAAGCCATTGGCGTGGGGTTCGCTGGCGGCGCGGGGAAGGTGACCGATGAATTCGCAAGGTCCGGAATTCAATCCGGCGATGCAGGCCGACGAGCCGTTGACGCCGTTCGACGTGACGCAGTCCTCCGAACGCGTGGGGCTGCTCAAGCTCGCCATCGGCTTCGGCTTCCTGCTGCTGCTCGCCTTCGCCGTGCTGAAGATCTACCATCCGGACGGCACGCGCGACCGCGACGATCCCCCGCTCATCACGGCGGAAAACACGCCCTTCAAGGTCGTGCCGGAAGACCGGGGCGGAATGCAGACGCCGGACCAGGACAAGGAAGTCTTCGACATCATGGCGGGCAACCCGCCCGCGACCGACGTGGTGACGATGCCGCCGCCGGAAACGCCGGTGGACAGGCCGGACCGGAACCCGCAGCCCGCGCCCGAAGTCACAACACCTGCCGTCGAGCCGTCCGCGCCGACCCCGGCCATCCGGACGCCGCAGCCCCAACCGACCGTGCCGGAAACGCGCCCGACGCCCCGTCCGACGCCGCCCGCCGCCCAGAGCGGATCGGAGTGGATCGTCCAGGTCGCCTCCTTGCGCAGCGAAGGCGAGGCGCAGCGGACGTTCGACGCGATCCGCAGCCGCAACGCCGCGATCCTGGGCGGCTACACATCCGATATCGCCCGCGTCGATCTGGGCGACAAGGGCATCTATTACCGGGCGCGCGTGGCCGGATTCGCCGACCGCGACGCCGCCAACCGGGTCTGCTCGCAGCTCAAGACGGCGGGTCAGTCCTGTTTCGTCGCGCGTCGCTAGCGGGACGGGGCGGATGGGCGCGCGTTCTGTCATACTCGGCCTGTCGGGTCTGGAACTGACCGAAGAGGAAGGCGCGTTCTTTCGCGACGCCGACCCGTGGGCCTTCATCCTGTTCGCTCGCAACGTCGATCATCCGGTGCAGGTGCGGCGGCTCTGCGGCGACCTGCGCGATGCGGTCGGCCGCCATGCCTTGATCTTCGTGGACCAGGAAGGCGGACGCGTGCAGCGCCTGAAAGCCCCGCATTGGCCGGCCTATCCATCCGGATCCGCCTATGCCGCCCTCCACGCGGCCGACCCGCAGGCCGGTCGCCGCGCCATCTGGCTCGGCTATCGCCTGATCGCGCATGACCTGCGCGACGTCGGCATCACGGCGGATTGCGCGCCCGTTCTCGACCTGCCGCATCCCGGCGCGGACCCGATCATATCCGACCGCGCCTATGGCGACACGGTGGAGCGGATCGTGGATCTGGCCCATGCCGCCATGTCGGGCCTCATGAGCGGCGGCATCGCCCCGGTCGTCAAGCACATCCCCGGTCATGGCCGCGCCACGGTGGACAGCCACCTGTCCCTACCCCGGATCGACACAGAGCTGGACCTGCTGGACCGGACGGATTTCGCGCCGTTCCGAGAGCTTCGCGATGCACCCATGGCGATGACGGCCCACGCCGTCTACGCGGCCTCGGACTCCGACCCCGTGACCGTATCGGCGAAGGCTCTGACGGCGCTGGTGCGCGACGCCATCGGCTTTGACGGCCTGCTCATGTCGGACGATCTCGACATGAAGGCGCTGACGGGTAGTCTCCGGTCCAAGACGGAGGCCGCACTGGCGGCTGGCTGCGACGTCGCGCTGCAATGTTCCGGGCAGCTGGACGATATGGTGGAGGTCGCCAGCGGCGCGGACCGTCTGTCCGGTCGGACGCTGGACCGCGCGACGGTCGCGGAGCTTTGCGCGACGGACCCGGCTCCCGTCGATGCCCACGAATCGAGGGCCGAGTTCGACGCCCTGATGGCGCGCGTCGCATGAGCGTGACGGAAGAGCTGTTCGAGGAGGATATCCGCTTCGACGCGTCCGAGCGAGCGGAAGATGGCGACGAGGCGCTCCTGCTGGACATTGACGGCTATGAAGGGCCGCTGCACCTGCTGCTGGAGCTGGCCCGCAAGCAGAAGGTCGATCTGGCCCGCGTTTCCATCCTGGCGCTTGCCGAGCAATATATCGCCTTCATCCGCACGGCGCAGAGCCTGCGCATCGAGCTGGCGGCGGATTATCTCGTCATGGCGGCGTGGCTCGCCTTCCTGAAGTCCAAGCTGATCCTGCCGAGTGAAAAGACCGAGGTCGAGGGACCGGAAGTGGGCGAAATGGCCGCCGTGCTGGCCTTCCGCCTCGAACGGCTGGAAGCGATGCGCCGGGCGGTCGACGGGTTGCAGCGCTTGCCGATCACGGGGGAACGGATCCACGCGCGCGGCGCGCCGGAGGGCTTGCGGTCCCGCACCTCGCCCCTGTTCGAAGCCGAAATGTTCGACCTGCTGAAGGCCTACGGCACGTCGCGCACCCGTTCCGCCTTCAAGCATCACCGCCTGCCCAAGCCCAAGGTTCTCGGCATGGACGAGGCCCGCCATCGCCTGAAGCGCGCCATGCGCGAAAGCGGCGTCGATCTGAGCGACTGGACGGCGCTGGACGCGCTGATGGACCGGGGCGACCTGTCCGACGACATTCCAGAAAGCTCCGTGCAGGCCTCGTCCCTGCTGGCGGGTCTGGAACTGGCCAAGGAAGGGGAGATCGAATTGCGGCAATCCTCCGCCTTTCAACCCATCTATCTTCGCAGCGCGCAGGAGTCCCGCTCATGACACGACCCACTTCGTCGCGTCTCGACGCGGCCTCCACCGGCATCGAAGAGGATGTGGTCCGACTGACGGAGCGACTATCCGACAGCGGCGTGGGCGGTGCGCTCGATGCCGAGCTGCGCTTGCTGGAAGCGCTGCTCTTCGCGGCGTCCGAGCCGATCGACGTGGCCACTCTGCGTGATCGCCTGCCCAGGGACGCCGATGTCGGAGCGCTCTTGGCCCGCTTGCAGCGCGACTATGCGGGACGGGGGGTCAACCTCGTCTCGGTCGCGGGGCGCTGGCGAATGCAGACCGCGCCGGACCTGGCCGAAAGCCTGACCGATGTGCGCGAAGCCCGGCGCAAGCTATCCAACGCCGCATTGGAGACCCTGGCCATCATCGCCTACCACCAGCCCGTTACCCGCGCCGAGATCGAGGATGTGCGCGGCGTGGCCGTGTCGAAAGGCACGCTCGATGTGCTGATGGAGCTGGGCTGGGTGCGCCTGCGCGGTCGCCGCCGGACGCCCGGTCGGCCCGTGACCTACGGCACGACGGATGGCTTCCTGGCCCATTTCAACCTCGAACAGATTTCCGATCTGCCGGGCCGCGCCGACCTCAAGGCGGCGGGGCTGCTGGACCCGCGCCTGCCGCTCGACTTCGCCATGCCCGAGCCTTCCATGATCGACGATCTGGCGTCGGACGAGGACCCGCTGGAGATGGAACCGGAGGAGGGGACCTTCTTCGAGGATTTCCTGGCCGACGACGAGGACTGAGCCACAAATCTGCCCGCGATAATTGACCGGGATAGAGGCCGGGTCTACGGGGACGGCATGGCACCCAACTATATCGGCATCATCATCATCGTGATCATCGCGATCTTCGTCTTCGGCGGTCGCGGACGGATCAGCTCGATCATGGGGGATCTCGGCAAGGGCATCACCTCCTTCAAGAAGGGCATGAAGGACGGCCTGGAAAACAAGCCCGACGCGACGGTCGAGACCGACCCCGCCGAGGAAGCCCTGGACGTGACCCCGCGCAAGAAGAAGTAGGCTCTCGCCATGCTCCCGTCCTTCGGTTTCGGGGAAATGGTCGTCATCGCCTTGCTGGCCATCATCGTCGTCGGTCCCAGGGACCTGCCCAAGCTGATGCGCACGCTGGGCGGGTTCATGGCGCGCATCCGCATGATGGGGCAGGAATTCCGCGACGCCTTCGACGAGATGGACGCGGATGACGAGATCAAGGCGCTCCGCCAGGAGATCGCGCAGATGAAGGATCTCGGTTTCCTCGACGAGGACCTCAAGGATGATCTGCGCGACCTCGACACCGACCTTCGCGACGGCGTCGACCGCTCTTCGGACAAGACGTGACCGAACAGCCCAAGATCGAGGATGACGGTGTCGAATCGTCCCGCGCGCCTCTGCTGGATCATCTGATCGAGCTACGCTCGCGCCTGATCAAATCCGTGCTGGGCGTGGTCGGCGGCATGGTGATCTGTGTGCCGTTTCTCAGCCAGATCATCTCTGCCCTTTTGTGGCCGTTCGAGCAGGCCTTGCTGCGCTTCAACGCGCGCATGGCGGAAACGGGTCAGCCCCTCATCGACATGGAGATCATCGCCACGCAGCCGTTGGAAACCTTCTTCGTCAAGCTGAAGATCGCCCTGTTCGGGGGTATCGTGCTCGGCTTTCCCGTGCTGGCCTACCAGCTCTACCGCTTTGTCGCGCCGGGCCTGTACAGGAACGAACGCGGGGCATTCCTGCCTTATCTGATCCTCAGCCCGGTCCTGTTCGTGGCCGGGGCCAGCCTCGTCTTCTTCTTCGTCTTTCCCTTCGTCATGGAGTTCGCGCTGGGCCAGCAGGCCATCGGCGACAATCAGGAGATCAAGCTGCTGCCGCGTATCGCGGACTATCTCAGCCTGTCCACGACGCTGTTTCTCGCCTTCGGCCTGTCCTTCCAGCTGCCCGTGATCCTGTCCCTGCTGGGGCGGGCGGGCATCATAAGGGCGGCTCAGCTGCGCAGCTGGCGGAAATATGCGCTGCTCGGCATCGCGGTCTTCGCCGCCTTCACCACGCCGCCCGATCCGATCACCCAGTTCATTCTGGGTGGGGCGATCTACCTCCTCTACGAAATATCGATCTTCGCCGTCGCCGCCGTGGAGCGGAAAGCCGCTGACGCGCCCGTTTAGCGCTTCCTTAACCCCGTTTATGCTAACCTTCTGGTAGCATATACTTGGGGAGGTTCCCATGCGCCGTCTGTTTGCCGCCATGTTGCTGTCGTCCGTCGCCGCGACGGCGATCGCGCAGGACCGGGAGATCGTGGTCCAACCCGCGCCCGACGTCCTCTCCACCATCGACGCGCCGATCGAGTATGACGAGAACGGGGTGATGAAGGCGCAATATCTCAAGGCCGAAGACCTGACGCCGGAACAGCTCTCCGCCCTGCTCGCGGAAGCCGACAAGGTCCGCAACTATCGCCGCGCCATGAACCGAGACGTGCCGTCCGAAGCGGTCGTGCAGCACAGGTCGACGACCGTGTCCGGGACGTCGCAGCACAAGAGCCACATCGTTGCGTCGGGCGACACGCTGTTCAACATCGCCAAGCGTTACGGCATCGGCGTAACGGATATCCAGCGGGCCAACGGCATTTCCGGCAGCTCCATCTCCCTCGGCCAGACGCTTGCCATACCCGCCGCGCCGCAAGCACGGCCCGTCGCGAACCTCGGCGTTCCCGTCACGGACGGCGTCGTCACGCGCCGCATCGTCGAACCTCTGCCGGGCGACGGCCAGATCCAGGACGCGGGCGACAGCACGACCCAGATCTATGCCGTGCTGCCCAAGGACACGCTCTTCGCCATTTCCCGCCGGACCTGCGTGCCGGTCACCGACCTGATCGCGGCGAACGGGTTGGAGAACGCTAACGTGCTCAAACCGGGTCAGCGGCTCAGCCTGCCGGATGGGCACTGCCTCGCGCGCTAGAGCGATAAACCCGGTCCACAATCTGCCGCCTTTGCTTGCGGAGCCTCGGCGCACCCCTATATAGCCGCCAGATCATCAGCGCCCGACTTTGCGGGCCTAGGGCCCGAAGGCGGCCCATCTGACAGGGGAAATCGCCATGATCGTCACGCTGATTCAGCAGGCTGCGCCCGCACCGGGTGCCGGAAGCGCGATCGGGGGGCAGTTCCTAATGCTCGCCCTGATCGGCCTGATCTTCTACTTCCTGCTGATCCGCCCGCAGAGCCAGCGCATGAAGAAGCACAAGGCCATGCTGGATGCCGTGGTCCGCGGCGACGAAATCGTCACCAATGGCGGCCTGATCGGCAAGGTGAAGAAGGTGAGCGACGACGAACTGACCGTCACGCTCGGCACCAATAACGACGTGAAGGTCGTGCGCTCCATGATCGCCGATGTCCGGAACCGCAAAGCGGCGGCGAACGACTGATGCTCTTCTTTTCCCGATGGAAGACGATCTTCATCGTCGGCCTCGTGGCGCTGGGACTCGTCCTCGCATCGCCGAACGCCATGAACTCCAGCACGCGCAGCGCGATGCCGGACTGGCTGCAGAACACGGTCAATCTCGGTCTCGACCTGCAGGGCGGCGCGCACATGCTGCTGGAAGTCGATCTCTCCAGCGTGATGCAGCAGGCGCTGGTCAATGAACGCACGGGCGTCCTGACGGAATTTCGCGATGCCGGGCTGCGTCCCGCCCAGGTCCGCATCCAGAACGAGGTGGTCGTGGGTCGGATGCGCAGCGCGGCGGACCGCGACGCCGCGATGGAAATCCTGCGCGAGATGAGCACGCCGGTCGATCCGGCCAATATCGGTTCGCCGCGACGCACCGCCGTCAGCGAAGTCGGCGGCGACGGCTTTTCCGTGCGCATCACGGAAGCCCAGATCGAAGCCATCCGCAAGCGCACCATCGACCAGTCCATCGAGGTGCTGCGCGACCGGATCGACCCGTCGGGCACGACGGAAATGACGCTGGTCCGCGAAGGCGACGACCGCATCCTGCTCCAGGTTCCGGGCGCCAAGAACATCGACGAGATCAAGACCGCCATCAACCAGACGGCCAACCTGTCCTTCCACCTCGTCCACAATGACAGCAACAATGAAAACGCGCTGCGGCAGGCCGTCCAGACCTTCGATCCCGAAACGGGCCAGGCGGATGTGCCGAGCATCGGCACGCGCTACTTCCCGGAACAGCGCGGCGGCGGCCTGATCGTGGAAGAAAGCACGCGCATCACGGGCGAATGCCTGGAAAACAGCTCGCCCGGCGTGGAGCCGACCAGCGGCCAGCCCGTCGTGAACTTCAGCTTCAACTTCCGCTGCGCCCGCCTGTTCGGCGAAATGACGGCCCGCAATATCGGGCGTCCTTTCGCCGTGGTGCTGGATGGGGAGATCATCACCGCGCCCAATATCCGCTCCGCCATCACGGGCGGTAGCGGCTATATCGAAGGGTCCTTTACGCCCGAATCCGCGGCCAGCCTGTCGCGCCTGCTCAATGCCGGCGCGCTGCCCGCCAAGCTGCTGATCGTGGAGGAACGCACCGTGTCCGCCGAACTGGGCGAGGCCTCGATCCGCGCCGGGCAGGTGGCCTCCATCATCGGCCTGATCGGCGTGGCGCTCTTCATGTGGCTGTCCTACGGCTTCCGATTCGGGACCATCGCCAACCTCGCCCTGGCGACCAACATCGCGCTGATCGCCGCCGCCCTGACCGTTCTGGGCGCGACGCTGACCCTGCCGGGCATCGCGGGCATCATCCTGACCATCGGCATGGCGGTGGACGCCAACGTGCTGATCTTCGAGCGCATCCGGGAGGAGACCCATAATGGTCGCCCGCCCGTCAACGCCATCGAGACCGGCTATCGCCGCTCACTCGCCCCGATCCTGGACGCCAACATCACGACGATGATCGCGGCGATCACGCTCTACTTCGTCGGGTCCGGTCCGGTGCGCGGGTTCGCAGTGACGCTGGCCATCGGGATCGTGACCTCGGTCTTCACGGCCGTCGTGTTCGCGCGCCTGCTGACGGCGACCTGGCTGCGCGGCACGCGGCCCAAAACCCTTCCCATCTAGGAGACGGACATGCGCGACATTTCCCTCGTCAAGCTCATGCCGGTCGAGCCGCGCGTGCCCTTCATCAAGGGGCGCACCATCGCCATGATCCTGTCGATCATCGGCGTGCTGTTCTCGATGTTCTTCTTCTTCACCAAGGGCCTGAACTACGGCCTCGACTTCACGGGCGGCGTGGTGACGACGGTCTCCTTCGGCGAGGAACCGCCTGAGGACGTTCAGGCCTATGTCCAGACACGCTTCGAGGGCTCGCAGGTCCAGAACATCTCCCAGCCCGCTGGGGCGACGATCCAGTACGACTACTTACGCATCAGCCTGCCGCTCCAGCTCGACGAAGAGCCGGCGTCCGATACGCAAGCGGAAGAAGACCGCACCCAGCAGAGCGATGCCCAACAGGTCGCCCAGGCCGCCCTGATGGCTGCGTTGCAGGAGCGCTACGAGACGGTCGACGTGATTTCGACGGAAACCGTGTCGGGCAAGGTGTCGGGCGAACTCCGCCGCAAAGGCCTGATCGCCGTCGTGCTCGCGCTCGGCCTGGTGCTGGCCTATATCTGGTTCCGCTTCGAGTGGCAGTTCGGCGTCGGCGCCGTGGTGGCCCTGCTGCACGACGTCATCCTGACGGTCGGCTTCTTCGAGCTGTTCCAGGTCGAGTTCAACCTCGCCATCGTGGCGGCGATCCTGACCATCGTCGGCTACTCGCTCAACGATACGGTGATCGTCTACGACCGCATCCGGGAGAACCTTCGCAAGTATAAGAAGATGCCGCTGGACGAGGTGATCAACATCTCCATCAACGACACGCTGTCCCGCACGATCCTGACCTCCGTGACCACGTTGCTGGCGCTGAGCGCGCTCTACGTGCTCGGCGGGCCGGGACTGGAAGGCTTCTCGCTCGCCATGATCTGGGGCGTAATCGTCGGGACCTACTCCTCCATCTTCGTCGCCAGCCCGATGCTGCTCGCCCTCAAGCTTCGTCGCGGCTCCCGGATCGACGCCCCGAAGGCGGACTCGGACGCCGAACCCCGGACGGCGTGATCGCCAGCACCGCTACGCCGACCAGCGTGGCGGGATCGTAGGCACCCAGACGGTCGGTATCTGTCGAGTCGGGATCGTCTCCCGACAGCAGGCCGTCCCAATCGACCCGCTTCACGATCGTCCCGAAACGCGGGTGGCGGACGACCACGATCTCCAGGGGCGCAGCGGCCCGTTTGCGCAGAAGCAGGAAATCGCCGGACTGCAAGGTCGGCTGCATCGAAGCTCCGCGCACGCGATATATCGTCCACCCAAACATGAAAAAGCCCCGGTCGCTGCCGGGGCTTCCCTGTCTTTGCGCCCGACCTACAGGTCCGGCTCGACGACCTCGACGTTCGGCGCGTAGGGCGTCGTCACCGTCTTGGTCTTCACGCCCTTGGACGCCCAGAAGACTTCGGCGAACTGATTGGCAAGGTCCACCAGCTTCTCGCCGTCCTCGCGGTGCAGGTCCTGCTTCACGGCCGATCCGGCCAGCATGATGCCGTGGGCGAGCTCGTGACATTTAGCCATGTCGTCCTGGTTCTTGGGCTTCATGAAGTCGCCCCAGATGACGCGGGTCTCGTGCTTGCACTTCTCGGCCATGTCTTCCTTCTTGGCCGTGTTGCGGGCGACCTGCATGGCGAAGGCCGTGTCGGACAGCCCCTTGTCCTTGAGGCCCAGCAGGATGTCGATCTGGCGCAGCGCGGAGACCGCATAGTACTGCACGATGCGCGCGTCGTAGATGCCGCACGGAATGTCGCAATGCGCGTCCGCTTCCGGCAGGTCGAACGAGGAGAGGAGGGAATGCAGCATGGACCTAACCTTTCCGTTTCAGAATGACGTAGGTCGCGGCACCGGCAAGCAGGACGGCGGCGATCAGCGCGGCGGCCAGCCCGTGTTCGGCGAGGAAGTGGCCCGCACCATGCTCTCCGTGATCCCCGACATGGGCGATGGCGGGCGAGGCGAGCAAGACGGCTCCCGCGCCTATGAGGGTGGATATGCGACGCATGGGCTGTCCTTTCACAATCGTAAAACTTGCGAGCGTGTCGTCCGATAGGCATTCGGCGCGACAAGAGCAAGGTGGAGCGAGCCGGAACGTGGCGATTCCCATATCGGAAGACGTGATCGAGCGGCTGGACGCGGCCGACCCCGACCGGATGCGCGCCGCGCGTCTGGCCGATCCCGAGGTGCGCGACCGGCTGTTCGCGCTCTATGCCTTCCACGCCGAGCTGGCCAAAATCCCGGAATTGATCAGCGAGCCGATGATCGGGCAGATCCGCTACCAATGGTGGCGCGACTGCGTGGAGGAGATCTACTCCGGCGGCTCCGTCCGTTCGCATGAGGTCAGCACGCCGCTGGCGGAGATGGTCGCGCAGTCGGGCATCAGCCGGTTCCACCTCGACCGCATCGTCGACGGCCGCGAACGCGACCTCGATCCGGAGCCGTTCCGCGACTTAGACGCGGCGACCGCCTATGCGGACGCGACCTCCGGCGCACTGGCGGTC
>JBATXP010000216.1:0-1500 GCA_049673465.1 Litorimonas sp.
CCTGTGGGGCCGCGTCGCGTTGCAATTCCCGCTGATCGCGCTGGTGCTTTGGGCCACGGGCGCATACGGCTTCGGCATGCGACAGCGGAGCCGATCATGACCGACAGACAGCCCAGGACGGCGGGGATCGCCGCTCTCGCCGCCGCCATCCTGTGGGCGTGCTCGTCCGAGCTTACGCCGCTGCCCTATGAGCGCGCCGCGCCGATCGGCCCCGAGGAGATCGAATATGTCAAGAGGGTGCTGACCCCGGTGCAGGAGATGTCCCTGGAAGAGGGGCTGGAATTCTGCGGCTTCATCGGCCTGGACGAGAACGGCGAGTTCGCGACGGGGCTGACGACGCGCGGCGAGGCGCATTTCTGCGAACCCGTCTTCAACTATTTCGACTATGATTTCCACGTGCTGGCGAACTACCACACGCATGGCTCGTCCTCGGTCGAGCACGAGACCGAGACCCCATCCTTTGTCGACATGTACGCCACCCATCTTGCCGGGCAGGACGGCTATGTGGTGACGCCCGGCGGGCGTCTCTGGTACATGGACGGACAGGCCATTACGGCGGAACTGCTCTGCGGCGCGCGCTGCATGCCGTTCGACCCGGATCACGTGGACGATTTCGACTTCGAGGTCGGCGACGTGTTCGACACGGACGAGTTCGAGGTGCTGTACGGACGCGAGCCGCTCGCGGACAGGGAACCCGACATGAGCGGGGAATAGGCGAACCGTCTTCCCGATCGTCCGCCCCCTCATAACGACCACAGGGTCAGCCAGCTGATCGTGCCGCGATAGATCATGATCGACGTCGCCAGGACGACGAAGATCGGCAAGGCGTGCAGGCCGGCCCGCACCCATCCGATCCCGAGGACGCGCCGCTGCGACAGGGTGAGATAGACCAGCACGACGAGCAGCGAGCCCGCCTCCATCATTCCCCGGTTCCGCTCCGCCGGCCAGACCGCATCGAGGAGAAAGGCGAAGGGCAGCAGCACGACCAGGAACATCAGCAGCATGGCGCAGAAATCGTGCACCGCCACGACGAGGTGCTTGCCGAACTCCCGCATCCGCCGGATTCCCGCCAGCCAGCTCGCCAGAGAGAGCGCGCCGATGATGACCACCAGGCCCAGCTTGCTGACCGTGCCGACCGTGCTGTCGTAGAGCACGGACAGCGCCTCCTCGCTCAACTCCAGCTCCGCCATCTTGACCTGGACCAGCTCCGCCTGTCCGGGGAAGAACCAGCGCGCGGGCGCTTTGAAGATGTCGTAATTGTCGGGCAGCAGGAAGAAGGCCAGCGTGACGAAGACGAAGATCTGGAACGGGCTGAACGCCGCCGCCCGCCGTCCGGCGATATAGTCGGACGACAGGCGTCCCGGCTGGAACAGGAGGCGGCGCAGCGTCGTCAGTCCGCGCGAGTCGAGACTGAACATCGCCGCCACCCAGTCGCGCGACAGGCGCCACAGGCTGAAATCCGCGTCCCGCACCACGCGTTGCCCGCAGGCCGCGCAATAG
>JBATXP010000217.1:0-5142 GCA_049673465.1 Litorimonas sp.
CGGCCTGGCCGCCGGGGATACGGCGCTGCTGATGGTGCTGAGCGCGTCCGCTTCCTACATCGCGGTTCCGGCCGCCATGCGCCTGGCGCTGCCGGAGTCCGACCCGTCCGTCTACCTGACCCTGTCGCTGGGCGTGACCTTTCCCTTCAACATCGCGCTCGGCATCCCGCTCTACATCGCCGTCGCCACGCGCCTAAGCGGAGGATAGCCCGTGCCCATCTCGTCCGACGACAATAGAAAGCTACGCCTCGAACTCATCATCGAAAGCCCCGCCGTGCGCGGCGCGGAGGACCTCCTGCGCGACGCGGGCGTGAGCGGCTGGACCGTGGTCCCCGCCCAGAGCGGCTTCGGCGGCGAGACCCGCTGGTCGCGCGGCACGGACATTTCCGGCGCGACCGACATGGTGGTGCTGATCTGCATCGCCGACGAAGACGTGCTTACACCCGCCTTGAAACGCATCCTCGACATGCTTGACCGCCGTATCGGAGTGGTCAACGTCTCCGATGTCCGCGTGCTGCGACCGGGGCTGTTCTAGGTCGTATACTCAAATCCGTCCCAGATGTGAGTATACGACCTAAGCTATTGCCTGGAAGAAGGTGTTGAGCGTCAGGCGCGCCGTCGCGGGGTCGTCGGTGAAGGGAAGGTCGTTCGGGATCTGGCCGCTATGCAGCAGGTGGGAGCGGTAGAGGACGGCGCGATTGGGCCGCGCGGCGACGTGGCCGATCCGCTCGAAGCGCTCGTCGGAGCCGCGCATGTAGCCCGACTTTGGCAGGCCCTCGGCTTCCAGCGCAATGCGGTAGGCGTCGTAGCTGTCCGCCGTCAGGACTTCCGCGCCTGTTGCCCGGTGGCGGTAGAAGGCCGTGCCGCCCGTGTCTTCGCCGGACAGGTAGTGCAGCAGGGCGATACGGCCCGGATCGGTCGTGTCCACGTGCGGCAGGCGCTGGATCGGGGCCAGCGTCGCGTCCGGCATCGTGACCATGGAGAATGTGCACTGCGCGAGGTTCACGCCGCCACCCAAGTCGAATGTCTCGCGCAGGATCTCCGCCAGAAGTACCTTCACGGGATCGAGATGGCGTGGGTCGGCCGGGGCCTGAATGCCGGGATAGTAGGGCGAGAGCTGCCGGTAGCGCGCCCGCGCCGCCATGGCGCGCAAACGGTCCGGCTCGGGATGGAAATCGTCGATCACGACGACGGGCTGGCCGGACCTCCCGACCCGCTGGACCTCGAATGCCCTAGTCTCGGACATGGACGGTCCAGCCCCAGGCAGGCAGGGTCTGCGGCTCCTCGTCGAAGGTCATCGCCTCTCCGGTCCGAAAGTCCGAATAGTCGCCCTGCGGTGCGCCGTCGGTGAAACTAAAGGTCTGCGGGGTGTTCGAGAAGTTGGCGGTCACGAGCACGGCATTGCCTGCCGCGTTCTGCCGGACGAAGCTGAAGACCTGCTCCGGCTTATCGGTTTGCAGGATGGTCGCGGGCGCCCCCCAGTCGCCATTGTGCAGGACGGCATTGTCGGTCTTTAGCTGGACCAGGTCCTTGAAGAGCCGATTGATCCGCGCGCCGTCCGGCGTGTCGCAATTCCAGACGATCTCGTCCTTCTCGAAGAACTCCAACCGGTTCGGGTTCAGGCATTCCTGCCCCGAATAGATCATCGGAATGCCGTCGCCCGCGAACTGCACCACCATGGCCGCTTCGTAGGCGTCGCCATAGATCTCCTGCGGCAGCCCGTCCCATGTATTCTGGTCGTGGTTGGAGGTGTAGGTCATCCGCATCGCGCCGGTCGGCCAGTCGGCGGACTGGTATTCGTCGTAGAACTTGCCGAGGTCCGACGCGACGGCCTCGCCTTTCATGACGTCCTGCAGGATTTCCTTCCAGCGCCAGGCGTAAGACGCGTTGAAGGCCTGTTCGTGCAGCTCCGGTTCCTGCCATTCGGCCAGCATGAAGACGGGCTTGACCGCCTCCAGACGCGGGCGAACGTCGTTCCAGAAGTCGGTCGGCACCATCCCGGCCACGTCGCAGCGATAGCCGTCGATCCCGAACTCCTCGACCCAATAGACCAGCGCGTCGCTCATATACTGGCGCATGTCGGGGTCGTCGTAATTGAAGTCCGCCACGTCTTCCCAGTCGGTCCCTTCAGGATGGATGATCTCGCCGTCCTCGCCATTGGTGTACCAGTGCGGGTTCTCGAAGATCATGGGATTGTCCCACGCCGAGTGGTTGGCGACCCAGTCGAGGATAACCTTGAAGCCCATGGCTTGCGCGTCTTCGACAAGGCGCCGGAAGTCGTCTTCCGTGCCGAATTCCGGATTGACGCCGAAATAGTCCCGCACCGCATAGGGGCTGCCCATCGGCCCCTTGCGCCGCGCTTCGCCGATGGGATGGATCGGCATGAGCCACAGTATGTCGACGCCGAGATCCCGGATACGCGGCAGGTCCGCGCGGACGGCCTCGAACGTGCCGGCCTCTGAATATTGGCGAACGTTGATTTCGTATATGACCGCATCGCGCGACCAGTCGGGATGGGCGAGGCCCGCGCGTTTCGCCAGCGGCGCGGTCCCGGTTTCAGTTGCAACCTGGGCCGGGGTCTGGACCGCCGCCGTCTCCGGCGTCGGCGACGGAGCGCACCCGGCAGCTAGCGACGCAGCCAGAGCTAGTGTGGACAAGCGTTTCATGGTCTTCCCTTATGGCCGCACATGGACCGCCCAGCCCCAGGCGGGGAGGGTGCGGGTTTCCGTGCCGATGGTGACGGCCTCGTTCGTGCGGAACGTCGTGTAATCGCCTTGCGGCAGCGCGTCTGTGAAGGCGAAGCTCTGCGGCGTATCCGAGAGGTTCGCCGTGACCAGCACGGCGTTGCCTGCCGCGTTTCGGCGAATGAAGCTGAAGACTTTATCCGGGTTCGTATTCTCCACCTTGGTCGTGCGCGCGCCCCAAGCCCCATTGTGCAGGACCGGATTGTCGGTCTTCAACTGGATGAGGTCGCGGAACAGCGCGTTCAGCGGATCGTCGCAATTCCAGACGATCGGATCCTTCTCGAAAAACTCCAGCCGGTTCGGATTGGCGCATTCCTGCCCGCTATAGATCAGCGGAATACCTTCGCCCGTGAATTGCAGCACGATGGCCGCCTCGTAGGCGTCGCCATAGATGTCCTGGGGCAGGCCGTCCCACGTGTTCTGATCGTGATTGTCCGTGTAGGTCATGCGCATGGCGTCCATCGGCCAGGCGCTCTCGTTGGCGCTGTAGGTGTAGTAGAGCGAGCCCATGTCCGCCTTGCCCTGCGCGATGTCCTGGATCGAATCCTTCCATTCCCACCAGTAGGTGGCGTCGAACGCGTGCTTGTGCAGGTCGCGCGTTTCCCATTCGGCCAGCATGAAAACGGGCCGGATTGCGTCCAATCGCGCCCGCACGCCTTCCCAGAAGTCCAGCGGGACATAGCCCGCCACGTCGGCGCGGAAGCCGTCCACGCCGAACTCCTCCACCCAGTAGGCCATGGCGTCGCTCATGTGCCGCCGCACGCCGGGCTGGCTGAAGTCCAGGTCGATGATGTCCGACCAGTCCCACCAGGGCGTCGGGCGGAAGTCGCCGTTCCAGTCCTTTTCGTACCAGTCGGGATGCTCCGTCGCGAAGGGGTGGTCCCACGCCGTGTGGTTGGCGACCCAATCGAGGATCACGTGGAAACCCTGGGCATGGGCTTCGTCCACCAGGCGCCGGAAATCTTCCTTGGTGCCGAACTCCGGATTGACGCCGAAATAGTCCCGCACCGAATAGTAGGAGCCCAGCGTGCCCTTGCGGTTGACCTCCCCGATCGGATGGATGGGCATGAGCCAGAGAATATCCACGCCCAGTTCGGACAGTCGGGGCAAGTCCTCGCGCACCGCGTCGAACGTGCCCGCCTCCGAATACTGGCGGATATTGACCTCGTAGATCACGGCATCACGCGACCAGTCGGGGTGGGTTAGCTCGACATAGGACCGGGGGGTAAGGCCGTCGGTGACGGGCGCGGGAGCGGTCGTGCAGGCGGCGAGGGCGAGGGCGGTCGCCGCGGTCAGGATGTGTTTCACTTGGGTCCCCTTGTCTGGTTGTTCCGCTTTCGCCGACTTGATCGGCGAACCCATCTCCCAGAACTCTAGGCTGGGGTGATGGGCAGGCCGATCAAGTCGGCCTGAGCGAAGTTTTGGTCGGCATCATCGCTCCTCGCCGCCCTCGACGGACTCCCCTGTCAGAAGGAACTGAAGTGGCACGTGGACACGATTGCGCCAGGCGCGCTCGCTATGGTCGTCGCCTTCATACTTTCGGGTGGTCCAGTTGACGCCCCGCTCATAGCCCGCGGCCTCGACGGCGACGTCCATGCGGTCCTGGTAAGGCTCGTAATTATAGTCCAGCGTCTCCGTCCCGTAGTCGAAATAGAGCCGATGAGTGGCCGGGTCGGGCAGGTGGTCTGCGAACCAGTCCACCAGCGCGCCGTTGCCGAGCGGGAAGTGGGCGGAGACCATGCCGGCCTGGCAGAATGTGCCGGGATATTCGCTGATGGCGTAGAGCGAGATCAGCGCGCCTGCGGAAGACCCCATGACGCTCGTATTCGCGCAGTCCGGCTTCGTGCGAAACTCGGAGTCGATGCGGGGCTTGATCTCCTCCACCAGGAAGCGAAGATAGTCGTCCGCGTTCAAATTGTCTGCCGTCAGCTCGCCGATCTCGTCGAGGAAGGCGTCCGGGTTCTCCAGACCCGCTTTTTGGGGAAGATAATCGTCCCCGCGCGTCTCGCTGTCGCTGTGTACGCCGACCACGATGGCGTCCAGCCCTAGTGCCGTCATCGCCTCGTCCACGCCCCAATCCCAGCCGGAATATTGGGACTGCGTTGGATCGAACAGGTTCTGTCCGTCATGCATGTAGAGCACGGGATAGCGGCGGTCGGGCTGGGACGCATAGGAGGATGGCAGCCAGACCTCCACGTCGCGGGTCGTGACCCGGTCCGACGTGGCGGTGAAACGCTCCACGGTCCCGGTCACCCCGCGATGGTCGCCCGCAGGCGTGTCGGCGCGGACGGGGGTCTCGAAGGACCAGTCGATTTCGGGTTCGGATGTGGTGCAGGCGGCGAGGAGGAGGGAGGCGAGAAAAGTCCCACCTATGGCCGCCCTCGATTTCCCTCCCCCT
>JBATXP010000218.1:0-1787 GCA_049673465.1 Litorimonas sp.
CCCCAGCCCCTGGATCGCCTCGGCCGCCCGCCAGCCGGGCTCGACAAGGTAGTGGCGCCGGCGGGCCTGGTTCTTTGCCGTGAGGGCGGCGTGATAGGACCGGCCGGTCCCGCCGGCATCGGAGAAGAGCAGAACGGGCTTGGTGCCGGCCATGAAGGCGGCGCTCTCGGCTGAGTTCGCCGATCCTGCGCGGGGCACGACCTTCAGCGCGCCGCATGGCAGGCGGATGGTGCGCTTTGACCGCCCCGTGACCTCGGCCAGACGCTTTTCTCCAAAATGCCAGACGAGTTGGTCGAGCACGGAGGGGATCGGGGCCACGGTGTAGAGCTCCATGAGCGCGGCGTCCCGCAGGGCCTCGGCCTCGCGGGAGATCACCGGGCGACCATCCTCATCCGTAAGGCGTTCGGCGACCAGCACGCCGTCGATCTCGACGAGCTGATGGGCCTGCACCGGGAACGCAGTCTTCAGCCAGTGGATCACCACCTCCTTCGGCGTCAGGTGCGCCTCGGTCAGATCGTCCCCGTCCAGCGCCTCGATGGCGCGATCGAGATGGCTCTCGCCCGTCGAGACGATCTGGATGACGGGCGCCCAGCCGGCCGCGAGGTCGGCTTCGACCTCCCGGATGAGGGTGCGCGCCTTGAAGCCGTTCAGCACGTGGCCGAAGAACCGCTGCTTCATGCTCTCGAACCGCGACAGGGCGGACGCCTTCGCCGCGCCCGCCGTCGCCCCGGATTCCTCATCTGTGATGCCGGTCGCTTCGAGTGCCGCTTGAAGATTACCGTGGATCACCTTGAACGCGCGGGCGAAGCGATCGTAGATCGCGCGCTCGTTCTCGCTCAGACGATGTTCGAGGATGTCGTATTCGACGCCTTCGAAGCTAAGGGCCCGAGCTGTGTAGAGGCCGAGCGCCTTCAGGTCCCGCGCGACCACCTCCATGGCTGCCACACCGCCAGCCACCATCGCCGCGACGAAGTCCTCGCGCGTGGGGAACGGATAGACGTCGCCCGGCCCCCAGAGGCCGAGACGGGTAGCGTAGGCGAGGTTCGAGACGTTCGTCGCCCCGGTGGCGGAGACGTAGAGGACGCGGGCGCGGGGCAGGGCGATCTGCAGGCGCAGTCCTGCGATGCCCTGCTGCGAAGGGGCGGTCCCACCGCGGCCCCCATCGGTGGACCCGGCCGCGTTCGCCATGGCATGCGCCTCGTCGAAGGCGATGACGCCCTCGTAGTCGCCGCCGCACCAGTCCACGAGCTGCTGGAGCCGCGAGCGGCCGGTCTTCCCGACCGAGCGCAGCGTGGCATAGGTCACGAAGAGGATCCCGCGATCGAGCGTGATCTCCTCGTCGGGCTTCCAGCGATCCAGGGCGACGATGTCGGTCGGCGCGCCGCCGAGATCCGACCAGTCGCGGCGCGCGTCCTCGATCAGGGTCTTCGACTTGCTGATCCAGACCGCGCGGGTCCGGCCCGCAAGCCAACCCGCGAGGATCACCCCGGCCACCTGGCGGCCCTTGCCGGCGCCGGTCCCGTCGCCAAGGAAGTAGCCTTGACGGTAGGCATTCCCCGCACCAGGCGCGGACGGCTCGATCTCCGTCCAGTCGTCGCTCACGTCGAAGAGGCCGGGCAGGTCCACGCCGTGCGCGGCGTCGGCCATGATGAAGGTCTCGAGCTGCGCCGAGGATAGCTCGCCGTTGGTCACGAGACCCGGCGGCAACTCGGGGGCCCCGGTGGGCACCGGCGGGGCAACGGCCGCCATGGCGACGCTCTCGACGAGCGGAGAGGGATGATCGACCG
>JBATXP010000219.1:0-2446 GCA_049673465.1 Litorimonas sp.
GGCCTAGGCCGAAGCGGCCTCCTGCGAGCACATCGACATGCAGCGGCAAGCCGCGGAACCCAAACCAAACAGACCCAGGGAAACTCAGGGCGGCTCAGGTATCCGAGCGGCTGTCCACCGTGAACGATGCGAATGGCTCGTTTGAGGGTTTCTGACATAGCAGGGCGGGCAGCATCGGCGCATCGCGAACGCCACCGTCGGTGACGTCGTCGGATAGAACCTCCACCGTCGTCCTGTCGATACCCAACTTCACCATGCGTAAAACGCGCCTCTCCGCCTCGACATGCTCACAGACGTAACACTCCCGTCGCGGCTCGCCTTTATCGTTCGGCACGCCCCCATCGGGCATCGTCGACCCTCTGCTACTGACAACGCTTGCCCGAGGGCGTCACCTACCAGACTAGTTCCGCATCGAACGACATGGTCGGCGAACCAGGTTCGTGCAATGATGCCTCGTAAGCGAATTAGTTCACGCGATGGTAGCGTTTTGGGATGGGGGGGCATACCACGTTTAGCTATCAGGGGCGTTGTTGCATGAAGCCTGCTTGGGATTCACATCGGGAGTCCAGCGGTATAGCTGATCGGCATGTCCAAGCCTGCGCCCATCCGCTACCGCAACCTGAACTGGTCGTCCTACAACGCCGCGCTGCGCGAGCGCGGATCGCTGACCGTCTTGTTTGACCTGTCGACGCCGTGGCATGCGGCGCCGTCTGGCAAGCACGGCGCGCAGCCGATCTACAGCGTCGCGTCGTTCCAGGCATGCCTAACAATCAAGGTGCTCTTCAGCCTGCCACTGAGGCAGACGACGGGTTCGTTATGAGCCTTCTGAAGCTCGCGGATCCCGACTGGCCGGTGCCGGATTTCTCGACGCTCTGCCGACGTCAAAAGACGTTGGCCGTGCACCTCCCCTACCGGGGCTCGGGTGGGCCGCTGCACCTACTCGTCGATAGCACGGGCATCGAGGTCCGCGGGATCGGCGAGTGGCATGCGCGCAAGCATGGCGGGGCGCGGCGACGCGTGTGGCGCAAGGTCCATCTGGCCGTGGACGAGGCGACGCTCGAGGTCCGGGCCGTAGAGATCACCGGGAGCGGCGTCGGCGATGCGCCAATGCTGTCCAGCCTGTTGGCGCAGATCCCCGAGGGCGCGCCGATCGCCTCGGTGACCGCGGACGGCGCCTATGATGGTCGCGCCTGCCGGGACGCCATCGCGTCCCGAGGCGCCGACGCGCTCGCCATCGTCTTCGGACCAATGGCGGACAAGGCTCGCTCCCGCCCAGGCGCAACGCAAAGCCGTGGAAGAAAGACAGTCCCGGTGCCCCCGGGCGAAGCGAGGCCCTGCGCGCCATCGGACGCGTCGGCCGAACGATCTGGCGAAGGTGGAGTGCTACCACCGACGCAGTCGCGCCCGGACCAAGACAAACTGCATGAAGCTCCTCGGTCGGAGGCTCGCCGCCCGCGACTTCGACAGGCAGACCGCCGAGCTCTAGGTCCGCATCGCTATCCGGGGCCGCGCCACTACCCTCGGCATCCCCATCACGCAGCCCGTCGGCTGACATCAGATGGGAGAGAGGAAGTCAGGCCGTCGAATGCCTTGTGCAACAGTGCCGCTATCAGGCCGACCTTGCGACGTACGCCGTGGAAAAACGCTAATTGGATCGCATGAAGTCGTAGGGGCCAATTCCTACGGTAGGAAGGTCGACTCCTACAGTAGAAGGGTAGCGTTCGTAGTCTCGGCGGGTTATTGCGCACTGGCCGGGCGCCTCTGTGGTGGAATTGGTAGACACAGGGGATTCAAAATCCCCCGCCTTTGGGCTTGCCGGTTCGAGTCCGGCCAGAGGTACCGGTGAGGCTGAAGGGACGCGCGCACCGAAGCCGCCCCCTAGATTCAACAAGATCGATTGACCGGCCCCCATCGGGTGGTCCGGTTTGACTGTTAGGGCATGGGCTGCTTTTGCGCCACGGGTGACGGGGGGCGGAGCGTAGCGGAGCCGGACGGCATCCATGGCGCTTCGGTCGTTGGTGGGCCAATCGTCTCGGGCACAGGCGGCCGGTATCCGAGCGCCGAATGAGGGCGCACGGTGTCGTAGTGCCGGCGCCATGCGCCGATCGGCACGCGAGCCTCGGCGAGGGTGTGGAAGACCTCCCGGTCGAAGAGTTCGTCGCGAAGCTTTCGGTCGAAGCTCTCGTCGTAGCCGTTCTCCCATGGGCTTGCGGGCTCGATGAACGCCGTCTTCACGCCCGGGCGGCCGAGCCAGTCGCGGACGGCCGTCGCCGTGTCCGGGCCATCGTCGGACCTGATGTGCTCGGGCGGCCCGCGCTGGACGAAGAGGTCCGCCAGCACGGCCAGGACGTCCTCGGAGGACAGGCGCCGTGCCACGGGCAGCGCAAGGCATTCGCGGGTGTACTCGTCGATCACCGTCGGCATCCGGATACGCCGCCCATCATGG
>JBATXP010000220.1:0-1754 GCA_049673465.1 Litorimonas sp.
CGACCCGAGGGACCGAGGCCGCCAGATCCACCGCCGGGTTGGTCGTGATCGTGAGGATCTCCGCTACGGCCATGAGCCGGGCTCAGTCCTCAGCGGGGTGCGTCCGGTGATGCGCCGCAAGGCGCAGCACCGCGGCCAGGATCGCCTGGGACAGCACCGGCGCCCGACCCGAGCCGATCACAGAGTCGTTGTCGCGGCTGTCGCTGCGGCGGAGCGTGCAGCGCCAATGCCCGTCGGTCTCATTGGCACGGCCGTGAATGTTGACCGACCAGTTCGGATAGGCCTCGTCGGCGACATGCATGACCCCATCGGTGGTCGAGAGACGCTCGGCCGTCAGGTCCTTCGTGACGGCCCCGGGCAGCAGCGCGGCCAGCGCGTTCACGGCGCCGTCCAGGTTGGCGACGTACATGTCGTGCCGGGTCTCGAGGTCGTGGATCAGGACGTCCAGTTCGGAAGAGGCCATCTTTCGTAACTCCTTGAATCGGGGGTAGAGGGGGCCTCGGCGAAGCCCACGACGTAGTTCCGGCCGAGGCGGCGGACGCAGCGGGGGCAGGTCGTGTAGAACATGAAGGTCCGGCCCGGCGCGTCCGGGTCGGTCAGCACGGCCATTTCGTCGTGCCAGGCCCTCGCCTTGCGGTAGGGCCCTTCGAAGACGCGGGTGCGGAACGTGCCGGTCAGCTCGGTCATCTCCTCGCCTGGCACGTCCCGCGTGACCGCGAAGAAGTGCTCTGCCCGCGTCGCCGACAGGTCGCGGCTGAGGATCAGGTAGCGGTGGGGATCCTGCGCGTCCGCCGCCGCGATGTTCTTCTGCACCCGGTCGAAGACCGATCCCATGTCGAGCGGGACGTGCAGGAGGCTCCGGGTCGTGGCGCGCACGAAGGGCGCCCCTTCGAAGCGCAGGACGAGGCCCTCCCACCCCTCCGGGTCGAAGCGCGGGCAGCAACCCGTCTCCTCGGTGGACATGTTCATCCTCGGCAACGTGTCGGTCCGCATCCCAAGCCCTCCCGGTCGGGTGATCGGCTCGACCTTAGGCGCCCGGCTCCGCGCCGATCTTGACGACCGTCAAGGGTCGCGCCGTCAGTCGTCGGGCATGGGGATCGGTCCCGACAGGTCGCGCTCCAGCTGGGCGATCCTGCGCTTCAGGCGCGCGTTCTCGGCTGCCAGCGTAAGAACCACCGCCGCGCCCGGCACGTTCACGCGAAGGTCGGATTGCAACCGGTTGACCTTTCTCACGATCGTCACACTGGCGGTTTCGAAGCGCCAGGCGCTGCGTGTGGCGCCTTCGGGCTCCAGGATGCCTTCCTCCACCAGCTCCACGATCCATTCCGCATGGCTGCCGCAGAGACGGCAGAGCTGGGTCAGCGTGAGCCGATCGACGACATCGCCAGACGGCACGATTTCCTGCGATCCGGTCATGATTTAACCTCCCGTTCCAGCACGTGGGTCATATACGAGCTCGCGCGCGAGGTCCCGGTACAACTCCCGCGCGCGGGCGCTTTCGACCGGCGGGATCACGATCTTGACCACCGCGTAGAGATGCCCCGCCGGGTGCCCCGGAATGCCGCGGCCCTTCAGGCGCAGCTTTCGGCCGGTCTGGACGTGGTGCGGAACGGTCAATTCTATCGCGCCGCCCGGCGCTTGTACCTCAATCTTCGCGCCGAGCGCGGCCTCCCAAGGGGCGAGCGGCAGGTCGACGAACACGTCGCGTCCCTCCACGTGCACACCGTTCGGCAGCCGTAGCGCGACCTCGAGGT
>JBATXP010000221.1:0-1617 GCA_049673465.1 Litorimonas sp.
GCCACGGCATCGGCGACGTTTTGGTTGTCGCCGGAAATCATCATCATCCGCTTGATGCCCAGCTCGCGCAGTTTCGCGATGACGGGCTTTGACGCTTCCCGAGGCGTGTCCATAAGACCGATGGCACCCAGATAGCGGTCACCTTGCCGCACGATCATGGTCGTGCGTCCATTTTCCGACAGACGCTCGACGCTCGCCCGCAAGTCCTTGGGCAGAGGCAATCCCGACACTTCCGAGAAGAGGGCGGCCTTGCCGATATGCACAGTCTGTCCTTCGAATTCGGCCGTGACACCGCGGCCCGTAATGCTCCCGAAGCCGGACGCCGTATCAGGAATGGACGGCAGACGGTCCGCCGCGTCTCTCACCACGGCCTGTGCGAGCGGGTGATCGGACAAAGTTTCAACGGCCGCGCTGACACGCAGGAGCTCTTCCTCCGTCACGCCGCCATAGGGCTGTATGTCGGTCAGGCGCGGTTCGCCTTCGGTCAGGGTTCCAGTCTTGTCGAAGGCTATGGCATCGAGCTTGCCGAGCGACTCCAAAGGCGCGCCGCCCTTGATGAGAACGCCGCCGCGCGCGGCTCGGGCCACGCCGGAGAGAATGGCACTCGGGGTTGCGATCGCGAGCGCGCACGGGCTCGCCGCGACCAGCACGGCCATGGCGCGGTAGAAGCTCTCGGACGGCGTTTCGTCCAGCACGAGGAAGGATAGCGCGACCAGAATGGCCAGCACGATGACGGACGGCACGAAGACGCGCTCGAACTTTTTAGTGAAGCTCTGCGTCGGGGACTGCCGTGTTTCGGCCTCGCTGACCATCTGCACGACGCGCGCGAGCGCGGTCTCTCCCGCCAGACGGGTCACCTGAATATCGAGGCTGCCCGCGCCGTTGATGGACCCGGCGAAGACGCGGCTATCATTGGACACGGTGTCGGGATTGGCGGCGGCCAGCGCGGCATCGGAGACGGGCTGCTTGTCGACGGGTGCGCTCTCGCCCGTGATCGGGGCCTGGTTCACGGCGCTCTCGCCGCGCACGACGAAACCGTCGGCTGGCAGGCGTTCATTAGACCTCACTACAACGATGTCGCCGATGATAAGTTCGTCGATTGGTACTATCAGTGATTCCGTGCCGCGGCGCACAAGGGCTTCGTCAGGAGCAAGATCAGCCAGAGCCGTGATGGCGTTGCGGGCGCGTGTCATGGCAAAGTTTTCCAGAGCGTGGCCGATGGCGAAGAGGAAGAGCAGAAACGCGCCCTCCGCCCATTCGCCGAGTATGGCCGCGCCGGGCGCCGCGACCAACATGAGGAAGTCGATCTGGCACCGGCCCTGAAAGACGCTGCCCAGGGCTTCGCGCAAGGCGTAATAGCCGCCGAAGAAATAGGCGGCCAGAAGAGCGCCAAAAGCGATGGGCTCGCCCAGACCGAATTTGGGCCCGAGCCAGCCGACGAGCAGGAACATGCCCGCCAGAACCGCGAAGATGACCTCCGCGCGCGGACCGAGAATGCGGCTGATTATGTCGTCATGATTGTGGCCGTCACCCGACCCGTGGGCTTTGCCCTCATCATGGTCATGGTCGTGGTCGTCCGCCGTGTGTTCAGCCCCCATGGGAATCCTAACTTTATTC
>JBATXP010000222.1:0-1836 GCA_049673465.1 Litorimonas sp.
CCCTTCACCATCCATACCGGCATCGCTGCGCCGTTGCGCCGCGACAATATCGACACGGACCAGATCATCCCGTCGCGGGAGATGAAGACCGTCTCCAAGACGGGTCTGGCGGACGGGATGTTCGCGGGTCAGCGCTATCTGAAGGGCCGCACGCCGAACCCGGACTTCGTCCTGAACCGGCCGGAATATCAAGGTGCGACCGTCCTGCTCGGCGGGTCGAATTTCGGCTGCGGCAGCTCGCGAGAGCATGCGGTCTGGGCGCTCAAGGATTACGGCATCCGCGCGGTCGTGGCCGAAAGCTTCGGCGAGATCTTCCACGGCAACCTCCTCGCCAACGGCCTGCTCCCGATCCAGCTTCCCGGCGAGGCCATCGACCGCCTCCCGCTCAAGGTGGAGATCGACCTACCCGCGCAGACGATCAGCGGAGAGCGCTTCGAGATCGACGCCGGTGCGAAGCGACGGCTCCTCGAAGGGTTGGACCCGATCGCGGAAACGATGCAGGAGCGGGCGGCGATCGAGGCGTGGTTGGCGAAGGACCGGAGGGAGCGACCGTGGGTGTATTGAAAAACTTCGTCCCCGGCATTCATTGCCGGGGTCTGCCCGGGCTTTGTTCACAAGGGGAGGGTGAAAACGACCCTTCGTCTTGTGAGCGTTGTCGGGAACAGACCCCGGCAATGAATGCCGGGGACGGGCTTTTGTTGGGTCTGGCATCCTTCGCCTTGGTGGGCTGCTCCACCCAACCCGAAACGCTCCCCGCCCCGCCGCCGGAACCCGTCGCCGTTTCGGCCACCCCTGTCGTCACTCAAGCGTGGGACTCCGTTCGCATCGGCACCTACGACAATGCCGACTTCGCCCGGCTCTTCACCGAGATCGGCGGCTACGACGTGACCTATGCCGACGAAGCCGTGATGGCGTTGCAGCGCGGCGGGGAAGGGGCGCGAATCGTGTTGGACCAGATGCCGCCCGGCGCGCCGCAGGCTCGCCCGCCGGACGCGCAAAGCTGGGAACCGGGCTGCTACTGGTCGCTGATGATGCGGGCGGTGGACGTCCCTGCCATCGTGCGCGACGCCGAACCGCTGGGCTGGCGGCCCAAGACCCCCGTCGCCTATCTGGAGTTCGGGCCCTCCAAACTGAACGTCGTGGTCCTCACTCATCAGGAGACGGGCGCGCAGGTGCAGCTCTACGAACGGCTGACCACCCCGCTGCCGGAGGACTATCCCGCGTTCGAGCGTTTTGGCGTGCCCTTCAACATCATGCAGATGGCGAGCGACCGGGACGCGACCTACCGCTTCTTCACCGAAGAGCTCGGCTTTGCGACTTGGTATCACGGCGAGCCCTACCTGTCGGACGAGCCCGAAATCATGCCGCTCGGCATTCCGGTCGAACTGACCACGACTGTGCCCTACCGCGCCTCCATCGTGTCGCCCGTCGAGGGCATGGAAACGGGGCGCTTCGAGATGATCGAGGTGATGGGCGCGGAAGCCGGTCTGACGGGGCGAGATTTTTCAGCGACTTGCGACACGGGTAGCGTCGGCCTGACGGAAGCGACCTATTCGGTCGCGAACCTCGATGCCGTCGTCGCGCGACTGACCGGGCGAGGCCTCGACGTTTCGGACGACGCGGTCGTCGCGTCGCCGGACGGCGCGCGCATCCGCTTTCGCCAAACACCCTGATGCCCACCGTCACCCAGTCGCTGGCCGTGTTTCTGGACCGTCCCATCGTGGACGCCGACCGCGCTCGCGCGGCTATGCTCCTTCTCGACTGGACGGGTTGCGCTGTGGCGGGGCGGGTCGAACCGGCGGGCGAGAGGGTCGCCGCCGCCTTTGCCGACGAGAC
>JBATXP010000223.1:0-3736 GCA_049673465.1 Litorimonas sp.
CCGCCAGCTCCGCCCGCAAGGCACGCGCCTGTCTGGGCGGGACGATCCCGGCGGCTTCCGCCCGGTCGATCTGCTCTCGGGTGAGATGTCTCATGGGCCGACGATAGCGGCGGACGGCACGGAGCGGAAGGTCGCTTGCAGAAAACTTGGAAAGCGTGCTTGACATGTAAAGCGAGCTTGTCTAGGTCAAGCTTACTTGACAAAGTTGGACTCGATCATGCGTCTCTCATTTCTGTTTTCTAGCGCCTTGCTGATCTCCGCCTGCGGTGCGGCCGGTCCCACGCAGACGCCGACCGCGGTGGAGGTGCCGGCGCGGACCGCGTCGACTGTGGAGACCGTCAACCAGGGCTGGCTCACGGTAGACGTCGTCGGCTCCGGACCCGACGTGGTTCTCCTGCCGGGTCTCGCCAGCTCGGCAGACGTTTGGGACGGCACGGTCGCGGCGCTCTCGAACCGCTACACGCTCCATGTCGCGCAGGTGGCAGGCTTTGCCGGGGCAGAAACCGGCGAAGCGAGAGACGGCGTCGTGGCCGGGCTGGCCGACGACCTCGCCACATATGCCGCCATGCTGGAGGCTCCCGTCCTCGTCGGCCATTCCATGGGCGGGTTCGCGGCGCTCCACGTCGCGCGCGACCATCCGGAGCGGGTGGACGGCGTGGTGGTCGTGGACAGCCTGCCCTTCTACCCCCTCGTCTTCGACCCGAACGCCACGGTGGACGCCGTGCGCCCGCAGGCCGAAGCCATGACGAACCGGATGCGCCAGATGCCCAAGGAAGCGTATGACGCCGGGCAGTCGCAGAGCGCAGCCCTGTTCGCCAAATCGCCGGACGACCGCGCCCGCATCGCCGACTGGGGCCGGACCTCGGACAGGAATGTCGTGGCGGACGCCCTGCTCGACATCATGACCACCGATCTGCGCCCCGACCTGCCGGACATCGACGTACCCGTCATCGTGCTCTACGCTCACGACCCGGCCATGGGCGTTCCCGTGGAGCGGGCGGACGCGCTTTACCGGAACGCCTATGCCGACCTGCCGAACGCCGAGCTGCGGCGCATCGACGGCAGCTTCCACTTCATCATGGACGACCAGCCCGACGCGTTCCTGGACGCGCTCGAAGCCGCTCTCGCCCGCTAAGCTTTTCAATCACCCACAAAGGAGACCCATCATGACCCACTCTAACCTGACCCCGAAGCAAGCTCACAAACGCTATCTAGGACGCATGCTCGGCGCATCCTTCGGCTATGTCGGCTCGGTCTTCGGCGCATCATACTTCATCGACTCGGGCGATCCCATCACGCCCATCACGATCCTCGTGGCTTTGGTCCCAGCGGCCTTCGTTCTGATGATGCTTGCCGCGGTGTGGCGATACATCGCCGAGGTCGACGAGGTCGCTCGCCACTACAGCATTCAGTCGATGATGGTCGCTCTCTTCGGCGTGCTCGCCCTGTCCGGAAGTTGGGGTCTGGTGGAACTTTTCAACGAAGACCTGCCCCGGCTGCCGGTCTTCTGGCTGTTCCCGACCTTCTTCGCCCTGTTCGGTCTGGCAGGCGCTATCGGGTTTCGGCGGTGCGTATAGAAAGGGAGGGTGACGTGGAAAACCGATTGAAGGATCTACGTGCCGAACGCGGCTGGTCGCAGGCCGTGCTCGGCGACCGGCTGAACATCTCCCGGCAGAGCGTCAATGCCATCGAGACGGGTCGCTACGACCCTAGCCTGCCGCTGGCATTCCGAATCGCGCGGCTGTTCGGCGAACCCATCGAAGCCATCTTCGATGACGGGGAGCAAGAGGCGAAGGCGGCGGAGTAGGGCGGGAGGAACGGCCCAGTCCCCAACACGTTGGACCGGATCACCAGCAGGCGATCCCATGTCCGACGACGCGCAACCAGAACAGGCGACCGACGCCGAGACCGAACTCGACGCCGAGAACGAGTTGGACGAAGGCTCCGTCCTCAAGGCGATCCTCGTCATGGCCGGGCCGATGATCTTCGGCATCATGGCCGTGATGAGCGTGACCATGGTGGACACGCTCTATGTCGGCCAGCTCGGCCAGGAACAGCTCGCCGCCCTGTCCTTCGCCTTTCCGGTCACGACCGTGGTCAGCGGCCTGTCGCTCGGCCTGTCGGCGGCGGCGGCCTCCGTCGTGTCCCGCGCCATCGGGGAGGATGACCGCGATCACGCTCGGCTTTTGTCCCTGCATACGCTGCTGCTCGGCATCCTCGTCACCGGGGCGGTCGCGCTGCTCGGCTTCCTGATCGCGGGGCCGCTGTTCAAGCTCCTCGGCGCGGACGAGGCCACGCTGGAGCACATCCTGACCTATATGCGAATCTGGTTCATGGCGGTGCCGTTCCTCTCGGTCGCCATGATGTGCGACTTCATCGTGCGCGCGACCGGAAACAGCGTCTGGCCGTCCATCGTCATGACGGCGGGATCGGTCTTCAACATCGCCATTACGGGCCTGCTCGTCTTCGGGGTCGGCCCGTTTCCGGAACTCGGCATAGAGGGCGCGGCCGCCGGGACGCTGATCGCGCAGGTTCTCACGGTCGCGGCCGGGCTCTGGATGGTGACGTGGAAGGCAGGGCTGGTGGAATGGAAACTACCCAAGCTGAGCGACATGATGCCTTCCTGGTGGGCGGCCGCCAAGGTCGCCGTGCCCGCCAGCTTCGGCAACATGGTCCACCCCTTCACCTTGACGGTGATCACCGCCATCATCGCCACCTTCGGCCAGAGCAAGGTCGCCGCCTTCGGCGTGGCGACGCAGGTGGAGCTGATCGCGACCATCCCGCTGCTGGCGCTGTCTTCCGCCCTGTCGCCCATCGCCGGGCAGAACTGGGGCGCGGGCAAGCCGGACCGGATCGTGGACTCGCTCAAGATCTCCTACTGGATGTGCGTCGGCTGGGCCGTGGTCGTGGCCGCGCTGCTGTGGATGTTCGGCGAGCCGCTGGCGGCACTGTTCAATTCCGACGGCGGCATTCCGGAAGAGGCGGGGAGCTACCTCCGCATCGTGCCGTTTTCGCTGTTCGGCTACGGTATGGTGATCTGCGCGGCCGCCGCCTTCAACGGCATCGACGAAGCCAGGCGCGCGCTCGGCTACAATGTGGTGCGCTCGCTGGTGCTGTTCCTGCCCTTGGCCTGGGTCGGTGCGCGGATGGCGGACGCCCCGGCGGGCCTCTACGGCGGCATCGCGGTCGCCAACGTCGTCTCCGGCCTGGTCGTCGGCTGGTACGCCGTGCGTTGGCTGGAGCATCACTGCAAGAAGGCCCGCGACGGCGAGGCCGACACTTGCGAGGAGGCAGACGATACGGACGGTGATCTCGTCCCTGCTGAATAGGCGCGCATTCTTTACGCGGCGATCCGCTCTGATAGTCGCGCGCCCATGACAGCTCTCGACCGACTTCCCGTCATCATCGGCGCCGGACAGGCCATGCGGCCCGTGCCGGACGATCTGGTCCGCGCCTTCGGGCCCGCCGATCTGGCGGGCGAGGCGCTGGACCGGGCGTTCGCGGATGCGGGACTGTCCGACCGCGCGCTCGACCTCTGCTTCGGCGTCCGCCTGTTCGGCGATAGCGGTCCGACCTTTCCCAACCCGTTCGGCGGGTCGAACAATTTTCCCGCCAGCGTCTGCGCGCGAGCCGGGGCGAGCGCAGGGAAACACGTCTACAGCCGCGTCGGCGGCCAGTCGCCACAGACCCTCGTGGCCGAAGCCGCGCGCAAGCTGATGCACGGCGAGGTCGAAAC
>JBATXP010000224.1:0-4166 GCA_049673465.1 Litorimonas sp.
CGGCAGGGTCAGGGTCAACTTGGACAGAGTGAGGTCGCTCGAACCGGACAGCCCGGTGAGAATGTCTGCCTCCGTCAGCACTTCCGCCACAATCCACCCGTCATAGGTGGCGGTCGTGGTGGTCGTAGCGACGGACGGACTGGCAAGCGCCGCGCCGGGTTCGTCTGGCGTACGGCGGACCTCGCATGAAAGGCCGCTTGGCAGCGTCCCGGCGAAGTAGATCGAGACCTCTAGCGCGTCGCGGCGATTGATCTCGATGTCGATGCGCGGGGTGTCGGTGGCGGGGTTCACGGGTCGGGTCATCTTACGGCTCCGGGAATTTCGTTTGGCCATCCCAGAAACCGTCCTCGTCGTCGGTGCCGGGCGGGGCTGTGGGTTGTGGCGGGTCAGCTGTCTCGCCAGCCCCGGCTGTCCGAATGACGGCGACGCGGTGGCGGTATGGGTTGGCGGGAGAAATCACGGCTTCCGCGAGATTCGTCGTGGCCGTCATCGCCACATCTCCACCGCCCATCCATCGGTCGTCGTAGTAGAGGTGGTAGCGGGTACTCGCGGACAGGCCCGTCACGGTGGTTGCGTTGACCGTGACGGACGGGAAGGTCTCAGGGTTGGCGTAATTCCGCTTGTGCTGCGGAACACTGGCCGTCCAGCTTCCGTCGGTCTCTTCCGCGATTGTGATTGGGCTATCGAGGTCGGAGACGGCGCTGTTCTGGATAGAGGAAGACCGCAGCGGGCCGATCAGCAATTCGCGCGCCGCGCGGTCCAGCTCCACGTTGGTCACCAATGTCGGTTGAGGCGGGGCCACGTTGGTCTGGCCCAGCGCGAAGGCGTGTTTTTCGGTCGTGTCGGATTTTAGGCCCACGACCACGTTGCCGGTAGCGAGGTCGATCTTCTTGGACAACATGACGAACGTGCCGACCAGCCCGATTTCAGGGAGTTGCACGTCGAAGCCCGACCCGACCTCGAAGCCGATCAAGCGCCGCGATAGCGTCAGCTGGATCGGGTCGAGCTCCACGCTGTCATAGATGTCGAGGGTCGCCAGCGCGGATGCCTGTGACGGGTCCGTGACCAGCTTATAGGACCGCGACTTGGACCGCACCTCGCCCTGGCTCGCCACCAACGTCGGCACGCCCACCGCGTCGATCGGCACTTCGGACCACTCGTTGCTTTCCGACACGATGGTCGGGATGACCGTGTTGAACCCGT
Source organism: Litorimonas sp. (assembly GCA_049673465.1). Taxonomy (GTDB): domain Bacteria; phylum Pseudomonadota; class Alphaproteobacteria; order Caulobacterales; family Maricaulaceae; genus Litorimonas. The sequence goes on from JBATXP010000224.1 coordinate 1,204, forward strand.
CCTTGACGGACTTCATGCCGCACAGGTCGTAGGCCCCCGTCAGGTCGGCCTTGGTGATCGTGTCCAGCGTGACCACCGGGCGGCGTTGCAGGCAGCGCACGACCCCGCCATCGTTGGTCGGCCAAGCCCCCGCCGTTTGCAGCATCAGCTTGACGTTGTTCCAGATCTCGCCGTCTTCGCCGTTCTCGAACATCAGCCCGTTGCAGCGCCAGTTGTTGGCGTCCGCGACATTGGCGGCGGCGACGAAGGACGGCACGTCGATGGCGGTGACGGGCAACCCGCCGCCCAGCACGAGCTTGCCGTTCTGGTAGCGGCCGTATAGGTAGGTCAGCGCCTGGATCACGCCGTTCACCGAGTAGTCGTAGGTGGACTCGTCGCCCAACCGGTGCGGGCCGGACCCGCCCGGATAGGTGCTGTCGAGGCGCGGGTCGTAGTGGCGCGTCCATCGCCCGACTGCGCCGAACTTGGGCGGACCGGAGCGGAAATGCGTTTCCTCCGCGTCCAGCAGCATTCCGAACTGCATGGCCGCGAAGCCCGACAGGCGGCGCGACGACGACCACTCCCGGAATGAGGGCGGGGCTCCGCTGTCCAGCGCCGTCCAGTCAAGCGCGGTCGTTTCGGGGGTCGCGCCCAGCTGCGTGTCCCCACGCATATACTTGCCGTAATAGCCGTTCTCCCAGCCGTCCTGCCCGAAGCTGACGACGCTCTTGTTGGCGTAGAGCGCGTCGATGGACACGACCGGACCTGCGCCCGTCAGGACGATGGTGTCCGTCCGCCACGGGTTGGGCACGTCCTCCCGTTCGCGCCCATGCGCCTCGGCATGGACGAGGTTACCCGGAATGAAGCACCGCCCGACCGCGAACGGCATGGGCTGGTCCCCGCCAAGTAGAATGTCCTCGACTTGCGCGGGCGGACGCGGCGGTTTGGCGGTGAGCTGCGCCAGCCCCCCGTAGATCGAGGCCGACGCGGCGGCGAGGGCGGCGAAGGGCTGCCCGCCGGGGATGAATTGCAGCACGCTAGCCGCGATGCCGTTGACCTTGGCGAGGCCCGCGAACACCTTAGACACGGGCCGCCTCCCGCATGGCCTGCGTGTAGGCGCGCTCCTTGTCGGTCTCCGCTAGCCGGAACACTCGCTCCGGCGTCAGGGTGAGCACGGAAAAGTCCGGGCTTTCCGCCGTCCATCCGAGCCAAGCCGGGCCTGCGCAGACCGTGATCGCGGACAGAGAGCTATCCCCCCGGATCGTGCCCAGATCACCGGGTAAAGCCCACGCGACGGGGATCTCGGTGCAGTAGGTGGACAAGAGGCTTTCCAGGCTGTCGTGGCCTTGCTCCTTCAACCGCCGGAGGGCCGTGCGCTCGCTGGAATAGCGGATGTCGGTCATGCGGGGCAGGCCCTTCGCGCCCAGCGCGACCAGCAGACGGCGCGCCGCGCGCACGCAGTCCGCCCTGCCCCACGCGAACTCGCGCCCACGATACTCCTTCAGGATGCGATCGACCGTCTCGGCCCGGAACTGCGTGTTCATCAGAACCGCGAAACCCCGGCCAGGAAGCCGCCGCCCCCGCCTCCGCCGAAACCCCCGCCCCCGAAGCCACCCCGGCGCGTCTCGTCGCCCCAACCGACCTGGTTGGTCGTGCCCGTCATGAAGTCCAGCCCGGTCTCCCCCGGCCAGACCGAGCGGTGGAAGGCGCGGTTGAGACGGTTGCCCTTGTCCGTGTTCAGCAGGCGGTCCACGTCGGTCGCGAAGCCCATGACCAACTCTAACCGTCGGTCGTCGCCGGACAGCTCCGTGCGGTCCACATAGCCCGTGAACAAACGCTGCTCCGCGACCTGCGCTCCCGTGTCCGTGTCCAGCCCGATAATGCGCCAGTCCGCGAACGAACGCTGTATGGTAGGCTGCGACAGGGCCACGGCGGCGGCGATGTCGCGGATGCCCCACGTCACCTCGAACGCCGGGGCCTCGTCCGCCTCGCCCGATGCCAAATCCTCGAACGCGGTGATGTTGCCGAACACGGGATCGGCAGGCGTGTAGCGCTCGCCCGCGTAATCGACCTCTCCGCCCTCGCTCAGCCGGATCGGATAGCCCGGTACGTCGATGCGCAGCAGTGCGCAAAGTGTCAGGTTGTGCACCCCGAAGCTCATGTCTCCTCCACCAGCGTGAAACCGTCCACGTCCAGCAGGCGGTCGAGACGGTCGCGCCAGCCGATCCGCTCGCCCTCGATGATGCCGACCATGTAGGGCGCGCTGAACTCGCAGCGGTCGCCGTCGTCCAGGATGACGCGCAGGGGCGGATGGATCGTCACGCTCGCATTGCCGTTCGCGTCCGCGATGACCTCGTGCCGGACCATATGCAGGCAGGCGTCGTCGCCGCGCTCCACCGTGAACAGGCGGCCCTCCCTGATGACTGTGTTGGGGTGGAAGCCCCGCATGGGAATGGTCGTGCCCGTGACGCTGATACCGTTCACCACGGGTTCGCCCGTGGCGGTCAACGGGAGGGCACCCTGGATGACGGGCAGGCGCAGCGGCTCGGTCTTGGCGGCGATGATCCGGCTCTTGAGTTGCGCGCCGTGGATATCGGACGGGACAGACGGGAAGCCGAACTCGACGGCGAATCGGTTGCCGGGGCGGTTGGTGCGCGTGTGCTTGCCGCCCAGCGCGGGCTTGGACCAGAAACCATAGTCCAGCAGCGCAGGCTCCGAGACGTTAGGATGAACCCAGTCCGGCAGTGTCAGGACCATGCTAGAGCGCCCGTTCCTGGCGCTTGCGCGTGCCGGTGGCGGCGCGGGAGACGACGGATTGCGCATGGGCCGGAGCGCGGGCCTCCGTGACTTCGACCGCCGTCCCGACCATCTCTTGTTTCTGGCGGAGGTAGAAATCCTTCGTTCCGGCGACCTCGAGGCGGATCACGCCCCCGCCGCCCGCGCCCATCTTGCCCATGCGCCCGGACAGCGCGCGGGCCGTGTCC
>JBATXP010000225.1:0-1814 GCA_049673465.1 Litorimonas sp.
CATCACGTCCGCATCGCCGTGCGCGATCAGCCGGCCCGCATCGCCGATGGCGTGCGCGCCGGTCGCGCAGGCCGTGACCACGGCGTGGTTGGGGCCTTTCAGCCCGTGGCGGATGGAGGTCTGGCCCGAGGCAAGATTGATCAGCATGGCCGGAATGACGAAGGGCGAGAGGCGGCGAGGACCCTTTTCGTGCAGGGTGATCGAGGCGTCGTACGTGGTCTGCAACCCGCCGATCCCGGAGCCGAGCATGACGCCCGTCCGGTGCTGGGCGGTCTCGTCCAGATCCTTGGGAGACCAGTCGGCATCGGCCAGCGCCTGGTCGGCGGCGGCGATGGAATAGAGAATGAAATCGTCGATGCGCTTGGCATCGCGCGCGCTCATGACGGTGTCGGGATCGAAGGCGTCGGCGCGGTCTGGAAATTCGCTCTTGCGCGGCACTTGCGCGGCGATCTTGCAGGCGATGTCGGAGACATCGAAACTTTCGATCTTGCGGGCGCCGGAGCGCCCCGCAAGGATGTTCTGCCATGCGGGTTCGACCCCGCATCCGACGGGAGTGACGAGGCCCAAGCCCGTAACGACAACCCGTCTCTTGCTCATGAAAGGACCTTAGCCGACTTTCTCGGAGATGAACTTCACGGCGTCGCCGACCGTCTGGATGTGCTCGGCGGCATCGTCCGGAATCTCGATGTCGAACTCTTCCTCGAACGCCATGACCAGTTCGACATTGTCGAGGCTGTCGGCACCGAGATCGTCGATGAAATGCGCGTTGTCCGTGACTTTTTCTTCTTCCACGTCGAGATGCTCTACGACCATCTTCTTCACGCGAGCCATTACGTCAGACATAGGTTTTCCTTGTTCGGCGCCGGTCTATTCCGGCCGTTTCCTGTGGCTAGTTTGGGGCTAGTCCCTTGATATACAACCCTAGCCGGGTTTTTTGCCCGCCCGCAGGTAGCATAGGGGTTTGCGGGGCGCTAGCCTTTGGGAGGGGATAAGTCAGAGGGATTTGGGAGCGTGGGTCGGGGCCGGGCGTCTTCCGAGTTCCTCCCCCGGACAGGGGGAGGTGGCCGAACGAAGTGAGGTCGGAGGGGGAGACTGAGATGAAAAGCCTGCCGGAAGGCAGACCTTCTCATCCGCATGGGCTTGCGCCGATGGTTCCCCATTCCGTCCTTTGGGACGGACGCCTGCGGCGAGGTTTGCGACGATTGCCGTTGGCAATCTTAGACCCGCACGCGGGACGCAAACCTGTGGGGCTGGATTATACCATGGCCATCCCACCATTCACGTGCAGCGTTTGTCCCGTCACATAGCCCGCCTCGTCGCTGGCCAGGTAGAGCGCCGCATTGGCGATGTCCTCGCCCGTGCCCAGCGCTCCCGCCGGGATGCGGGCCAGTGTCGCGTCTCGTTGTGCGTCGTTCAGTTCGTCCGTCATGGGCGAGGCGATGAAGCCCGGCGCGATGCAGTTCACCGTGATGCCGCGCGACGCGACTTCCTGCGCCAGTGCCTTGGAAAAACCGATCATGCCGGCCTTGGATGCGGCATAGTTGGTCTGTCCGGGATTGCCCGTCACGCCGACGACCGAGGTGATGCCGATGATGCGGCCGCCGCGCGCCTTCATCATCGGACGCAAGCACGCCTTGGCGAGGCGGAAATAGCTTTCGAGATTGATCTTGATGACGTCGTCGAAATCCTGCTGCTTCATGCGCATCAGCAGCCCGTCGCGCGTGATGCCCGCATTGGCGATCAGGATCTCGACCGGCCCGCCCAGCGCGTCGGCCGCCTGACCGGGCAGTGCGACCACGGCGTCGCCGTCCGAC
>JBATXP010000226.1:0-6081 GCA_049673465.1 Litorimonas sp.
AAGTTCGCCGCCCTCGTCGGCAGCGCGTCCAAGGGCGCGGTGACGAGCTTTCCGTTCGGGGGCGGGGCATGATCCCAGCCTTTTTCACTCCGCTCATCCCAGCGAAAGCTGGGACCCACCCAAAGCCTTCCGCCGCACCCAATGTCTGGATCCCAGCTTTCGCTGGGATGAGCGGAATTCAAAATTGTTAGGACACCCCACCCATGAGCATCACCATCTTCTACGACGCCGACTGCGACCTCGACATCATCAAGTCCAAGCGCGTCGCGGTCATCGGCTATGGCAGCCAAGGCCGCGCCCACGCGCTGAACCTGAAGGATAGCGGCGTGGACGTCGTCGTCGGGTTGAAGCCCAAATCCGCCACCAACAAGAAGGTCCTCGCGGACGGGCTGGAGAGCCTGAGCACATCCGAGGCCGTCGACGGCGCGGACGTGGTGATGGTGCTGACGCCGGACGAGTGGCAGGCCAAGATCTACCGGGACGAGATCGAGCCCAATCTCAAGGACGGCGCGACGCTGGCCTTCGGCCACGGCTTCGCCATCCATTACGGCCAGATCGTGCCCCGGCGCGACCTCGACGTCATCATGGTCGCCCCCAAGGCTCCTGGCCACACGGTGCGCAACGAATTCGAGCAGGGGCGCGGCATTCCCGACCTGATCGCGGTGGCCCAGGATGCAAACGGCGGAGCCGCGCTAGAGACGGCCAAGTCATACGCGTCAGCCATCGGCGGCGGACGCACCGCCATCATCCACACCACTTTCAAGGACGAAACCGAAACCGACCTGTTCGGCGAGCAGGCCGTGCTCTGTGGCGGCATCGTGGAGCTGATCAAGATGGGGTATGAGACGCTGGTCGAAGGGGGCTATCCGCCGGAACTCGCCTATTTCGAATGCCTGCACGAGACCAAGCTGATCGTGGACCTGATCTATGAAGGCGGCATCGCCAACATGAACTATTCCATCTCCAACAATGCGGAGTTCGGGGAATATGTGACGGGCGAGCGGGTCGTGAACGACAGCTCGCGTGAGGCGATGCGTCAGTGCCTGAAGGACATTCAGGATGGCAGCTACGCCAAGGAATTCATTCTCGAAGGCGCGATGGGCTATCCGAGCATGACGGCGCGGCGACGGAACATGGAAGCCCATTCCATAGAGCAGGTGGGCGGGAAGCTGCGGGATTTGATGCCGTGGATCGCGGCGAACAAGATCGTCGACAAGGACGTGAACTAGATGGGCGCGCTGCGCGCGACATATTTTTCGGACACCCCCTTCCGACCACGAGCACGCGCTTGCGCGGTGCTGTGGCCACCTTCCCCTGCTCGGGGAAGGGATAAAGACAGCATGACGCGATCCCTCCCCCGAGCAGGGGGAGGTGCCCCGAAGGGGCGGTGGGGGGTGTCAATCCAACAAGCCTCGCAAAGCGAGTCCATCCAATGACCACCGCCACCAAATTCGAAAAGCAGGCCACCGAGGTCTATTCCGACCGCGATCCCAAATCCGGCGCGCAGCTTCTGCTCGAAGCCATCGAACGCGAAGGCGTGGACATCATCTTCGGCTATCCGGGCGGGGCGATCATGCCCGTCTACGACGTGCTGCCCAGGACCTCCCTGACCCACATCCTGTGCCGCCACGAGCAGGGCTGCGGCATGGCGGGGATCGGCTATGCGCGGGCGACGGGCAAGACGGGCACGGTGCTGGCGACTTCGGGTCCGGGCGCGACCAACCTCGTCACGGCCATCGCCGACGCCTATCTGGACAGCGTTCCGGTCGTCTTCATCACGGGCCAGGTGCCATCCGACCTGATGGGCACGGACGCGTTCCAGGAGGTCGACATCGTCGGCATCACCATGCCCATCGTCAAGCACAGCTACATCGCCCGCGATCCGGCCGACATTCCCGGCATGGTCAGCGAGGCCTATTTCATCGCCGCCGAAGGCCGCCCCGGCCCGGTGCTGATCGACCTGCCCAAGGACGTCGCCAATGCGGTCACGACGGAGCGCCACCGCTGGCGGCCCTATCCCAAGGTGAAGCCGGAAATGGGCACGAGCGAGAACATCGCGCGCGCCGAAGCGCTGATCCGGGCAGCGGAGAAGCCGCTTTTCTATATCGGCGGCGGCATCGCGCAGGGCGACGGTGTCAAGGAATTGCGCGAGCTGGTGGAGCGCACGGAAATACCGGTCGTCTCGACACTGAAGGGCCTCGGCTCCCTGCCGTCGGACCATCCGCACTATCTGGGCATGCTCGGCATGCACGGGCTGAAGGCGGCGAATTATGCCGTTCAGGAATGCGATTTGCTAATCGTGGCGGGCGCGCGGTTCGACGACCGGGCGACCGGCAAGCTCGACACGTTCGCGCCAGGGGCCAAGGTGATCCACATGGACATAGACGTGGCGGAGAACTCCAAGCTGCGCGCGACCGACGTGTTCCTCGACGGGAGCCTGAAGAAAAATCTCTCCGCACTCGATCCGTTCCGCGACGAGCCTTATGAGAAAGCGCAGATCGAGCCGTGGCGGGAGCTCTGCTTTTCCCGCCGCGCCATGCACGAATGGGACTATGACGGCGCGCAGGCCAACGCCGCGCCCGGCGTCTACGCCCCCAAACTGCTGCATGATCTGTCGCGCCGCGCGCCCGAGAGCGCCATCATCGCCTGCGACGTCGGCCAGCACCAGATGTGGGTGGCGCAGCACTGCTATTTCGACGACCCGAAGGACCATATCACGAGCGGCGGCCTCGGCACGATGGGCTTCGGCCTGCCCGCCGGACTGGGCGCGAAGCTCGGCGCGCCGGACCGCACCGTCATCACGGTCAGCGGCGACGGCTCCATCATGATGAACATTCAGGAGCTACAGACGCTGCACCGCTACGGCATCCCGTTGAAGATCGTGCTGCTCGACAACTCCGCGCTCGGCATGGTGCGGCAGTGGCAGGAAGTCTTCTTCGACCGCAATTTCAGCGAGGTGAACCTGGACGACAATCCGGAGTTCACCAAGGTCGGCGAAGCCTTTCGCATCGAGAGCTTTCTCGTGCGCACCGCCGACGAGGTGGACGCGGGCATTGACCGCCTGCTGGCGACCGAGGGCCCGGTCCTCATGCACGTCAAGATCGATCCGAACGAGAACGTCTGGCCGCTCGTCCCGCCTGGGCGGTCCAATGCGGACATGATGGAGCGGTAGGATGGAACAGTTTTTTCACTCCGCTCATCCCGGCGAAAGCCGGGATCCAGACAGAGCCCAAGGCAGGGCCGTCGGGTGGATCCCAGCTTTCGCTGGGATGAGCGGAAGGAGGGGAGAATCGTGACCCAACTCCAACGCGACAAGACCTTCGAACCCTCCGGCGTGTCCGGCACGCTCAAGGTCGTACTGCACGACGTTTCCGGCACGCTGATCCGGGCGCTGGGGACGATCGAGCGGCGGGGCTACGACTATCGCGACGTGCATTGCACCCAGCGCGTGGACGGCGATTTCGACCTGCTGGTGCGGATCGAGGACATTGGCGGACCGCGCAATCTGGACATTCTGTGCCGCCAGTTGGAGCGGCTCTACAATGTGGTGAGCGCCGAGAAGGTCGGGCGGCGCAAGCGGGCGGAGCGGGCGTGATGGCATACACGTTGTTCGCATGTTACTTGGCTCTTGGTGTCACGCTCGTGCTCGCGATTATCAGAAAAAGCCAGTTCACCGTCAAAGACCCGACAGTAATCGGAGGGCGACGTGATATTATCCCTGGGCTTTTCGGCTTAGTCTCCGGGTTTGCGATTATTCCGTTCACACCTTCAAACCTTCAGGACGCAGTTTTCCTTTCCGCCATAATTGGAACCGTCGCGGGAGCGTTTGTCGCGATCATCAGCGGAAAAGCGACATGACCCCCACCGTCAAAATCTTCGACACCACCCTGCGCGACGGCGAGCAGGCCCCCGGCTTCTCCATGTCATCCGGCCAGAAGCTCGCCATGGCGGAAGCGTTGGAGGGGCTGCGCGTGGACGTGATCGAGGCGGGCTTCGCGGCCGCGTCGCCAGGCGACTTCGAGGGTATCCGGGCCATCGCGGAAGCCGTCACGGACGTGACCGTCTGTTCGCTGGCCCGCTGCAATGAGGGCGACATCCGCGCGTCGGGCGAAGCGATCAAGCCTGCCCAAAAGGGAAATGGCTCGGGCCGCATCCATACCTTCATCGCGACCTCCCCACTCCACCGCGAGTTCAAGCTGAAAATGGACAAGGACGAGATCGTCCGGCGCGCCGTGGCGGGCGTGGAGCTGGCCCGGCACTATACGGACGATGTGGAGTTTTCCTGCGAGGACGCGATCCGAACCGAGCGCGACTATATGCGCCGCGTCTGCGAGGCGGTGATCCGCGCGGGCGCGACCACGATCAACATGCCCGACACAGTGGGCTACACCACGCCGGAGGAGATCGAGGACCTGTTCTGCTTCCTCACCACCGAGGTCGAAGGCGCGGACACGGTCACCTGGTCCGCCCACTGCCACGACGATCTGGGCCTGGCCGTCGCCAATTCCCTCGCGGCCGTGCGCGGCGGGGCGCGACAGGTGGAGTGCGCGCTCAACGGCATCGGCGAGCGGGCGGGCAATTGCGCGCTGGAGGAAGTGGTGATGGCGCTGCGCACGCGCCGCGACTTCTTCGGGCTGGACACGAACGTCAGGACAGAGGGCCTCTACGGGGCGTCCAAGCTATTGTCCGCCATTACGGGCCAAATGGTCCCGCGCAACAAGGCCATCGTCGGCAAGAACGCGTTTGCCCACGAGTCCGGCATCCACCAGCACGGCGTGCTTGCCAACCGCGAGACTTACGAGATCATGAAGCCGGAGCATGTCGGCGTCTCGACCGACAATCTGGTGCTCGGCAAGCATTCCGGCCGGGCGGCGCTCCGGAACCGGGCGGAAAAGCTTGGCTTCACCCTGTCCGACAACCAGCTCCAATCCGTCTTCGTCGCGTTCAAGGAACTGGCCGACGCCAAAAAGGAAGTGTTCGACAGCGACATCGAGGCGCTGGTGCTGGGCGAAGCGGTGGGCAGTCAGGGTCCGTGGGAGATCGACAGCCTGTCCGTTTCCGCCGGATCGGATGAAAACCGCCTGCCCCGGGCGACCGTGGTCCTGTCCCACGCGGACGGCCGCACGCAGGAGCACGTCTCCGAGATGAAAGGCCCGATGAACGCCGTCTTCGATGCGATCAGCCGGATCACCGATACGCCCATGACTCTGGAGCATTACAGCGTGAACAGCGTGTCGGGCGGCGAGGACGCGATGGCCGAAGCCACGGTCCGCGTGGCGACGGAATATGAGAGCTATCAGGGCCGCGGCGCGAGCACGGACACGGTGCTGGCGAGCGCGCGGGCGTGGCTGGACGTGATCAACCGGATCGAGCGGCGGGCCGTGCGGCAGGGCAAGCTGGCGGCGCAGCATTGAGATGGAGCTTCGGGAGAACATATATCGGGGATGGCTGTTCGGGACGCTGGCAGCGCTCTCGCTCGTCATCACATGTATTGCAACGATATTGGCTTTTCTGCCATCGTTCGAAATGCCGTTTGTCGGTGGCGCGTTGTACCTGATCGCGGGACTTGTCTCGACCGCGATGTTTCTATTTTGGGCCAATCTTTCTGGAAAGTCCCTCAAACAAAATCCAACCCCTTCAAACGCGGGTTTGTCGATGCTGCCATCCTATTTTCTGGCTGCATTGGGCGCGATTCTCTACGTGATGGCATTCGGCTCTTTGCTCGCACTCATATTGGGATTCTGGATGATATTTGGTGATGATGCCGGCATCATCGGTGGCCTCATCATAGTAATGTCCGTGTTGTTTCTTGCCCTCTCCATCACCACGGGGCGACAACTCGTGCGAAGGAGTGGAGTATTCGGACAAATGGTGAAAGCGCCAGCCCGGAAGAGCGACACCACATGAAGACCCTCTTCGACAAGATCTGGGACGCCCATATCGTCACCCCCGAAACCCGCGCCCACCCCGCGACGCTCTATATCGACCTGCACCTGATCCACGAGGTCACTTCGCCCCAGGCCTTCACGGTCCTGCGCGAACGCGGCCTGCCGGTCCGCCGCCCCGACCGCACGCTGGCGA
>JBATXP010000227.1:0-2097 GCA_049673465.1 Litorimonas sp.
CCGCGAAGCGGCAGGGGAAAGTCGTGCGTGGAACCGGTTGGCCGGGCCTGACGGGTCGACCAGGTCAGTCTCTTCAACAGGGCATCGGGCCCTCGCGTTAGCCTATGTCTTGTGGAGAGGATGGCTCTGGCAAATGCACTGGGCGAGCCTTCCGCCGAGACCGATTCAGGCTTTTAGGGAACGCCATCAGGTCATGCAAGGTTCTCTATCCTGATCCGTATCGTCATGAATGGCCGGGCTTATTCGATACAGCCAGCCTGACTACCGGGTGCTGGTTGGCGGCATTCTTATGGTGTTCATTGGGCGGGCTGAGTGAGACCGGCACTCTCGATCCGGCTCGAATTGCTGGCCCTTGCCTTCTCGGAGAACGGACTTTGCAGGTTCGCCATTGGGTCCATGCAGTCAACATTGGCGAGACCCGCCGTGTCATCCATTCCCTCGCGGTTGTTAAGGTAGTGACCTAAAAACAGACCGTCCGGCTCTGCGCCGGGCGGTCGCTGGATACGGTGCGGTCTGCACCTCGCGACCAGTCTTACAAAGATACTTTGATTGCAAAACCACGCTCCTAAAGCGGGCTGGATTTTGCCCGTCGGACGGACAGAGGATCTACAAGATATAAGCTGACTACCGAGCATGACGAAGGCCGTCCCTGCGGGGACGGCCTTGGCCGGAGGCGATGCGGGATTGCCGCGATCGCTCCTGTCGCTCCCAAAGGATTGGAGAATATCCTGCGGAGCGTGTGGCGTGGCTCCCTTGCGAGAGGGAGCCTATATCAAGCGGCTTTGGACTTGCCTTTGGAAGCCGTCTCACGCTGCGCTATCTCGCTGGTTTTATGCTCTGCGAGGGCTTTGGCGACCTCTGCCGCCGCCCCGGCAGGCGGGCATGTCGCCCGGTCCAGATAGTGGGTCGGCACGGTCTGCATCCAGCGCGGACGCCAGTCCGGCTGGGCCGTGTCCTTGCCGACGACATCAGGGTCGAGACGGTTGCGAAGGGCTGCTTTCTGCTTGGTTCCGGTCTCGCTGATGAGGCCATCAGCGAACCGCTTCCCACCAATGTCCTTGAGCATCGCATTGATGACGCGCTTGTCGCGTAGAATGTCGAAGAACGCATCGTCCGGCGACCAAAGTGCGGCCAAGTCCGGCTGAATGGTGGTTGCGACCGTCTCTACAATGTCTTCATCGGCGCAGAGCGTCAGGCTCATGGCCAGCGTCATGACGCGCATGACGGTTGCATCGTCTTGCGCCAGCAGGGACGCGAAGACCTCGGTAAAGGGGTTTGCGGCAAGCTGCTTTGGCTCTCCATAATATGGGTCTTCCGCTTTCAAGCCGAGCAGGTCGAAGACCGCTCGCCGTTCTTCTGCAAGACGCACCGCGCCTTGGCTCAGCGCGACACTCTCCGTTGTCCCGTCCTTCCGGCTTGTCGTTTTCTGCGGCTCCACGGTCCAGCGATACGACCCAACCAGCATATGCGTCACGGCCAGCCGCAAGGCGACGCCGGGATGATCCAGCAGGGTCGCGATCGTTGCGGCATGGCGGTGCAGACGCACATATTCCGCGACGGGTCCGCTCATTTCTGGCTTGGCCATGCTGGCCTCTGCCTTGGCGCTCGTATCGTTAGGCCGGATGATGGCGTCGATGCGCGCAATGTCCGCCTTGTGCAGCAGACCTTCGCGGATGCGCACCGAGCCGTCATGCCCGACCTCGATGAAGACCTTGCCGCCCGCGCGCCGCTCGCGGTCGCCATAGTCCCAACTGTCGAGAGATTTTCCGCGCTCCAAGATGACGACATCCGCCCATCCTTTGGCCCGCAAGGCGTCCGCCTTTTCCGCTATGGCGCGGTTCTGATGTGTCCAGAACAGGTCCGCGTCCTGAAAGTAGCCGCTGCCTTCCTCCCGACCGAACAGGTCACTGATGACGTTGCCGGGATAGTCGGACAGGTCGAACAAGGCCGCGCTCGTCGCGATGGACGCGCCGCCCGTCAGCCACTCCTTGAGGTAGCTTTCCTGTGGCGCGTAGTCCTCGCCGCGCCAGAGTTCCAGCCACGCGGCCTGCTGCTCCTTCGTCGCCATCGTCATGTAGCGCAGGCTGGTCTGGCTGA
>JBATXP010000228.1:0-2211 GCA_049673465.1 Litorimonas sp.
CCACCCGCCCGTCCTGTTCGACCCGGACCACCGGGCCGCGTCGGCCAACCCGGCGGCGCTGGTCAAGCCGCGCCTCGATCTGCAGGACAAGCCGGCGGCGCGCTTCTTCCTGTCGAGCTATCTCTACGCGCTGGACGCCTACCGCGAGGCCATCTTGCACCGCGGCGTGACCCATCTGCCCAGGGATGCCCGCGAGGCGGAGCGGTTGGCGCGGCTCGCGGCGCAGGACCCGCTCGGCCCCGGCCATCTGCGTTGGACGGGCGACCGGCTGGAGATCGACTCCGCCCTGGTCATCGATCCTGAGGCCGCGCGGGCGCGCTTCCTGGAGGGGACAGTGCCGACCGCGCGTCGGATCGGCCGCCTGTCGGAGGTGGACGGCCCCGTGATCCTGGCGGGCGGCTACGGCGTCCGAACCCTGCTGGAGGATTCGGGCTTCCGCTTCGCGCGTGGTCAGCTGAGCTGGGCGAATGGAACGCTGGACCGGCCCGTGACCTATGGCGGCTACGCCGTGCCGATGGGCGGGCGGCTGTTGCTGGGCGCGACCCATGACCGGATCGAGGACCCTGCGGCCGCCTTCGACCTCCGCCCGGACGACGATGCGCGCAATCGGGAGCAGGCTTTATCCCACGGGCTGGACGTCGGTCCGGGCGCGACGTCCGGGCGCGCCAGCGTGCGGGTCAATTCGCCCGACACGCTGCCCAGGCTGTTCCGGTTCGCGCATGAAAAAACCGGGCAGGACGTGTGGGTCCTGTCCGGTCTGGGATCGCGGGGTTTCGTGTTCGCGCCCCTGCTGGGCGAGGCGCTGGTCAGTCACTATCTCGGCGAGCCGAGCCCGCTATCGGACCCGGTGCGGGAGGCGTTCAGTCGTCGCCCCGGCTGAAGCTCGCCGCGCCGGACGTGCTTTCGTCCAGCGAGCCCGAAATCGACTCCACGAAGACGTCGCCCGCGCCGGACGCCCGGATGAAGGCATTGCCGACGGCCGCGTCGATGTCCACGTCGCCTGCGCCGCTATTGCGCACCGTCAGGTTGGGCACGTCGCCGCCACCGACATCCAAGTCTCCGGCTCCGGATTTCTCGACCGTGAGGTCGCCGTCCATCTCGTCGATCTCCACATCGCCCGCGCCGGACTTGTCGATCGTGGCGCGGCCCGTGACGAGTTCGATCATGATGTCGCCCGCACCGGACTGCTCCAGCTCGAATTCGTCCACGATGCCCGCGTCTATGTCGCCCGCCCCGGCCTTTTCGATCTCGAAGCGACCGACATTGCCGACGTCCAGATCGCCTGCTCCGGACTTCTCCACGATCAGCAGATCGACGTCGGACAGGTCCGTGTCGAAGCATCCCTCTATGTCGAGCTGGGCCGTGCCGAGGGCGACGTCGGAGCTCAGTCTCAACGTGCTGTCCTCCACGTCGAGGTCCGAGCCCGCCGGCACGCGGATCGCCAGGTGCGGATAGTCTTCCAGGCGGGTGTCGTTGGAGGAATTCCAATTGCCGATGGTCAGGTTCCAGCTACCGCCGGGACCGTTGCATACGTCCTTGCGGTCGTCCTTGGACAGGCCGCCGTCTATGACGATGTCCCCGTCCGCCTGCCGGTAGTCGAGATCGCCTCGGCTGCCCTGCCGGACGACCTCCAGCCCGGCCGGGCCTTCGGAGATCTCGATCGTGCCGGAAAAGTTGCGGACCGTGATGTCGGTCGCCACGGCCGGAGCGGCCACGGAAAGAAGAAGGGCGGCGGCCAGCGCGGTATGGAAGGATTTCATCTTAGAGTCTCACTCGGATAGGGGCATGGGACTTGAAGCGCAGTTCGAGCCGGAAGTCCGTACTGTTGGCGGCTTGCGTCTGCACGCCGTCGCTGCCGAAGTCCACTTCCAGCCCGGCGGCACAGACGGATAGGCCGTCGACCGGGTTGGAGAGAGGGGGAAGGAGGCCAGCCGGCAGGGCACTGATGGTGCCGGCGAGCAGGGCGGTGGTCAGGATGTTCATGGATCTCGTCTCCCTTTAATCTCTTCTCAAAGCTCCGGATCTCCGCCCGGAGCCATTTAGTTTTTCGAGCCTAGCTTTCCAGGTCCCGGAAATCGCGGCGCAGCTTCCACTCCCGCGACGTGACGGACCGTTCCAGGTCCTGCAGGCGCTCCTCCAGCGAGCGGAACTTGGACCGCACGTCGGAATAGCTGGTCGTGTCGGCGGCTGCCGCACCGGCCAGCTCGGGGC
>JBATXP010000229.1:0-2950 GCA_049673465.1 Litorimonas sp.
GGTCTACGTATATCGAGTTATTGGACCCTAAGGTGCGGAGGTCCACTGAGCAAGGCAGATCGCCATTGCTTCTGACCGAATTCCGAACATAAGAAAGGATGTGTGCTTTTTCCGGTGCCACGTCGGCCAAAAATTACTCTACTATCTCGATTCTTTAGTGCTCCATCTATTCGGCGGATCGCAACGAAGCTATCAGCCTGTTCCTTGGGCGAAAGATCCTCTGCTCGCTTGGAAATCTGCTGAAGCAGTTCATCCGCTCTTTGAGGCTTTCGTTTCGACATCATGTTTTTTATCCCATCTAAGAGTGTCAACTTCAGCCTACCTTTTTTATTCGATCGCCATTGACGGATGGCATCCGCAAAATTCTCGAAGGTGCTCCCACCAAAGCGATTACCAATGGACCCAATCTAAATCAACTCATGTCTTTGCAATTGTTGGATTATCCAGTATGACTCTGCGATGACGAGCCTTTGACCGTGTCATTATTTTCGTCCAGTTCAAGACAGCGCTCGTCAATCCTGAGCGTTGCTGTCGTTCGTGGTCAGGTCAGTGCACGGCAAGAGGTTCCGCACTGGAGGCGCTCGACTTGCGAAAATGCTGCGCGATGCACGAGTGGCCGGTTCGGTGACGCCGCGATGCAGCGCCCGGCGATGTGGCCAAGGTCAGCTGAGGGCCGAGAGTGTCTCGTTCAATACTCTTGACAATAGTGTTTAGCGTCCGAGCATCCCCTGGCCTCACGCGGACGGGGCAGGGGTCCGATCCGGACCTCGTCGCTGAACGCTTCCTGGGAATCCCGTCTTCTATCACCGGGACGTCACGCCGCTTCCAGCGGCTCAATGGCATCGAGGTCGGCCTTACTCGCAGCCTGCGCGAGGTCGAAGCTCATCTGCATGTTGATCCACATTTGGGGCGACGTGCCGAAGAACTTTCCGAGCCGAAGCGCGGTATCGGGGGTCATGCCCGTCTGGCCCTTCACCAGGCGCTCGATGCGCGTGCGGGGCACCCCGAGGCGCTTAGACAGGGCGATGGACGACAGGCCCAGGGGATCGAGCCAGAGCGTCTTGAGGACGGTGCCGGGATGGCGGGGATTGGTGACGAACGACATCGGGAGGCTCCTCTCGGGAATGGGGTCAGTGGTAGTCGACGATCTCGACGGCTTCGGGGCCCGCATCCGTCCAGACGAAGCAGATGCGCCATTGCCTGTTGATGCGGATGGAGTGCTGGCCCTTCCGGTCGCCGGATAAGGACTCGAGGTTGTTCCCCGGCGGCGACCGGAGATCCTCGAGCCGGATGGCGGCGTCGAGGATGGTCCAGAGCGCCATGGTGCGGTCGATCAGATCGGCGGGGAAGCCCTTGCCGAGGGCGTCCTTGGAGGCCTGCTTGGCCCATTTGCCTTTGATGCTCTGGATCACGGGGTGCATGTATCACACTGCGATCATGTGTCAAGGTGTGATACGCCTATGCGGGTACAGGCCCTCCGAAACCTATGATCTCGCTCCCTCGGTATCGGCGGGGTTGCGAAGCAGCCCAGCTTAGTCCTTCACTACTCGTCACGTAGTGCTCCGGCAGGATCGGCCCGTGTGGCAGGAATAGGCGGCCGTCGAGCGGTATGGCTTAGGTGTAGGACGCGCTCTGAAGCATCCCGGCGACGTCTTCGGCCGTCGCGTCCTGCGGGACATCGAGCTCTCCGGCGAGTTCCGCGATATCGAGATAGCGGTGCCCCATCATGCCACCGGAGGATTTCTTGTGCAGGTTCGTCTCAGCGAACTGATCAACGAGATAGTAGCGGTGCGCCTCGGCTCCGAGGCCGGGGTAGTAGGCCGCGGACTCCACGATCGCCTCGATGCGTGCGCGGTGCGCGTCGGTCAGGGACCCGAGTTCCTCTTCATCCACGTGTAGCGCCCCGTCCATCACGCGGCACACGGCCACCGCCTCGATGCGGCCGACATGGCTGACGCGCTTGGCGTGGTAAGTCCCAAGGAATGCCGCTTGCGCCCATTTCGAGTTGCGGCTCGCAGGTTCGTAGTAAGCTCCATGCTCGACGTTCTCGCGCCGGGACGTACCGCATAGCATGGCGGCCAGCTTGCGGTGCCGATCGGGCAGGAGTCCCTCGCCGCCAAGGAAAGTCCGGTAATCTTCGAGGATGTCTACGAGGTCTCGCTCGTCCGCGCAGGCGGTCTCGAGCGCGTCTAGGAGCGAGCGGTAGGTCGCCGCCACGAAGGCTACGTCGTGGTGGCGAGCCTTCTCCTGCCAGCCCTGGAGGGCATCGGCCGCCATCTCGTCGCGGGTCAAGCCAACCAAGATCGATGATCCTGAAGGATGGTTCTGCGCGTTGATGGACGCGATATGCCTATCGAGCTGATCACCGTAGAGATCGCCCCCGTGCTTGGCCTCCAGATAGATGTGCAGCGGCTCTTGGCTCAGCACGGCGTCGGGCACCGAATGCGCACCTCTCACTTGTTGCGCAAAGCGCGGGCCGATCTTGAATGCGGCAATGTCCGCGCCCTCACCGGGCAGCGCCCGCAGCACCACCTCAAGCAAGCTTGGCGAAGTTCGATAGACGTGCCGCAGCATCAGCATGGTGTTGTTGGTGACGTGGTTCTCGCGCTGCGAGTACGTCTGGAAGTGGTTGAGTGCGCTCATCTGTCCTGCTCCTCGGCAGTCGGTTCTCGGAGCATGCGCCATACGGTACTCCGGCTGATCTTCATGGTGCTGGCGATCTCCGTTGGGCGCAGGCCCTCTCCGTGCAGGCGCCGGACCTCGCCTGCGTCGACGGTGGGCTTGCGGCCCTTGTAGACGCCGCGCGCCTTGGCCTTGGCGATCCCCTCCATCTGCCGCTCGCGGCGCAGGTTCGTCTCGAACTCGGCGAAGACGCCCAGCATGTCGAGGAACGCCTTGCCAGCGGCGGTGGAGGTGTCGATGGGCTGCTCTGTGGCGATCAAGGAGACGC
>JBATXP010000230.1:0-12095 GCA_049673465.1 Litorimonas sp.
GGTCTGGACCTGCAGCGCGTCAGCGCCAACACGGCCGCGGTGGCGGCCAACCGGGTGAGCATCGCGACCAATAGCGGTCGCATCGACCAGGCCTTCCTGCGCATCGCGGAGAACAGCAACGGCATCCTCGCCAACAGCGCCGCCATCCGCGACCTCGAAAGCGGCCTCGCCGCCGTCGCAGCCCTGCCGGACATGTATCTGGGCCGGGACGAGAGCTTCGCCGCATCGGGCGGCGCGGCCGTGTTCGGCGACGAGATCGGCGTGGGCGCGACCCTGGCCATCCGGGGCAACGACCGCTGGAGCTTCGGGGCCAGCGCCGCGATCGGCGGGGACGAGGCCACGGGCAAGGTCCAGGTGCGCTGGGCGCGCTAGGCTCGCTCCGCCCAACCAGACGCGAGACCCGGTCGCCCACCGGGTCTCGCCCAAAGCCCGTCGGGGGCACACAGACACCGCAAGACGACTTGTCCCGAACCCCCACCGCGTGATAGCGGCCATTTCAGAAGACCGATGGAGATCGGCCAACCCTAGATTTGGATGAAGAAGAGCTGATGGCAGGCACGAATCCCAATTACGAACGCGGCGAAATGGATATCGAGGACCATTCCGAGACCTTTGGCGGTTTCATGTCCATGTCCGTCTATGGCGGGGCGGCGATCATCGTGACCTTGCTGTTTCCGATCCTCGTCTTCGGCGTCAACCTGGCTTGGCCCGCCGCCCTGCTGACCACGCTGGTGCTCGGCGTGATCATCGGCGTGGTCATGAAGTTCAAGGCGCAGTGGTATGCGGTTCTGGTCGGCATGGCCCTGTTCCTGGGCGTGGCGATCGGCTTGCTCAGCCTGCTCTTCTAGGTCGGGATCGGCCATCCAGCCGGTCTGACACGAAAACTTTTCCTTTTGTCTCTTCCGCTCATTGCGGATCGCGGCAAAATTTGCTTTGTCCCGGCGAAGCGCAACAGGGTTCATCCGGACCGGGTTGCGACGAAGGGGGATCGAGTTTGCGCCTCGCCATATTGAACGATCTGTCCGGACCCGAAGCGCGGGTCGCCGCCGTGCCGGACACTGTGAAAGCCTATGTGGATGCGGGCCACGTGGTGGTCGTTGTCAAGAGCGCGGGAGCCGGGGCGACCTATGCCGACGCGCTCTACAAGGAAGCTGGCGCGACGATCGCGGCCGGCAACATCGCCGCCGTCAAGGATGCGGATCTTGTGCTGAGCGTTTCGGGCGGAACCCCCAAGCTGCTCGCCGCCATGCGTCGCGGCGCGGCGATCACCGGTCTGCTGTCGCCCACCGACAATCCGAAATATGTTCAGGCCGCCGCCAAGGCGGGCGTGACGGCCTTTGCCCTGGAATGGATTCCGCGCATCAGCCGCGCCCAGAGCATGGACGTCCTGTCGAGCCAGTCCAACCTGGCGGGCTACCGTTCGGTCGTGGAAGGGGCCGGGCTCTATGGTCGTGCCTTGCCGATGATGATGACGGCCGCCGGGACCATCGCGCCGGCCAAGGTCTTCATCATGGGCGTCGGCGTGGCGGGATTGCAGGCCATCGCCACGGCCCGGCGCTTGGGCGCGGTGACGACGGCGACCGACGTTCGCCCCGCCACCAAGGAACAGGTGGCGTCGCTCGGCGCGAAGTTCATCGCCGTGGAGAACGAGGAGTTCAAGGCGGCCGAGACGGCCGGCGGCTACGCCAAACAGATGAGCAAGGAGTATCAGGCGCTACAGGCGGAGCTCGTCGCCAGCCACATCGCAAAGCAGGACATCGTGATCACCACGGCGCTAATCCCGGGCCGAGAGGCACCCGTCCTCGTCACCGACGCGATGCTCGATGCGATGCGCCCCGGGTCCGTCCTCGTGGACCTGGCCGTGGAACGCGGCGGGAATGTGCAAGGGGCAAAGCCCGGCGAAATCGTGACGCGCAAGAACGGCGTGCGCATCGTCGGCTATCTCAATTGGCCGTCTCGCATGGCGGCGGACGCATCGAACATGTTCGCCCGCAACCTCAAGGCTTTCCTGCCGCTGGTGACGGGGGAAGACGGCGGCTTCTCGCCCGACTGGGATGACGAGATCGTCCGGGGATGCGCCCTGACTCGTGACGGGGCGGTGGTTCATGAGAGGCTGACATGACGCGCTGTGGGATCAGACACTCCGCTCATCCCAGCGAAAGCCGGGACCCAGACAGAGTTCAAGGCAGAGCCGTCGGGTGGATCCCAGCCTTCGCTGGGATGAGCGGAAGAAGGACAAAGACATGACCCTCGCTCTCATCATGGCGGGCGGCGCGGCCGTCTCGCCGCTCGTCTTCCAGCTGGCCATCTTCGTGCTGGCGATCTTCGTCGGCTATTATGTCGTCTGGTCCGTCACGCCTGCCCTGCACACGCCGCTTATGGCCGTGACCAATGCCATTTCGTCGGTCATCATCGTCGGCGCGCTGATCGCGGTCGCGGCCGGCACGCAGGGCGGCTCCCCCATCTCCACCTGGGCCGGCGTCATTGCCGTCGCTCTCTGCGCCGTGAACATCTTCGGCGGCTTCCTGGTCACGCAGCGCATGCTGGCCATGTACAAGAAGAAGAGGGAGTAGGGTGAGGGATCAGATCATGCACAGACTGGTCGAGGTCGCGCCCGAAATCCTCGCCGACTGCCGGATCGAGCTGCTCGGACTCGTTGGTTCCGCCGCTCGGAATGATCTGTCGAAGCGCAGCGACATCGATGTGGCGTATAGACGCCAACCGGATGCGCGCGTGACGCTCCTGGACGTCAGTCGCGCCCAACGCCGTCTCGAGACAGTGTTTTCCCGCAAGGTGGATCTGATCGATTGGAGCGCGGTCAAGACCCACTACAAATCGTCGATGCAGAAGGATTTTCATTCGCTGTATGGATGACCGAATGCGCACACGCCTCGTCGACATGCGAGATTACGCGGTCAAGGCGATCGATCTTCTCGGCAATCTGTCACCGGAAGCGTTCGCTTCCGATGACCGGACATTCTACGCCGTCATTAAATGCGTCGAGGTCGTTGGCGAGGCGGCCGCGCAAATAGGTCGCTCTGATCTTCAGTCCCTGTCGAGTGATATACCCTGGCGAGATGTCATCGGCATGCGAAACATTCTCGTGCACGAATATTCCGGGATCAGCCCGGAAACGATTTTCGACACAGTGACTCTGGATTTTCCGGTTCTTATCCAAGCCCTTGAAAAGTTGCTTGAAACATGACCCTTTCCGCCGATCTCGCCGCCGTCCTCTACACGGTCTCCGCCGTCCTGTTTATCCTCGCCCTGCGTGGGCTGTCCTCGCCGGAAACGTCGCGGCGCGGCAACCTGTTCGGCATGGTCGGTATCGCCATCGCCATTCTCACGACCGTCCTGGTCGCCGGGCTGGACGGGACGGGCTTGCTGCTGGCGGGCGGCGGGTTGGCCGTGGGTGGCGTGATCGGCGCGATCATCGCGAAGAAGATCCCCATGACGGACATGCCGCAGCTCGTCGCGGCGTTTCACAGTCTGGTCGGTCTCGCGGCTGTCCTGGTGGCCGTGGCGGCGTTCTTCAGTCCGGCAAGCTTCGGAATTATCGACCAAGCGTATCTTTTAGACCTTATGGGTATCGACGCTGCGACGAATGCCCGGATCAATTATGATCTGCCCGACGGATATGTTCCACGTATCAAGCCTGGCTCATTGGTCGAACTCGCGCTCGGCGCAGGCATCGGCGCGATCACCTTCTCCGGTTCCCTCATCGCCTTCGCCAAGCTCAACGGAAATATGGGCGGCTCGCCGATCCTGCTTCCGGCACGCCATCTCATCAACATAGCGCTCGGCGTGGCCTTCATCGCGCTGGTGGCGATGATGGTGGCGACGGGCGGCACGCAAGCCTGGATGATGTGGGCGCTGATCGGGGTGACCTTCATACTTGGCTTCACGCTAATCATCCCCATCGGTGGCGCTGACATGCCGGTCGTGGTATCCATGCTCAACAGCTATTCCGGCTGGGCGGCGGCGGCGCTGGGCTTCACCTTGGGCAACCTCGCCCTGATCATCGTCGGCGCGCTTGTGGGCTCAAGCGGCGCGATCCTGTCCTACATCATGTGCAAGGGGATGAATCGCAGCTTCGTGTCCGTCATCCTTGGAGGTTTTGGCGGCGATGCCGCTGGGGCGGCTTCGGCAGCTTCGGAGCAGCGCCCGGTCAAGCGCGGCAGCGCCGAGGACGCCGCCTTCATCATGAAGAATGCCTCCAAGGTCATCATCGTGCCGGGCTACGGGCTGGCCGTGGCGCAGGCGCAGCATGCGGTGCGCGAAATGGCGGACGCGCTGAAGGAGGAGGGTGTGGACGTCTCCTACGCCATCCACCCGGTCGCGGGTCGCATGCCCGGCCACATGAACGTGCTGCTGGCCGAAGCCAACGTTCCCTATGACGAGGTGTTCGAGCTGGAGGACATCAATAGCGAGTTTTCCAACACCGATGTCGCCTTCGTGATCGGCGCCAACGACGTGACCAACCCGGCCGCCAAGACCGACCCGCAAAGCCCCATCGCCGGCATGCCGATCCTCGACGTGGACAAGGCCGCGACCGTGTTGTTCGTCAAACGCTCCCTGTCGGCCGGCTATGCGGGCATCGACAACGACCTGTTCTACGAGGACAATACGATGATGCTGCTGTCCGACGCCAAGAAGATGGTCGAGGAGATCATCAAGGCGCTCTAGCCATGCGCTGGCTCCGTCGCATCCTCGTCGCCCTGATCCTGTTTTACGCAGGGCTGTGCGCCCTGCTGTTCCTTGCACAGCGGTCGTTCCTGTTTCCCGCGCCACGAGCTTACGTGAGCCCCGCCGAAATCGGCGCGGACTTCATGACCGAGATCGACGTGGACACGCCCGCCGGGACGGTCACCGCATGGTGGGTGCCGCCGTCATCGCCCGACGGGGAGATCGTCATGGTGTTCCACGGCAACGGCTCTGCGGCCTATTCCAACACGGACATCTTCCGCGACCTGGCGGAGGCCGGACACGGTGTGTGGAGCGTGGGCTATCCCGGCTATCCGGGACGGGCGCGCGAACGGGGCCGGGCGAGCGAGGCGGCGCTGGCGGCGGCGGCGGAGGCTCAGCTGAACCTGTTGAGGCAGGAACACGCAAAGGGCCGACCCATAAACTATTACGGCACGTCCCTGGGCAGCGGTGTCGCGGCGCAGCTGGCCAAGGCGAACCCTCCCGTGCGCCTCTTCCTCGACGCGCCGTTTCATTCCACGCTCGACATGGCACGCCTGCGCTTCCCGATCTTCCCGGTGCGGCTCCTGATGCGAGACCCGTTCCGCAGCGATCTTGCCCTCGCCGAACTCGACGTCCCGCTCTTCTGGATTCACGGCACATCGGATCGCATCGTGCCGATCCGCGAAGGACGGCGGCTCTACGAAGGCTATCAGGGTCCGAAAAGACGTCTCGTCATCGACGGTGCGAACCACGTCAATACGTGGCCGCTGGGCGGGAGGGAGTTCGTGCTGGAGGGGATGTCGGGCGCTCAAGGCGTCCAGAGCATCAACTCACCCTGATCGGATATCAGTCCGTCCAGACTTCCAGTTCTATCGTTTCGGCAACGAATGGGTTCTGACGCGGAAGGCATGGCTCTGAACTCCCGCTTGAGGAAGGTCGGGCTTCCAACGTGACTGACGGAGACGCAATGCTGTAGTATCGAAGAAACATCGTCCGATGCTATGAAGGCATGGATGGTCAGGGCATTCGTATCCAGATCGTGAGTTTCCGTGATTGCGTGAGTGCCGGGCGGGAGCCAGTCGGGTATCCAGCCCCGCCTCACGGCCCCGTCTTCGTGGGCCTCGCTCAGTGAGTCATAACGTATCGTGAGGACCTCTTGGCACCCGGTCAGGCCCACGAGGACGAGACCTATCACGATGAGCGGGAGCTTCGTTCTCATCCAGCAGGCCGCATCCCCTGCCGCTCCAGCGCCAGCCCTACGCCGTCGTCCTTTTCCATCTCGCGCTGGTGCGCGGCGAGGTTGGGGTAGTCGTCCAGCTTCAGCGGCGTGCGGTCGATCCAGCGCATGACGATGTAGAGATAGGCATCGGCGTAACTCTTGCGCTCCAGCAACCACGGTCCCTCGCTTTCGCCGATCCAGGCGTCGAGCCGCTGAAAATACCGGTCCAGTCGCGCATAGGTTTTGTGGCGCACAACCTTTTCCGTCTGTGGCGTGTCGGCGAAGGTGCCGGGAGAGAAATGGCCCTTGAAGGCGGCGTGGACCTCTGAGGAGAGGTAGGACAGCGCTTCGGCCTCCTTCCGGCCGAGGGGTTTGTCGCGCGCATATTCCGGGTCGCCGCCGAACTGGGCCCCGATGAAGTCGAGGATCGCCGTGGCTTCCGTCAGCACGTCGCCATCGTCGAAGACGAGCGCGGGCACCTGCCCGCGCGGATTGATCGCCAGATAGGCCTCGCCCTTATGCTCGCCGCGTTCGAGATTGACGATCTCGATCGGCGCATCCTCCCAGGCAGCGGCGATATTGGGGGCCAGCGCGCAGGTGCCGGGCATGGTGTAGAGTTTCATGGTATCCTCATGGCAAATGGCCGCCCCCGTGAACAGGGGCGGCCCGGTGGTTTAGTCGAACTCGAAGTAGAGCACTTCGGCACCCTCTCCGTCGCGGAACTCCAGCCGTCCGGACTCGTGGATGGCGAGGCCGTCGCCGCGGCGCATGGGTTCGCCGTTCACCGTGACGGAGCCTTCGGCCAGCTGAACCCAGCCACGCGTGCCACGACCCATTTCGTGGTCGAGGGCCTGTTCGCCTGTCAGCGTCGCGGCGTAGATGTCGGCGTCCGAGCGGATCGTCATGGAGCCGTCCCGGCCGTCCGGCGACAGGAACAGCTTCAGCTTGCCGTCCTTGTCCTCCGGCGCGATGTCGAGCGTGTCGTAGCGCGGCGTGGCTCCGGTCTCGTTGGGGATCAGCCAGACTTGCAGGAAACGCATCGGGTTGGTCTGCGAGGGGTTGAACTCGCTATGGGTGACGCCCGATCCAGCGCTCATATATTGCACGCCGCCCGCTTGGACGGTGGAGCCGTTGCCGAGGCTGTCGCGGTGCTGCAGCCCGCCTTCCAGCACGTAGGAGAAGATTTCCGCGTCGCGGTGCGGGTGCATGGGAAAGCCGCCGCTGCCCGCGACCCAGTCGTCGTTGATCACGCGCAGGCTCTCGAATCCCATATGCTCTGGGTCGAAATAGCTCGCAAACGAGAAGCTGTGGGCGGAGCGCAGCCAGCCATGGTCGGCCTTGCCGCGGGCTTCCGCCGGGCGCAGCACGAGGCCGGAGGCAAGGCCTGTATCGTTGCTGGACGCCGAAGCCGGATTCGG
This sequence comes from Litorimonas sp., assembly GCA_049673465.1. GTDB lineage: Bacteria > Pseudomonadota > Alphaproteobacteria > Caulobacterales > Maricaulaceae > Litorimonas. The sequence goes on from JBATXP010000230.1 coordinate 7,324, forward strand.
GGCTGCGGTTGCGGCGACGGCGGTGGCGATTGCAGTGCGTCTGGTCATGGTCATGTCCTTTCGGTCGTTATGTTAAGCCGCGAGTTCGCGGATGCGTTCCTTGGTCAATTCGACCTTGTCCGCGCCGCTGGCCATCAGCTGGTCGGCGGCGACGATCTCCACCTCTTGGATGCCGAGAAATCCGAGCACGTGGCGCAGATAGGGCGTGGCGAAGTCGAGGTCGCTTCCGATCTGGGTCCCGCCCGACGCGACGAGGATGACCGCGCGCGTGTTCTCCAACAGCCCGATTGGGCCGCTTTGCGTGTAGCGGAAGGTCAGGCCCGCCCGCGCCACCTGGTCGATCCAGAGCTTGAGCGAGGCCGGAATGCTGAAATTGTAGATCGGCACGGAGAGCAAGACGAGGTCGCTACGCTGCAGCTCCTCGACCATCCGGTCGGACGTCGCGAGCGCGGCTTTCTGTGGCGGCGTGCGGTCCTCGGACGGGGTGAAGTTCGCATCGATCCAGTCTTGCGTGACCACGGGCAGGGGATCGCTGACGTCGCGTGTTTCCACCCGGACGGCCTGGCTTTCCGCGATCTTGTCGATGTAGAGATCGGCTAGGTCGCGGCTCACCGAGCCTTCGTGGCGGGCGGAGCTATCGATGCGCAGAATGTTCAGGGCGTCGGTCATGTCGAAGGGCCTTTCGGTTCCTGTTTCGTTGATCCCCATCTATGTGTTGAGGTGTCCGGCTATAAGCCCGATTGCCCTCAAGAGATCGTTGCGATAAACGCAACGCATGGCCCGGTTTCAGGAAGCGGAAATGTTCGTCGCGACAGTGGAGGCGGGCAGCATCACGGGCGCGGCGGACGCGCTGGGCGTCGACAAGTCGGCCGTGTCGCGGCGGCTCAAGGCGCTGGAGCGGCGGCTGGGCACCAAGCTGCTGAACCGGTCCACCCGGACGCTGTCCCTGACCGATGCGGGGCGAACCTACCATGGCCGCGCGCAGGAGTTGCTGCGCGCCTGGCGGGAGATGGAAGACGACGCCAGCGGGGCGGACTGCGCGCTAGCCGGTCCGATCCGCATCGCCGCGCCGCTCTCCTTCGGCCTGTCGCAGCTGGGACCCGCCCTGATCGATTTCCAGCGCACCCACGCCGACATCCGGCTCGATGTGGATTTCAGCGACCGCAAGATCGATCTGATCGCGGACGGATTCGACATGGCGGTGCGGATCGGGCGGCTGGACGACAGTTCCATGATCGCGCGCAAGCTGGGCGACGTGGCGATGGTCTGCGCGGCCTCGCCGGAGTGGCTGAGGGAAAACGGCCCCGTAGAGACCGTCGAAGACCTGCGCGGCAAGGCGGAGCTGCGCTACGCGTTGCAGAGCGGCAAGAGCTGGTCGTGGCGAGACGCGGATGGGCGCAGCGGCACGGTGCAGATGGATGTGGCCATGCGCGCCAGCAATGGCGACTTCCTGCGCGACGCGGCGGTCGCGGGGCTGGGGGTCATCATCAAGCCGGAATTCATCCTGTGCGACGCGGTACGGGCAGGTCGGCTCGTCCCGCTCCTGCCCGACGTCACCTTTGCCGCGCCGAGTATCTATGCCGTCTGGTCGCCGACCCGGCACATGCCCCGGCGCGTCCGCGCGCTGGTCGATCATCTGTCGGAGCGCTTCAGCGGCATTCCGCCGTGGTCGCTCCAGAGTCTGCACGAGGGGGCCTGACCTGACGCAAGGCGAGGTCGGGGCGGCAAGCTAATCAGTTTGGAAAAAAGGGGGAGACCGACATGAGACACTGGATCGCGGCACTGGCCGTTCTCGGCTTAGCGGGATGCGCGACTAGCGCGAAGGAGACCCGCACGGTGGAAGCGCCCGACGCGGCCACGCAGGCCTATCCGACCGATCTGCGCCGGACTTCGCTGATCGTGTCCGACATTGACGAGAGCCTGAAGCTCTATCGCGACGTGCTGGGCTTTTCGGTCAATTACGACACGAACGTCACGATGAGCGGAGTGGCGCTGCCGGCCGGGGAGCCCGGGGCGGAGGCGCGGCTGGTGCTGTTGCAGAGCAACGACCCGTGGGTGGGCTGGATCGGCTTGCTGGAATGGCTGGATCCCAAACTGCCGGGACCGCCGGAGCCGCGACGGCGCATGGGCATCGGCGATGCAGTCCTGGTCTTCAATACCGAAAACGTGGACGAGCATTGCGCGGCGGTGGCCGAACTCGACGGCGTTCACGTGACGATGCCCGCGTCCAACACGACCTATCCGGGCCGGGCGGGCGGCGATCCCATCGTGGTGCGAACCTGCTACCTGTTCGACCGGGACGGCTATTTCATGGAGCTCAACAAGGTACTCGACCGCGAGGCCTACAACGAAGGTTAAGCGTCTTCGAGCAGCCCGTGGACGTCTTCAACGATACGCTCGACCTCGACGGGCTTGGAGCGGATCAGCGGGTCGTGACCCGTCATGCAGGCGCGGACGTCGCGCGCATTCCCGGTCAGGAATATGAAGGGCACGCCCTGGCGTGCCAGTTCGCGAGCGACGAATTCCGACGTGCCGCCGGTGACGTAGAAGTCGAGCAAGGCGCAGTCCGGCGCATTCTCGGGCGCGTCGTTAATCAGTTTCAGGGCTTCGGGAACGGACGCCACGGGTCCGACGATGTCGAAGCCCGCATCCTCCATGACGTTTTCCATGTCGAGCGCGATGAATGGATCGTCCTCCAATATCATCACGCGGTATGCCATGGTGTTTTTGTCCTTTCCTACATCCGCTTTCGGCGCGGTTACGTATAGGAAATCCGCGCGAGCCTGATTCCGTTCCGAGGAAAAAGCCGTGATTCAACATGGATTAAGCCGGTGAAGCGGAACTTAATCGCTAGAGCCACAAACCTTAAAACAGTTTGGTCGTTCCGACGAAACCGATGATGACGAGCAGGATATAGGTGATCCTCACCCAGGTGCGGGAGCGGTCCATGACCTGCCGCAGCGGGATTTCGGTCTCGTCCGAGGAGCCCCCTTCCACCAGTTTCATCAGCGCCGGCCCGACGGGTTTGAAGCGCACGTCGATCATGATGGCCGCGATGAAGATCAGCCCGAACAGGAATGCCTTGGCCGCGAGCCAGCTCTGGAAGATCGGCTCTTCGAGCACGAGCGACACGAAGCCGACATAGAGATAGCCGAGCGCGAGAAGCCATTTCAGCACCATCTCGATCCGGCGCAATTTGGCCGCGCGCGGCGTCTGCCCCGCCCTGTGCGCCGCCCAGACGAGATAGAGCCATCCGAACGAGACCGCCCAAGCCGCGACCAGCACCCAGGTCGGCTGCACCCAGTAGCCACCCGAATGCGCCAGCGAGATCGAGCTGCCCACCATCAGCGCCCAGGCCGAGCGCGGTCCCATCTCCACCATGACGAGCGTCTTGAGCAAGGCGAGTCGCTGGTCCAGCGTGTAGTTGTCCCGCCTGCGAAACTGCGCGCCGAGCACGGCCACGCCGAGGTCTCCGCCTAGCCAGAACACGAAGAGCAGGATGTGGAAATAGAGAGCGACATTGTAGAAGAGCATGTCCGTCACGTCAGTTCCTCCAGCTCCACCAGCTCGTACCAGGTCTGCATGTAGCCGCCGACGCCGCCCTGCAGGAAGAAACCCTGTTCGTCGCGCGAGCACCACATCTCGTAAGGCGGATGCTCCTCGGGCAGGCCTTCCGCCGTGTCCACGATGGAGAACTTGCGCGCTTCAAAGGTGCCTGCGCCGACCGTGACGGTTTCGTCGCCATGGTAGACGATGCCGAAATCCAGCGGGAACAGCTCCGGCCCCGTCGCGCCGCGATGGTCGGGGGAGCTCATCATGACGCGTTTCAAGCTCAGCTTTCCGGGGGGCGCGTCCAGCGGGAACAGCCGTCCCAGGAAACCGTCATTGATGATCGCGTGATGGCCGAACCAGGGCGTTCGCGCCGTCAAGTCGATCTGCGCGCCATTGGGGCCGTGGGTCCTGTTGTGTCCGTTGAAGCGGGCATGACTGTCGTCGAACTGGAACCAGCCGCAGCCTTCATAGACGCCGCCGACCGAAAGGCGGGAGAAGCCGTCGATGGGCGCCATCGTGGCGGTCTCGAAGCTCGCCACCACGTCGCGCAGCACGTCCGGCGCATCGTCGATTTCCGTGTGGGCGTGCAGGACCGACGTGCCGTCCGTCTGCTCGTGCAGGGTGAAAGTCTCGCGACCCCGATCCTCGTTCATCCGTTCGGACTTGCGCGACGTGTAGGCGATGCGCCCGCGCCATGTGCGGTGGGTCCTCATAGGGTGACGACCGCCTTGCCGACATTCTTTCCGCGCACGAGCCGCTCCATCAGCGCGCCCGCCTGCTCCAATCCGTGGACCTCGTCATGGACGTAACGGATTGCGCCGGATTTGACGTGCGGGGCGATCTCGCCGCGGAACGCGTCCCAGCGGTCGTAATAGTCGTAGACGACCAGCCCCATCAGCTGTGCGCGCTTGCCGACGATCATGCCGACCGACGTCATGGCGGGCGGGCCGCCGTGATAGTGCGCGGCCAGCCCGCACAGCACAACGCGGCCGTAGAGATTGAGATGGGACATGGCGAGGGCGAGCATCTCGTCGCCGACATTCTCGAAATGCACATCCACACCGCGCGGCAGGGCATCCGCGAGGCCATCGGTCCAGCCTTCGCTTTTATAGTCGAGGCAGGCGTCGAACCCGAACGTATCCGTCGCCAGCGCGCATTTTTCAGGCCCGCCGGCGATCCCGACCGTGCGCGCCGCGCCGCGCACGCGCGCGATCTGCGCC
>JBATXP010000231.1:0-19586 GCA_049673465.1 Litorimonas sp.
GGACATGTATCTGGACGAAGACGGCGAGGTCGACACCGACCGCGCGCAATTCTCCCGCGCCTCCGCCGGGGTCCCCGGTTCGGTCGCCGGGCTGCTTCATGCGCTCGACCGATACGGCACGATGAGCCGCCGCGAAGTGATCGGCCCGGCCATCCGCCTGGCGGAACGCGGGGTCACCGTCACCCCCGCCTTCGCGCAGGCTCTCGCCAGCGCGGAGAGCCTTGCGGCCGACGAAAGCTCGCTCGACTATTTCGGGGGGTTCGAAGCCGGAGACCGAATGGTGCAGCGCGACCTCGCCGAGACGCTGCGCCGGATCGTGCGCGGCGGCCGCGACGGGTTCTACGCCGGAGAGACGGCCGATCTCATCGTCGCCGAAATGGCGCGAGGGAACGGATTGATCACGCTGGAAGACCTGGCAGGCTACGAGGTGATCGAGCGCGAACCGGTCGTCGGCACCTATAAGGGCTACACGGTCGCCGCCATGCCGCCGCCCTCGTCCGGCGGGGTGCACATGGTGCAGATGCTCAACATCCTGTCCGGCTATGATTTGCAGGCGGACGGTCACAACTCGGCCCGCTATCTCCACAAGCTGATCGAGGCGATGCGACGCGCCTATGCCGACCGGAGCGTTTATCTGGGCGACCCGGACTTCGTCGACGTGCCGGTCGCGGAGCTGACCGATCCGGACTATGCCGACCGGTTGCGCGACACGATCGACCTGTCGTCATCCAGCCGATCCGCCGACATCCGACCCGGATCGGAACTGCCTTCCGAAAGCATGGACACGACCCACTACTCCGTCATCGACGCCGAGGGCCGGGCGGTGGCCGTGACCTATACGCTGAACTTCTCCTTCGGCTCTGGTTTCTCGGTCGATGGGGCTGGATTTCTGCTCAACAACGAAATGGACGATTTCTCCGCCAAGCCCGGCGCGCCCAATGGTTACGGCCTGATTGGGGGCGAGGCCAACGAGATCGAGCCGCGCAAGCGACCGCTCTCCTCCATGACGCCGACCCTGGTGCTGAAGGACGATCGAGTCGTGCTCGCGACCGGCTCTCCGGGCGGATCGACCATCATCACCAGCGTCATGCAGGCCGTGCTGAACGCGGTGGAGTGGGACATGAACATCGCCGACGCGCTGAACCGCCCGCGCATCCATCACCAGTGGCTGCCGGACGTCGTCATACTGGAACCGGGCATAAGCCCCGACACGGTGCGGGCGCTGGAGGAGATGGGACATCTGTTTCCGTGTGGGGAGGACGGAGCCGTGCAGCGCTCCACGCTAGGGCTGGTCAACAGCGTCGGGCGGGAAGGGGACTGGTTCGTCGGCGCGGCGGACCCGAGGGATCCGGACAGTCTGGCGGTGGGGCCGTAGCAGGGCGCGCTTTCAGTCGGCGTTCCTGTAGAAAGCGCTAACGCGCCCATTCCGGCTTCCGCTTCTCCATGAAGCTCGCCACGCCCTCACGCCCTTCCTCGCTGCGCAGACACGCCGCGAAGCAATCAGCGGCCCGGTCGAGCGCCTCGTCGCGGCTCAAGGTCGTGCTGCCGAGGATCAGCGCCTTGGTCGCCGCGTTCGCGCCGGGGGCGCAGCGCATGACACCCTTGCGCATGTCGGCCTCCACGGCGTCGAGATCGTCCGTGACATAGTCCGCCAAGCCGATCCGGCCCGCTTCCGTGCCGTCGAAGCGCGCGCCCGTCAGCATGATCCGCCGCGCCGTGGACAGGCCGGTGCGGGCGACCACGAAGGGCGCGATCTGGGCGGGCGGGATGCCGATCATGGTCTCGGTCAGGCTGAACTTTGCGTCCGGCGTGGTGGCGATGACATCCGCGCAGCACATCAGGCCGAGCCCGCCCGCGATGGCCGCGCCTTCGACCAGGACGACCGTCGTCTTGGGCAGGTGGTTGAACGCGTCCAGCATGGTGCCGATGCGGCGATTGAAGGCGGCGGTCTCGGCCAGGGTTTTCTCGTCCGACTGGTAGACCCGGAAACTGTTCAGATCGCCGCCCGCGCAAAACACGCCGCCGCGCCCGCGCAGGCTCACGCCCCGCACGTCGTCATCCGCGCGGAGGTCCGCGAATGCCGACATAAGTTCGTCGATCATGAGGTCGTTCATGGCATTGCGAACGGTCGGTCGGTTCAGCCAGATTGTAGCCCAGTGGCCGTCGCGGATGATGTCGAGGGTTTGCATGGGGGCGGTCTAGGGCAGGGTCGGTATGTTGGAAAGAGCAAGCCCGAACACAGTTCCTAGACGAAACCTCATCCCCGGCATTTATTGCCGGGGTCTGGTCTCGTCGCCGCTCACAAGACGTGAGAACGCTGCACTTCCGATCTTGTGAACTTAAACCACAGCAGACCCCGGCAATAAATGCCGGGGACAGAATAGGTTGGGTTTGGGAAGCGTTACTTGGCCACCTTCGCCCAGCCCTTTACGTCAACGTCAACTTGCCAAGCCGCTTTTGAGCCCTAAAAGGCGGCAAACCCCAATGGAGACTCCCATGCGCGAAGCCGTCCTCGTATCCACCGCCCGCACCCCGATCGGCCGCGCCTATCGCGGGGCGTTCAACGCGACGCCGTCTCCAAGCCTGGCCGGGCACTGCATCGACCACGCAGTCGAGCGCGCCGGGATCGACGGGGCGGAAGTGGAAGATGTGGTGATGGGCTGTGCGTTGCAGCAGGGCGTGCAGGTCACCGTCGGGCGCAACGCCGTGCTGGCGTCGAGCCTGCCCGTCACCGTTCCGGCCATGAGCGTGGATCGCCAATGCTCGTCCGGCATGGTCGCCATCGGCATCGCCGCGCGGAAGATCATATGCGGGGAGATGGATATCGCCATTGGCGGCGGTGTGGACAGCATTTCGATGGTTCAGACGCCGGAAATGCGTGTCGCGCCGGACCCGGCCGTGATCGCCAAACATCCGGCGGCCTACATGCCGATGCTGCAGACGGCGGAAGTCGTGGCGGAACGCTACGGCGTGTCGCGCGACCGGATGGACGAATACTCGCTGATGAGCCAGCAGCGCACCCATGCCGCGCAGGAAGCCGGCGCGTTCGATGACGAGATCGTGCCGCTTGAATCGACCATGCAGGTGATGAACAAGGAAACCAAGGAAGTCTCGTCCAAGACCGTGACGCTCGAAAAGGATGAGGGCAATCGCCCGTCCACCACGCTGGAAGGCTTGCAGGGCCTGAAGCCGGTGCTGGGTCCGGACAAGACTATCACGGCGGGCAACGCCTCGCAGCTGTCCGACGGCGCATCCGTCTCCGTCCTGATGGACGCCAAGACGGCGGAGAAGCGCGGGCTGGAGCCGCTCGGCTACTATCGCGGCATGGCGGTCGCGGGTCTGGAGCCGGACGAGATGGGCATCGGCCCCATCTATGCCGTGCCGAAGCTATTGAAGACCCACGGCCTGACCATGGACGATATCGACCTGTGGGAGCTGAACGAGGCCTTCGCCGTACAGGTGCTCTATTGTGCGGACCAGCTCGGCATTCCGATGGAAAAACTCAACGTCAATGGCGGCGCGATCTCCATCGGCCACCCCTACGGCATGAGCGGCGCGCGCATGAGTGCGCATGCGCTGATCGAAGGCAAGCGCCGCGGTGCGAAATACGTCGTCAGCACCATGTGCATCGGCGGCGGCATGGGCGCGGCGGGTCTGTTCGAAGTCGCGTAAGTGAGAGCTTATGCATGTCTAATCAGAGGGCGCGATCTCAATCCAGAGATCGTGCCTCTAGGCAGCGAAAGCTACTCTGTCGTGAAGCTTCTTTCGCTTAATGCAGACAGAGTGAAGCGTGAAGCGTGTAGAAAACTGACCGTTTCGCAGTCGCTTAATGGCGCTTTGATTAATGCGGCGATTGAGGTGGAGGCCGTAACGGTGATACCACTGAGCAAGTTTTTAGGTCGCCGTATTCTCAGCTGGTTACACAACACGGGACAGGATGCCGAAGCGCGAAAAGCAATCCAACATCATGTCGGCATAGACTTTCCCTAACAGCGCGGCTTGGCCCACCCATCACATACGCGACCCCCGCACCGCGTCCCTTGAACCCCACCACCCGTAACCATAACCGACCCCCACGAACACAGGACCCATCATGGCCATCACCTTCGACAATCGCGTCGCCATCGTCACCGGAGCCGGTGGCGGATTGGGGCGCTCCCACGCGCTTGCGCTCGCCGAGCGGGGCGTGAAGGTCGTTGTCAACGATCTGGGCGGGGCGGTCGACGGCACGGGCGGCAGCGAGACCATGGCGCAGTCGGTCGTCAAGGAAATCGAGGCCATGGGCGGCGAGGCCATCGCCAATGGCGCGAACGTCACGAAGCAGGACGAGGTCGAGGCGATGGTCGCGGAAACCATCGACCGCTTCGGCAAGGTCGACATCCTGGTCAACAATGCGGGCATCCTCCGCGACAAGTCGTTTTCCAAGATGACGATGGAGGATTGGAAACTGGTCGTGGATGTTCACCTGCACGGCTCCGCCACCTGCACCAAGGCCGTCTGGAACCATATGAAGGAGAACGCCTACGGTCGCATCGTCATGACGACGAGCAGTTCCGGCATGTATGGCAATTTCGGTCAGACCAATTACGGCGCGGCCAAGGCGGGGCTGTCGGGTTTCATGCGCACGCTCTGCCTGGAGGGCGCGAAATACGACATCCGCGTCAACACGCTCGCCCCGACCGCGCGGTCCCGCATGACGGAAGGGCTGATGCCCGAAGAGATTCTGGCGAAGTTGCAGCCGGAGCCCGTCAGCCAGGGTCTCGTCTATCTAGTGTGCGACGACGCGCCGAACCGGGTCATCCTCGCGGCGGGGGCGGGCGGTTACGCCGTGACGAAAGTCGTGGAAACGCCGGGCGTCAACTTCAGCGAGGGCGAGGCGACGGCGGAAAACGTCGCAGCGCATTGGGGTGCGATCTCTTCTATCGAAGGCGCGCAAGAGTTCACGAATGGCGGCCAGCAGGGGGCGAAGTTCCTCGGTCGCATCGCAAAAGGAGAGTTCGTCAAATGACCGACATGGATTTGGACGCGTTTCGTACCGAAGTTCGCGGCTGGCTGGCGGAGAACTGCCCCGAGGAGATGCGCACGCCGGTCGAAGGCGACCAGGATGTCTGCTGGGGCGGACGCAATTTCGAATTCCAGAGCGAGGCTCAGAAGGTCTGGCTGGAACGCATGGCGGCCAAGGGCTGGACCGTGCCGACCTGGCCGACCGAATATGGTGGGGCTGGCCTGTCCCGCGCCGAGGAGAAGGTGCTGCTGTCGGAGATGCGCAAGATCAACGCGCGCTCGCCCCTGACCAGCTTCGGCATCTGGATGCTCGGCCCGGCGCTTCTGAAGTTCGGCAATGAGGAACAGAAGGCGGAGCACCTGCCCAAGATCGCGCGCGGCGAAATCCGCTGGTGCCAGGGCTACTCCGAGCCCAACGCCGGGTCCGATCTCGCCAGCCTCGCCACCAAAGCCGAGGACAAGGGCGATTATTGGATCGTCAATGGCCAGAAGGTCTGGACGTCTTACGCCGACAAGGCGGACTGGATCTTCTGCCTCGTCCGGACGGACAACTCCAAGGGCAAGCATTACGGCATTTCCTTTGTCCTGTTCGACATGGAGACGCCGGGTGTGGAAGCCCGCCCGATCAAGCTGATCTCCGGCCGCTCGCCCTTCTGCGAGACCTTCTTCGAGGACGTGAAAGTCCCGAAGGAGAACCTCGTCGGCGAGGAGAATAAGGGCTGGACCATCGCCAAATATCTGCTGACGCACGAACGCGAAGGCATCGGCGCGGCCGCACCCATGCGCCCGATCCACGAGGTCGCGGCGATGAGCCTCGGTCTGGACGAGAGCGACCGCCTCTCCGATCCGATGCTGCGCACCAAGATCGCGGAAGCCGAGATCGACGATTGGGCGTTCGGCCTGACGATGGCCCGTAAGCTGGCCGAAAGCAAAGCCGGGCAGTCCATGGGCGCGGATAGTTCCATGCTGAAATATTACGGCACGGAGCTGAACAAGCGGAAGTTCGAGCTGATGATGGACGCGGCTGGGCATGACGGGCTGGAATGGGAGAGCGATCGGTCGAAGGACGGCAAGCTGGCCCGCGGCTGGCTGCGGACCAAGGCAAACTCGATCGAGGGCGGGACGAGCGAGATTCAGCTGAACATCATAAGCAAGCATATTCTCGAACTACCGGGGGCATAAGTTCCGCGCTGGGCGCGGGCAGATTTTCTCGTCTCCCCCTCCGCCTCGTTCCACTCGGCGCCTCCCCCTGTCCGGGGGAGGAACAAGAACAAAGCCTATCTCCACTCAAGTTCCTCCCCCGGACAGGGGGAGGTGCCCCGAAGGGGCGGAGGGGGAGACAGATAAACAAGACAGCGCGAAGCGCTGACATCAAGGGGAAGAACCGAACCATGGCCCTGGTCCTGAACGAAGACGAAGTGATGCTCCGCGACACGGCGGAAGGGTTTTTCGCGGAAAAAGCGCCCGTCAAGGCGCTGCGCGAGCTGCGCGACACGAACGACGAAACGGGCTTCGACTGGGCGCTCTGGTCCGAAATGGCGGATATGGGCTTCGCCGGGATCGCCATCGGTGAAGAGCATGGCGGTGTCGATATGGGCTTTCAGGCGGCGGGCCTGCTGGCCGAACAGATGGGCCGCAACCTGACGGCCTCGCCCTTCCTATCCACGGCCATCCTTGCGGCGACGGCGCTGCGCGAAGCCGGGTCGGACGCACAGAAAAGCGAATGGCTCCCCAAGATCGCGTCGGGCGAGACGGTCATGGCGGTGGCGCTGGATGAGGGACCAAAGCACAACCCGGCCGGCATCGAGACGACGGCAGAGAAATCCGGCAACGGCTTCAAGCTGAATGGTGCCAAGGCGATGGTCGTGGACGGCCATGTCGCAGACCAGCTGATCGTCGCGGCCCGAACCGATGACGGCCTCGCCTTCTTCCTCGTCGATCCCAAGGCCAGGGGCGTGGAGATCGAACGCACCATCATGGTCGATGCCCACAATGCGGCGCGGATCGACCTCAACGACGTGGAGGTCGATGGCGACGCGCTGATCGGCGAAACGAATGCGGAAGCGGCACTACATAAGATGCTGGCCGCCGGGCGCGGGATCGTCGCGGCGGAATTGCTCGGTGCGGGCGGCGAAGCGTTCCGTTCGACGGTCGACTATATCAAGGAGCGCAAGCAGTTCGGCGTGCCGGTCGGCAGCTTCCAGGCGCTGCAGCACCGCTCCAGCCATCTCTATTCCGAGCTTGAAATCGCCCGCTCCGCCGTGCTCGGCGCGCTCACGGCCCTGGACGAGGGGGACGAAAACGCGAACCGCTACTGCTCCATGGCGAAAGCCAAGCTTGGCGAAGTGGCCAAGCTCGCGGCGCTGGAGGGCGTGCAGATGCATGGCGGCGTAGGGATGACGGACGAATACGATATCGGCTTGTTTCTGAAGCGCGTTCGGGTGTTGCAGGAACTGCTCGGCGACGCGGCGTACCATCAGAACGAACATGCGAAGGCGAACAAGTTCTAGGGTCGCCGTCCCCGGCATTTATTGCCGGGGCCTGATCGACTAGAGATCACAAGACGAGAGGATCAATCTGCTTTCCTCTTGTGACGCAAACCGAAACCAGGCCCCGGCAATTAATGCCGGGGACGAATAAGAAGAGTGGGAGAGTGACCATGCCAGCATTTGCGGCGGACGAAATCGAGAGCAAGATCGGCGAAGCCATGGGAACGTCGGACTGGATCCACGTCACCCAGGACAAGATAAACACCTTCGCCGAATGCACGGGCGACCACCAGTTCATTCACGTCAATCCCGACATGGCGAAGATGACGCCGTTCGGCACCACGATCGCGCACGGATTCCTGACGCTCAGCCTCATTCCGGAAATGAGCTATGGCGACGCGGCCGCATCCATCAAGGGCGCGCGGATGGGTGTGAATTACGGGTTGAACAAGCTGCGCTTCCTTGCGCCGGTCAAGAACGGCAAGAAGGTGCGCGGGCACTTCAAGCTGACGGGCTATGACGAAAAGGCGCCGGGCCAGCACTTGCTGACGCAGGAAGTGACCGTGGAGATCGAGGGAGAGGACAAGCCCGCGCTGGTGGCGGAGACGCTGACGATGCTGTTTACGTAGGACTCTGAAAATATCCGCTCTCACCGACTTGATCGGTGAGCCCATCACCCAACTTTGTCGGCCAGCCTAAACAGCAGGAGATGGGCAGGCCGATCAAGTCGGCCTGAGCGGGATTATAGGGCGATGATTTAGGAGAACCGCATGATATCCGTCGAAGACTTCGCCTCTGGCGCCGACGCCTGGTTCGCCGAACACACGCCGCGCGACGTGCCGTTCATGATGCCCCTGACCTTCATGGAGGTCGGCACGGACGAACAGTTCGAGTTCCTGCGTGACTGGCAGAACAAGGTCTACACCGCTGGGTATCTCGGCGCACACTGGCCCTCCGAATATGGTGGCGGTGGGCTGACCCAGAAACACCAGGACGCCGCGACGCGCGCCATGCGCCGCCACGGCGCGCCGATCATGCTGAATGCTATTGGCATTGGCTGGGCTGGACCGTTGATCCTCGATACGGGCACGGAAGAAGAGAAGCGGAAATACCTGCCAGGCATTCTGTCGGCGGACGACATCTGGTGCCAGGGCTTCTCGGAGCCGGACAACGGCTCCGATCTCGGCAATGCGCAACTCAAGGCGGTGCGTGAGGGCGACGAATACGTCCTGAATGGCTCCAAGATCTGGACCACGCAGGGCAACTACGCGAAATATATGATCCTGCTGGCACGGACGAACCCGGACGCGCCGAACAAATATGCGGGCCTGTCCTTCTTCCTCGCGCCCATGGACATACCGGGCGTGGAGACGACCCGGATTCGCAAGCTGACGGGCGAATATGGCTTCACCCAGACCTTCTTCACCGACGCCCGCATTCCGGCGGACACGCTAATGGGCGAGGAAGGCGGCGGCTGGAAGGTCGCCATGCGGACGCTGGAATATGAACGCGGCGCGCGGGGGGGGCAGGCGGGCGGCTACACGATCAGCCAGACCGACCCGTTGGAGGTCGTCGGTCTCGCCAAGCGCGCGATGCGTAACGGCAAGCCCGCGCTGGATGACCCGGTCATTCGCGACAGGCTGGTCGCGCAGATGATCGACGCTCAAGCCATGATGGCGAACCGCGAACGGGCCAAGATCATGCCGCTGGTGATGGAAAAACCCTTCGCCCTTCCGGTCATGAGCAAGCTCGAATTCACGGAATATGCGCGCGAGGCCGGAGAACTGGCGCTGGAGCTGGAGGGCGCGCAAGGTGGCTACTATGTCGGCGAAGAGGCGAGCCGCGAGGACGGCTACTGGCAACGCTCCTACTTGAATGCGTTTTCGGCCACGATCGGTGGCGGTACGTCGCAGATCCAGCGCAATATCGTGGGTGAGCACGTGTTGGGCCTGCCGAAGACGCGGTGACGTTTACTCATTCATTCGTCATTGCACGACTTGATCGTGCAATCCATGAAGCGGAAGCGCGCTCGCTTCCGTTTTTGCAAGCCGCGTGGATTGCACAGTCGAGCTGTGCAATGACGGGAAAGAGTGGGAAAATGATCGCATGACCCACCACCTCACCAAGATCGCTCTGACGGACATGCAGGCGGATTTGCGCGACCAGGCCATGAAGTTCTGCGCGGATAAGGGCCCGATCTCCAAAGTGCGCGCGCTACTCGAAGACGAGCGCGGTTATGACGAGGCCACTTGGTCGGAAATGGCGGAGTTGGGCTGGCTCGGTATCGCCATTCCGGAAGTTCATGGCGGGCTCGGGCTGGAACTCGCGGATGTGGTTCCCATCGCCGAGGCCATGGGCAAGCATCTGATGAACTCGCCCTTCGCCTCCACGACGCTGGCGGTGCAGGCGATCCTCTCCGGCGGCTCGGACGCGCAGAAAGCGGCGTGGCTGCCAAAGCTCGCGAGCGGCACGGTGGCGACCGTGGCCCTGTTCGAGCCGCACGGCGCTTGGGACCTGGACGAGATCAACGGCGACACCAAGACGTTCGTCCTGAACCTCGACGCGGCGGAGATCGTCGTGACGACGGTGAAGCGGGACGGGCAGGCGCGGCTGGCGCTGATCCCGCGCGCCGCCATCGAGGCACGGCGCGAAACCATAATCGACGAAACCAAGCGTAGCTACCGCTTCGACATGCCGGACGTGACCGAAGACATGTTGATGCCCGCCGAGCTGACCTCGCTCGCGCTGGACCGGATCGAGCTCGTGGCGAACCTGCTGCAAAGCGCGGAGCTGTCCGGCGCGGCCATGGCCTGCGTCGACTACACGGTGGACTACCTGAAAACCCGCAAGCAGTTCGACAAGACCATCGGCGCGTTCCAGGCGCTCAAGCATCCCACGGTGGACGCGTTCGTGGATGCGGAAGGCGCGCGATCGCTGCTCTACGCGGCCGCCACCCATTGCGAAAAGCAGGGCGACGGCGAGATCGCGGTGCGCATGGCCAACGCCAAGGCGCAGGACGCGCTGGCCTACGCCGCAGACCGGTCGATCCAGTTCCACGGCGGCTTCGGCTTCACCTACGACTGCGACGCGCAGCTCTACCGCCGCCTCGCCATGTTCGCCGCCTCACAATTCGGTGACGCCGCCTTCCACCGAGCGCGCCTCGCGGAGCTGCTCCTGTAGACCGGCGTGCCGCTCCCGGCTCAGGGAGTAGCGCCGGTAGGCCCACCAGGCGATGGCGGCGAGGGCGAGATTGATCGCGAGCGAATAGATCGCCAGCCCCCGCGTCGCGGCATCGCCCACTTCGCTCGGCAGGGCCGCGTCCGGCAGGTCGATCAGGGACAGGCCCAGCGTGGCGAGGATCAGCCCGCCCGCGAAGGCGAGCTTGTTGGCGAAGGTGAAGGCAGCGAAGAGCAGCCCTTCGCGCTTGCGTCCCGTTTCCAGCGTCAGCAGGTCCGACACGTCCGCCATCATGGAATAGGACAGGATCAGCGCACCCACCATGCCCGCATAGCCGAACCCGTTCGTGACGGAGACCAGCACCAGGAGCTCCGTCGAGCCGATGGGCGGGACGAACCCGATCAGGTAGAGCGCAAAGGGCAGGGAAAAGCTGAGGCCGAACAGCCAGGTCAGCCATAGCGCGGCTTCGCGCTTATCCGCCCGCCTCGACCACCAGCCGGCCGCCAGCGCTGCCGGAATGATGACGACGAACGGTATGAGCGACGTGATCAGCTTTTCCGTCTGGTCGAAGCGCCAGACATAGGTGCCGACGAAGAGCGAGAGTTGACTGATCGTCGAATAGAGCATGACCAGCAGCGAAAAGCCCAGCGTCAGCGTTCGAAACTCCGTATAGCGGCTGGCGTCCCACAAGCTGGCGAAGGCGTGGTGCCATGGCTTGCCGGTCGCCCAGTTGCGCGGTTGAGTCGTGCCGACCCGGTTCCATGTGCCGAGCACCATCAGCACTGCTCCGACCACGCCGATCGCGCCGAGCGCAAGCGCCAGCGGAGCGTAGCCCGGCTCGTACAGCATCCCGTCTTCCAATCCCTCGCGGTCGGGCAGGAAGACGGTGAAGGCGAGGATGAAGACGAGCAGGTTGAAGACGTTCTCGAAGATCGTCCGCGTGCCCACGATGGAGGTCCGCTCGTCATAGTTTCGGCTCATGTCGGCGGCGAAGGCGTAATAGGGCACGGTATAGCCGGTGACGAGCACGCGCGTGCCGATCATGAAGCCCGCCATCCAGAAAAACAGAGCGGTTTCGCTCATGTCAGGCGGAGGACTGAACAGCAGGGCGAGCGCGGCTGCTGTCGGCAGGCTGCTGAACAGGATCCAGCCGTGGCGCCGGCCCCACCGGCGCGACCGGGTGTTGTCGCTGATCTGCCCCATGACCGGATCGCTGAACGCATCGATCAATATGGCCAGCACGGTCGCGGCCATCACCTGCCATTCCGGCAGGCCCAGCACATTGGCGAAATAGAACAGGAAGAAGAAGTGGAAGAGCATGTTCTTCGCACTGATCAGGCCATGCCCCGCGCCATAGGCGGTCCGGTTGGTCCGTGTGGTGTGCATCGTCCCCATCGGGGCCGTTCATGCGCGCGTCACCATAAAGTGTCCACAGGCGGGAACCGTGCAGACTTTAAATCATTTCAATGCGGTTGGGGGAGCGCTACGGTCGGACAGGATGCGTCATTTCATTGCCATCGCGACGCTGCTGATCGGACTGGTTCTCGCCGGATCGGCTTTCGCCTACCCCGTCAAGATTGTCTATGACGGCGAAGTCCCGGAAGATATTCGCGACCAGATCACGGACCGCCTGCCCGAGGAACCGGAGGCCGAGAGCCCGCTCCACGCCCGCCGCCAGGCCCGTCGCGCCAGCAAGATCGTCGAAGGCGTGTTCAACGCCTACGGCTATTTCGATCCGACCATTGCGACATCCGTCACGGGCGAAGGCGGCGAGGCCCGCCCGCAACTGACCGTCTCGCCCGGCGCGCAGTTCGCCATCCGCCGCCTGGTCATCCGCTATGAGGGCGAGCCGCCTTTGGAGGCCGACCAGCAGACGGCGCAGTCCGCCATCGCCTTGCAGCCAGGCCAGGCCGCCGTCGCCGCCGAAGTGATCGACCAGGACCGCCAGATCGGCGCGGCCTTGCGCGCAGCGGGCTACCCCTACGCCGAGACGCTGGGCCGCGAAGTGATCGGCGACCGGGAGGGCAAGACCATCAGCGTGCGCTACACGGTCGATGCGGGACCGCGCGTGCGCTTCGGTGAAACGGTCATCCCGGACGGGCTGGTGACCAAGGACAAATACCTGATGCGGATCAATCCGCTGGAGGAAGGGAAGCTGTTCGACCCCTCGGACCTCGCCCTCTACAATTCGCGCCTGTCGGAAACGCGCCTGTTCAACCGCGCGCTCGCCAAGCTGTCCGACGACCCGATCTCCGTCGATCCGGACGGGACGGAGGTCCGCGACGTCGAACTGCTGCTGACGGAGCGCAAGCGCAACACGCTGACGCTGGGAGCGGGGTTCGACACCAATGAAGGATTTGGCGTGGACGCGGAACTGCTCCGCCGCAACATCACGGGGCGCGGCGACCTGCTGATCGGGACGGCCCGGATCGCGGAACGCGAATATAGCCTCGACGTGGAATGGCGGCGGCCCAACCAGCTTGGCTATGGGCGCGGGGTCAACTTCTTCGCCTCCGTCTCCGACGAGAATACGGACGCCTTCAACCAGCAGGCCGCGCGTCTGGGCGCGGGCGTGGACGTGATCCAGGGACCTCAGTTCCGTTATTCCTACGGGGCGGAAACGCGCTATGTCCGGCAGTCCGGCGAAAGCCTGCGACGGGACTTCGTCGTCGCCGCCTTGAATGGCTCGGCGCAGATCGACAAGGCGGACTCGCTCCTCGACCCGCGCAAGGGCTGGCGCGCGGAAGGTCGCGTGAAACCGACCTACGCCTTTTCACCCGACGGGCCCGACGTCGCCTATATAAGGGCCACGGCGCAGGGTCGGCTCTACTTGCCCATGAGCGCGGAAGGCCGGTTCGTCGCCGCTGGTCGATTGCGAATGGGGACCTTGATCGGGGCGGGCGTGGCAGACGTCCCGGGCGACGACCGCTTCTTTGCCGGCGGCGGCGGGTCGGTCAGAGGTTACGCCTTCCAGGCCATCGGACCGTTTTCGGAGAGCATGGACAATAATGGCGACCAGTTTCCGCTCGGTGGGCGCAGCCTCGTGGAAGCCAGCCTCGAAGGCCGGGCGCGCATCACGGACAGCATCGGCGCGGTTGCCTTCGTCGATGCGGGCAATATCTCCGACTCAGAATATCCGACGTTCGACAATCTGCGCGTCGGAGTCGGGGTGGGTGCGCGCTACATGACCCCGGCCGGGCCGATCCGCATCGACGTGGCGACACCGCTCAACCCGTCCAGTCGCGACGACGCCATTCAGGTCTACATCTCGATCGGGCAGGCCTTCTGATGACTGCAACGCAGACAGACGCGTCCCATAACCCTTGGCCGAAGCGACTCCTCTTCGGTCTGCTCGGACTCCTCATCCTCATCGCGCTCGTCGTCGCGATCGGCTGGCTGTGGCTGAGTGGAAGCGGCGGCCGGGCTTTCGTGGAAGAGCGCGTAGAGGACATGGAGGTCGCCGGACAACGTATTGCCATCGACGGACTCGACGGCTCGGTCCTGGACAGTTTCCATATCGATCGCATCGAACTGACGGGCCGGAACGGAGTCTGGTTGATCGCAAGAGACGTGACCGTGGACTGGAGCCCGACCGCGCTCCTGTCCAAGACTTTGGACGTGGACACGGTGCGGATCGGCGATCTCGACCTGTTGCAGCGCCCCATCCTCGAACCCAGCGGCGACGGTGGGGAGTCGCCCATCGCGACGTATGATGTGGACGGCATCGACTTGCCGGATGTCGCCATCGCCGAAGCCGTGATCGGTAGCGCCGTGCAGCTGGCTGCCAGTGGGACCCTGCGACACGGGCCGGATGGCGGGGACGGCGTGTTCTCCGCCCGTTCCGAACAGGGCGATGCGGTGGAGGCGGATCTCGCCTGGTCCCCCATGCTCGTTCTGTCCGGCGAGGCGGACATTGACGGCGCGCCGGGCGGGCTGCTTGCCGGACTGCTTCGGCTTGAGCCGGACCAGAGCGTCACCGCCGATGTTTCGACACGGGACGACACGACTCAGGTCCGCGCCCAGATCGACGGGGCCGACTTCGCCGACCTGTCCATTCTGCGGGGTCAGTCTCAGGTCTCGGTCGACGGCACGGTCTATCCATCGCGCCTCCCGCTGCTGGGGCGCGTTTCGCCCATGCTGGGCGGCCAGACGGAGGTCGAGGCAGTGCTGCCGCTCGACCAGGGCGCAAGGGCCGAACTGACCTTGCGGGCTCCGCTGGCGACCCTGCGCGCGACGGGCGAGCGGCGGGACGGCATTATCGTGCTGGACGAGGTCGCTCTGGAAGCGACCAACCCGCTGCAATCCTTCGAGCTGAATGATATCAGTCTTGGCACGATTATCGCGCGGGGCCGTGCGACGATCGGCGAAGGCTACAGCTTCGACGGCACGGTCGAGGGCCGGAATATCTATTATCAGGACTACACTGTCGATCGCCTCCAGGGGCCGGCCAAGTTCGTGTTCGAGGACAATGTGCTGAGTTTCGATACGTCGCTGACGGGCACGGCGTCCGGCACGATGGCTCGCGCCAATGGCGCGCGTCTCGTCGCGGTCGGGCGGCTCAATCTGGAGACGCGGACCGTCTCGCTGTCCCGCTCCAACATCGTTCTGCCGGGTCTGAGTTTCCGGGGACAGGGTCGGGTCGGCTATGGCGAGCGTCCGACGGCGAGCTTTTCCGGCCAATATGAGGTCGACACCACCGTCTTCCGCGACGGTCCGGGTGCCACCTTGGCCGGGCAGGCGACCGTTCGCACCGCGCCCGATGGGCCGACCATCGAACTGACGGGCCGCGCGACGGACATTGTCGGCTTGGCCTCGGCCGTGGAGCCGATCGTGGAGAACGGGGTGGACTACACGGCTTCGGTCCGAGTCGAAGAGGGCGAAATCGTCGTGCCGCGCTTTACCGCCAGCAACGACCGGTTGGACGCGGCCGGGTCGGCACGCTGGGCGAACGGAAACATCCAGTCCGAGATCGACTATGCGGTGGACCGCTACGACTTCGCCGCGACCGCGCTGACCGGGATCGAAGGCACGGCCACGGTCACGGGTCCGCCCTCGCTCATCGCCTTCCGGACGGAACTGACGGCGGACACGCTGGATGCGGGCGCGTTGGCGACGACGGCTGCGGCCATCACGGCGACCGGCACTTATGCGGACGGCGTCACGACGGCGGACGGCACCTTGACGGCAGTAAGCGAGCAGGGCCGTATCGACACCTCCGGTACGGTGGTGCTGAACCGGGGCGAATGGTCCGTCACCGACCTGCGCGGCGATCTGGGCAAATTGTCCGCGACCGGCACGCTGTCCGGCATTGGCGGAGACATCGCCGCCTTGCGCGGCGACCTGGTCGTATCGGGCCGCAGCCCGCTCGTGCCTGCCGAAAATGTGGAGGCGCGCATTCTGCTGGGCGATGCCCAGGTCGATGTGGACGCGACGCTGACGGGTGTGAACACCTGGCGCCTGCGCGACGGCACGGTCGATATCCTTGCCAAGGGCCCGCGCGACAACGTGACCTACACGGTAGACGCCGAAGGCATGACCGATGTGCGCGATCTGGATCGCCCCCTGACATTGAGCGCAGCCGGAGTCGCCGACCTGGGCGAGCCCGGCCTATCGACGGAAGCCACGTTCGATCTTTCGCTCGGGACGCAATCCATGGCGGGCACGGTTCAAGCGGCGCGGGATATGTCCGGTTGGGGCGGATCCCTCGATGCGGACGGTCTCGGCGGCCGTCTCGCCCTTGCGCTCGTGCCTGGCGCGGACGCGATGTTCGCCTTCGACGTCAAATCCGTGGACGTGGCGGAGCTGGCCATGCTGGCGGCGCGGCCCGCCACGGCGGGCACCGTGTCCGGCGCGGGCGAGTTCACCCTGCGGCCGGATCGGATCGAGGGGGTAGCCAATATCGCCATGAACGACCTGGCCAACCCGTCCAGCGACGCCGAGCCGGTTTCCGTCGTCGCCGACTTGCGGCTCCGCAACGAATACCTGATCGCGACCTTGAAGGCGACGGAAGGCGGACTGAACGGGGCCGCCCTGATCGAAGGTCCCGTTGATACGTTCGCGCGCGCGCCGTTTATGCAGTATCCGCCCGCGCAACCTCTGCAGGGCCGTGCCAACATACGCGGCGAGGTCGGGCCCTTGCTGGAGCTGTTCCTGCCGCCCCGGACCGACGTGTCGGGACGGATCGAAACGGTCGCCAGCTTCACCGTGCCCAACCGCCCCGATGCCATGAACGGACGGTTCTCGCTGACGAACGGACGGTTCGAACAGGGCGCGCTCGGACTGCGATTGCAGGACATCGCCATGACCGCCGAACTGTCCGGCGAGACCATCGTCGTGCCGTCCGTTTCCGCCAATGGCGTGGATGGCGGGTCGCTCCGAGGCTCCGGTCGAATGGGATTGGGCGAGGGAACCGGGAGCGTGCAGATCAAGGCCGAAAAGCTGCGCGTTATCGACCGGCGCGAAGTGCGTGCCGAAGTCTCCGGCGATCTGTCCGTGTCCCGCACGACGGAGCTGTTCCGCCTGGCCGGGGACCTGCGCGTCACCGATGCGGACCTCAACATCGCCAACCTGCCCAAACCCGGACTGCCGACCCTGGCTGTGGATTTCGGCGATCCGGACATGGAGGACGAGCCCTCCACCTTCGCCTCGTCCGTGACTCAGCTCGATCTGCGCGTCGTCTCGGACGGTCGCATCAATGTGCGTGGCCGAGGACTGAACGCCTCGATGAGCCTCGATGCGGCTGTGCAAGGCGCGTTCGACGATCCGGAAGTGACGGGCGAAATGTCCATCGCGCGCGGGCGGTTCGACTTCCTCGGCAAGCGCTTCGTGTTCCGCGACAGCTCCGTGCAGATCAAGGACGTCATTCTGGATTCGGTCCTCAACTTCGAGGCCGTGCGGGACACGCCCGACCTGACTGCGGTCGTGCAGGTCACGGGCACGGTCGAACGCCCGGAGATCGCCCTCACGTCCGAGCCCAACCTGCCGGAAGACGAAGTGTTGTCGCGCATCCTGTTCGGGCGCTCCCCGACGCAGCTCTCGGCCTTGGAGACGGCTCGGCTCGCCGCCGCGCTGGCGCAACTCTCCGGAGGTTCCGGGTTCGACCTGTTCGGCTCGCTGGAAAACGCGGTCGGCCTCGACACGCTGGATGTCGGTCAGAACGATGCCGGCCAGACGCAGCTGACCACGGGCAAGTACCTTTCCGACGATGTCTATCTGGAGGTCCGAACCGCAGCCGAAGGCTCAGCCGGCATCGCGGTGGAATGGCAGGTCCGTGACAATGTCGCGCTGGAAGCCGAAACCATTCCAAACGAAAGCCAGCGCCTGTCTGTGCAGTGGCGCAAGGACTTCGACTAAAGGGGAGAACCCGGCGTGGCTCCGCAAGCAGGACTCGAACCTGCGACCCAGTGATTAACAGTCACTTGCTCTACCAACTGAGCTATTGCGGATCACCACACGGGGTGAAGGCGGCTCTATAGCGTCGTGATCGCTCTTCTCAACCCGCAAAGTTCACCTGATCTGTTTTTTTGGCGCGCAGCCGACGGCCGAGCAAAAAAATGGACGCCGAAGCGCCCAAAGGTGTTAGGTGAATGGTGGTGTCCCGAAAGAGACAGTTTCGTGGTAAACAAAGAAGGTTAACCCATCGCTAACGGCAGGGTTTTGCGCCCAATCGCTTTGCGATGTATGTGCCTCCCATGAAGACCATCGACAGCTACGCGGCCTTTTGGCCCTACTATCTCCGCGAACATTCCCAACCTGCGACGCGAGCGTGGCACTATGTCGGGACGGCCTTGGCGATCGGCGTCCTGGTTTGGATCGTGCTGTCCGGAAACTGGCTGTTCCTGCCGCTCGCCCTGGTCAGCGGCTACTTTTTCGCCTGGGTCAGCCATGGCCTGATCGAGCGTAACAAGCCTGCCACTTTCACCTATCCGCTCTGGTCGCTCGTTTCCGATTTCCGGATGCTGTTCTGCTTTTTGACCGGACGGATGGGGCGGGAGCTGGAAAAGGCCGGCGTGGAGAGACGTCAGAGGTCCGCCGAATAGGCGATCCGGCCGTTCTTGATCGTGTGACGCACCCGGCCCGTCATGCGGCGACCGTCGAACGGCGTGTTCTTGGAGCGTGACAGGAGCCGTTCGGAGTCGAGCAGCCACGGCTCCGTCTCGCTGAACACGACGATGTCCGCCGGAGCCCCCACGGCCAGAGTCCCACCTTCGAGGCCCAGCAGTTCCGCCGGGGCGATCGTCACGGCGCGCAGAAACGCCATCAGGTCGAGCTCCTCTTCCGCCGCCAGCTTCAGCCCGACGGCGAGAAGCAGTTCCAGCCCGACCGCGCCCGGCGTCGCCTCGGCATAGGGAAGCCGCTTGCGTCCCGCGCTCTGCGGATCGTGATCGGACACGACGATGTCGACCGTGCCGTCTTCAACCGCGCGCAGCAAGGCCTGACGGTCTCGCTCCTCCCGCAAAGGCGGGTCGAGCTTGGCAAAAGTCCGGTACGCCCCGATGTCGAGTTCGTTGAGCGCCAGATGGTTGATGGACACAGAGGCGGCCACGTCGATGTCGCGCCGCTTGCCGCGCCGCACGCTCTCCACCGTTTCCGCCGAGGAGATGAGGTCGAGCAGCAGCCGTCCGCCCGTCAGCTCCGCCAGCGCCATGTCGCGCTCCGCCATGATGCGCTCCGACACGGCCGGGGCGGCGGGCAGGCCGAGCCGCGCGGCCACGTCGCTCTCATGCGCGCAGGTATCGTCCGACAGGGACGGGGTGACGGGGCTATTGCTGATCAGGGCATTGAAGGTCGCGGAGTAGGCCATGAGGCGGCGCATGATGCCCGCATCCTCGACCGGCGCGGGGCCGGACGCGAACAGCACCGCGCCCGCGTCGCTCATCAGGCCGATCTCCGTCATGGTCCGCCCGTCCAGCCCCT
>JBATXP010000232.1:0-10025 GCA_049673465.1 Litorimonas sp.
CTCCCGCACCGAGCTGCGCGCACCGTTCACGGGCCGCGTCACCGAACGCCAGGTCGATGCGGGCGAGTTCGTCGGCATGAATACGCGGCTGGGCGAGATCTACGCCACCGACATCATGGACGTCCGGCTGCCCCTGACCCAGAGCGACCTGCGCCAGGCCGGGCTCTATCTCGGTTACGAGGCGCGGTCGGGCGAGGGCGTGCCAGTGACCCTGCGCGCCAATGTGGCGGGGCGCCCCGCCACCTGGACCGGGACCATCACCCGCACGGATTCGCGCTTCGACAGCCAATCGCGCGTGCTCCACGCCTATGCTGAAGTCCGCGATCCCTTTGCGGGCGACGCCTCAGAGCGACCGCCGCTCGCGCCCGGCCTCTATGTCGAAGCCGACATAGACGGGCCGACGCTGGACGACGTCATCATGGTGCCGCGCGACGGCCTGCGGGGCACGAACGAAGTGTTCCTCGCCAACGATGACGGCACGCTGACGGTGCGCACGGTCGAGGTCCTGTCCTCCACGCGCGACCGCGTCGTGCTGGGCGGCGGGGTTGCGCCGGGCGACAAGGTCATCGTCTCGCCGATCCGCGGCGCGGTGGACGGCATGAACATCGAAGTCGTGGAAACGACGGTGGCGGTCGCGACGACCCCAACCGAACCGACGCGCGACGGAGCGTAGGGCCATGGAACACATCATCCGCTGGTGGGCGTCCAACAAGGTCGCCGCGAACCTTCTCATGATCATCTGCCTGATCGGCGGGCTGGTTTCCTACCTGACGATCGAGCGCGAGCTGGAACCCTATGTCGAGTTTCCGGGTGCCTGGGCGCAGGTCAGCTGGCCCGGTGCGTCGCCTCAGGACGTCGAAGAGCAGATCGTGGTCCGCCTCGAAGAGGCGATGAGCCAGGTCGACGGCGTCAACCGCATGTGGGCCTTCGCCGGAGAGGGCGGCGGCTCGGTCACGGTCGAGGGTAAGCAGGGCGCGGACGAGGCCGAACTGCTCGCCGACGTCAAGCGCGCGGTCGATTCGATCAGCAATTTCCCACCCGCCGCCGAACGCCCGCAGGTCAATGTCTGGCGCAACCGCAACGAGATGATCCGCGTCGCCGTGTCGGGCGACGACAGCGTGCCGGAGCGCGAGCTGAAACGCTTTGCCGAGAAGACCCGCCGCGAAATCGCCCTGCAGGGCTTCGTGCCGTCCGTCGGACTGTTCGGCGTGCGCGACGAGGAGGTCTCCATCGAGGTCTCAGAGACCGCGTTGCGCCAATACGGCCTGACCTTCGAAGACGTGGCGGTCGCCGTGCGCGGCACGTCCGTCAACAGCTCATCGGGCCGCGTCCGGACCGGCGTGGGCTCCGTGCAGCTGCGCACCCGCAACCAGGCGGACAGCCAGGCGGAGTTCGAGAACATCATCGTGCGCCAGGAACCGGGCGGCGCGATCATCCGCGTGCGCGACGTCGCCACGGTGATCGACGGCTTCGTGGAGGTCGATCTGCTGGCGACCATCAATGGCGAGCGGACCATCCTGGTGCAGGTCCAGAACGGCCCCGACATGGACATTCTGAAGATGTCCGAAAACGTGAACGCCTATCTGGACCGGGTCTCGGACGAGCTGCCGGAGGGTATCTCCATGACGGTCTGGAACGACGCGGCGGACGACTATGCGGGCCGGATCGAGTCGATCTCGTCCAACTTCTTCATGGGGCTGCTTCTGGTGTTCCTCACCCTGATGCTGTTCCTGCGGCCCAAGATCGCCCTCTGGGTGTCGGCCGGGATCGCGACGGCCTTTCTCGGCGGGCTGGCGCTCTTGCCGCTGTTCGACGTGTCGCTGAACATGATCTCCACCTTCGCCTTCCTTCTGGTGATCGGCGTGATCGTGGACGATGCCATCATCGTCGGCGAGGCGATCCACCACAAGACCGAAGAAGGCGAGACCGATCTCGACGCCGCCGTCAACGGCACCATGATGGTGGTCAAGCCGGTGATCTTCGCCGTCCTGACGACCATGATCTTCTTCGCGCCCTGGATGTGGCTGACGGGGGATGCGCGGCATTTCACGCGCGCCATCTCCATCGTGGTCATCCTCGCCCTCCTGTTCAGCCTGATCGAGAGCCTGCTGATTCTGCCGGCGCACCTGTCGCATCTGAAACCGGTCGATCCGAAGAACCGCTTCACCCGGTTCCAGAAGAAGATTTCCGACAGCCTGACCTGGGTGGCGGAATATGCCTATCGTCCGGTCATGACGGGGGCGTTGCGCCACCGCTACCTGACCGCCTCGCTCTTCTTCGGCATGATGATCCTGTGCGTCGGCCTCGTCGCCAACGGGCTGGTCAAGTCCAGCTTCTTTCCCAATGGCGAGTCGGACCAGATCAACATCTCCGTCCAGCTGCCGGACGGCACGCCCTATGCCCGCACGCTGGAAGTGCTGGCGCAGCTCCAGCAGGCCGAAAAGCAGCTGGAGGAGGAGATCGCGGCCGAGAACGGATCGCTGATCGAGAACTGGTACACGCGGGCGCGCGACAACAACATCCTCGCCCTCGTCAAGCTGGTCCCGCCGGAGGAACGCGCGCTGGAGATCGCCGTCGCCGCCGACCGCCTGCGCGAACTGATCGGCGACGTGCCGGACGCGGAAGCCATTTCCGTGGACTATGGCGACAGCAATAACGGTCCCGCCATCCAGTATGTCATGAACGCGGCCTCGTTCGAGGATTTGAACGCGGCGGCCGCCGACCTGATGGCGCAGCTGCGCTCCTATGACGGCGTCTACAATGTGGTCAACGACATGGAGTCGGCCGCCGAGGAGGTGCAGTTCGACCTCCGGCCCGGCGCGGAAGCGCTCGGCGTCACCGCCGCCGATGTGTCGCGCCAGATCCGCCAAGGCTTCTTCGGCGAAGAGGTGCAACGCCTGCCCCGCGACGGCGAGGATGTGCGGGTCTATGTCCGCTATCCGCGCACGGACCGGGAGTCGCTCGACTTCCTGAACGGGGTGCGCATCCGAACGCGCGACGGGCGCGAACTGCCGCTGGAAGCCGTGGCGGAGCTGCGCTTCGAGCCCGGCACCAACCGCATCCTGCGCCGCGAACGCAAGCGCGCCATCATCATCTCCGCCGAGGTCGAGGATACGCGCGCCCAGGAGATCCGCACCGCGCTGGACGAGGATTTCTTCGAAGGCTTCGATGCGCGCCATCCCGACGTCACCCGCGGCAATATCGGTCGCAGCCAGGACGAGGCGGAGATGATGGCGGAGCTGCGCATCCTGTTCCTGATCGCCATTGGCATCGCCTACTTCCTGGTGGCGGTGTCCTTCCGGTCCTATAGCGAGCCCATCCTGATCCTGCTCGCCGCGATCCCGTTCTGCTATTGCGGCATGATCATCGGGCATCTGGTGATGGGCTTCGAAATGTCGTTGCTGTCCCTGCTGGGCATGTTCGCGGCCGCCGGGGTGGCGGTGAACGACAACCTCGTCCTGCTCGACTACGTTCACAAGCTTCGGGACAAGGGGATGGACGGGGCGCAAGCCCTGGTCGAGGCGGGCGTGCGCCGTTTCCGCCCGATCCTGCTGACCTCGCTCACCACCTTCGTCGGCCTCCTGCCGCTGCTGACCGAAAAGTCCCTCCAGGCGCAATGGCTCATCCCCATCGGCATCAGCCTCGCCTTCGGCGTCATGTTCGCCCTGTTCGTGACCCTGTTCTTCGTGCCCGCCCTCTACGGGATCGGTGCGGACATCCGGCGCGGCGCGAAGGGGCTGTGGAACCGCAAGCGCGAGCCGAGGTTTTCAGAGGTTATACAAGATCTCTGATGTACGTCTTGTATACTAGATATAGTGAGATAATATAATTAAAACAATTCTTTCCTGCAGCTTACAGATTCAACTCTTTCATCATCAGTGAAAATAATCTTGTTTGAAAATGGAGAAATAAAAATCTTTCCTTTCTTTATATCAGCATTCTCCCTTATCGCTAATGTAAACGCTGTGAAAGCGGCACTGGCAAACTCGAAGTTATAAAATTCCACATCAAGATACTTCCCATCAATCAGAACGTGAATGTCCAATTGATCATAGCAATCTCTTTTTATTTGAGTGTCTAAGTAACCTCTTGCAAAGGAGTGTGCAAAAGCATGATGAGGGCTACGTCCCGCAACAATCAATTGGTTGAGTAGTAAAGAGTTTTCATCGAAAGTTGTTTTGTAATTCTGTCTTAGTTTGGCAAGATCTGATAAGGAGGGTAGCTCAAGACTCCCTTCATCGCGAGGAAGGTTAATTTCATCAGTGAGGAAGGCGATTCTCCGTTTAAACGAATTTTCATCAAGTGTTATAAATCCTTTGTCGGTAATCTTCACATAATCCGAGACGGGGAGCAATTTAAGAGAGCAGTCAGATGAACACCATCCATTTATAATTAGAGTTACGCTAATATTATTATCTAAGATGTAGTTTATAAATGCATGGTCAATTCTGTATTGTTCAGAGTATTTATCAACGATTATTGTCAGGGTTTTGTCCCGAACATCTTCGATTTCTAGAGTATGAATCTCATCAATGCTAATTTCGGCAGCATAAGCTGGATAGGTTGGTTGTATGGTGAAGGCTATTGCTAATAAGTAAGCCCTTATCAGATAAGAGTTTTTTGAGGTCGGCATCAAAACATTAGAAAGTCGAAATAGGTCACAAATGTATCAGAGTTTGCGTCGTATTCAACTTGCAAGAGCTCGGTGCTACTTAGATCGTATGCACTCCGAAGCACGACCTCCAAGGCTCTCTCAGCTTCTTCTACATCCAAGCCATCAAAATCACCATTTATAAGACCGCCATCATCAGTGCTGGCTGCTAGAGAGTAATTACCATTCCTTGCTATAAAGCCATCTAAAAATTGAGCGGCAGCATATAGTTCTTGGGCGTGTAGGAGGTCATCATCGAGCCCTGTGTTAGGACCGCCCTGATTGAATGGGTCTTGCATAATAAGCTCATACGCTACGTTGTGTTGTGTTTAACACAAGTTCTCCTTTTCCGCAACTTTCGAGTTTAGGAATTTGCCTTCATTAAAGCTCAAGTATATCCTCTTATATTTATTGAGATAATAGTCTGCTGACCAACCGAAGCACCGACCCTCCGCGACGTAAAGACGACTAGCGCTTCGTCCGCCTCCGCTGCCCGGAAGGTACGGGAGCTAACATAGGGGCGAGTCGGGGAGGTGGGGATCATTTTGTCGGATTGCGTTGCAAGCGACTGACAGGCTTGGAGAAACTGGAGCGCGTTAGTGAGGATGAGGCCGCAATCCTGCAAACAGGGGAGATCGCCAGACGGATGTTACGCCAGTTCGATCCGATCGTCCCCGGCATTCATTGCCGGGGCCTGCTGTCGTGGAGGCACACAAGACGAGATTTCCGAGCCGCCTTCGTCTTGTGGACCCAGCAGAGACCAGACCCCGGCAATGAATGCCGGGGACGAGGCCATCTCTGCCATGTTGCGACTGAAGCATGGGAACCCCTCTTCCTCCCGCTCATCCCCGCGCACGCGGGGAACCAGTGGCTCACCGATCCCTCGGCTGGCCAGGACCTCGCACCTACGTCGGCGGCTTGGCAAGGACTGGATTTCCGCGTGCGCAGGAATGAGCGGCGGGGAGGGGGTATGATAAGGGCCTTACCCGAAACCGAAAAACCCTCCCACACGAGGTGGAAGGGTCGGACTTGTTCGCTGGGTGCCGCGCGACTGCGAGGTCGCGCCTACTCGATCGGCGACAGCAGCTCCGGTGCGGTCACCAGCTGGCGCACGCCGTGGCTTTCGGTCTCGTTGAACACATTGCCCATCTCGGCCCAGCGGTGCAGCGAGTTGATGTCGATCTTGGCGCATTGCGGGCGCACCGACCAGGTGACCTTGAGCGGCGAGCAGACCGACTGGTTGAAGCTCGGCCCCGTGGTGGAGCCGCGGAACACGACCGGCGTGCCGGTGTTGGACGGGATCATCTTGGCGCGGTCCAGCCCGTTCACCTCGAAGCCCTGCCAGCCCATGGTGGTGAAGTCGAGCGCATCCGCGTCGTTCACGACCAGGAAGGTCTGCGCTTCCACGCGCAGCAGCGGGTCCGTGCAGCTATCCGACAGACAGGACCCCAGGCCTTCGCCCGGGTCGATGTCGCAGGAGGTGTGGACCCAGTGGACCTCGATCGTGTCGCCCGGCTCGACCTTGCCGTAGGCACCGGGTGCCGGGGCCAGTTCGGCGGCGGACAGGTCGTCCGTGCCGTTGCAGGCATAGCCGCCATAGTCGGACCCGTCGACGAAGACGGAGAAGCCCGGACCCTTGTGCTCGGCATTGGTGTGGGTGTGGATGTTGCAGAGGTTCATCTCGGACGCGGGCGGGGCCATCTGGAAGGCGTCCATGTTCGTGCCCGTGACGGAGGAAATGTCGCGCGGCGTCTGCGGACCCATGTCGAGGCAGAGCGGCCCGTCGGCGGAGACCGCCATGACCGTTTCGTCCATGTCGGCATCGGCCGTGTCTTCATAGGTCGTGCAGGCGGCAAGGGTCAGGGCCGTGCCGCTGGCAAGGGCGATGAGAAGGGAACGTTTCATAGGGGATATCCTGCGCTGGAGTGACACTCCTGTTACGCGTGGCAGGATGACGCAGGATTGCCGAGACGGACGATTTTTTGCGTCTACGTTATTGTATTACATGGATAAGTTATTTTGTAACATGTTGTCCGATGCATCGAGCCGGGGCCGGGATGCGTAGGCGGGACCTGCCATTCCGACACGAAAACCCCCGACCTGAGAGGCCGGGGGCGCAAGAAAGCCGGGCTGGAAGGGGAGCCGCCCGGCTTCGGGGATGCTGTGTGTCCGCCTAACCTGCCGAATAGGGCAGGGAGGAATGGTGCAGGTTGATCTTCAGATCGCCATTGTCGTCGCGCACATAGTGGAAGGTATATTCCACCTTGGTCTCGGAGCCATCGGCCTTGTCGAAGAAATAGTTGCCCATGGCGACGGCGGAATTGCTGTCCGTGTAGATGGCGTTGTTGTCCCAACGCACATCGGTCCAGCCGCTGATGGCGAAGCCGCCATCTTCCGTGCCCTCGCGACCGATGAAGTAGGACAGGGCTTCGTCGAAGTTTTCGCGGAACTGGTCGTCGGCGGCCAGGGTGGGTTTGAACATCACGTCCGTCATGCCGTAGGCATAGAGGTCGTTGATGTGCTGAGTGGCGCGGGCCGAATAGTCGCCGCCCGCCGTGTGGACGCCGGAGATCGCGACGATGCCTTCGCCCCATTCCTGCTGGGCGTCGATGACGTCCTGAACGGTGATGGGGTCCATCATGGAGTCGGCCGTGGCGACGGTGGCGCAGGCGCTGACCGTGATGGCGGCGGCCGAAACGGCGGCGAGGATGGAATATTGTTTCATGGGGGACTCCTGGAAGGTCTGGTTGATGTTATTTAGTTACGCGTTCAATGGCGAGCGGTTGCCGTCGGAGGAACGATAAAGAGCGAATATCTTCCATTGGGATTGTCTATGGGCGGCGGGGCTCGGATCTTAGCCGCTGTTATTTCGCCGCGCCGCGCGGGGGGATAGTCGGGTCGTATGACGGACGATTTCTGGTACATCCTCTACATCGCGGCGATGGCGGCGGGCGCGCTGCTCTTCTTCGCCTGGTCGCGCAATCCCAAGGGCGTGCCCAAGGACGAATATTGGGTCGCCATGGTGATTCCGATCTGGTCGGGCCTGGCCTATCTCGCCATGCTGACGGGTCAGGGCGTGATACAAGGCCCGGACGGGGAGCCGCTCTACCTCGCGCGCTATCTCGATTGGGTGGTGACGACACCGCTATTGCTCTGGGCGCTGGCCTCCACGGCTCATTTCCACCGCCCCCACGACCGGCCGCTGCTGGCGGGGCTGATCGTGACCGACATCATCATGATCCTGTCCGGGCTGATGGCCGACCTCGCCATCGTGCCGTGGGTGCGCTGGCTCTGGTTCGCGGTCGGGGTGAGCTGCCTGCTGATCATCATCAACATCACCTGGGGCCGCCTGCGCCGCGATGCCTATCATGACGGCGCGGAGCTCGGAAAAGCCTATGACAAGGTTGCCGCCTTCCTCTCGGTCGCGTGGATCGGATACCCGCTGATCTGGGCGCTGGGACCGACCGGCGCGGACGTGATCGGATCAGAACTGTCCATTCCGCTGCAGGTGCTGCTGCCCATCGCGTCCAAGGTCGGCTTCTCGATCCTCGACCTCCACGAACTGCGCAAGATCGGCGAAAAGCGCCCCGGCTATCAGCCTGCGCGGATGCAGGAAGCCTCGCACGGCCAATCGTAAGGGGACGATGTCCGGCGGCTGGTAGTGAGAGAGAGACTTGAACTCTCGACCTCAGGATTATGAGTCCTGCGCTCTAACCAGCTGAGCTACCTCACCACGGGCCGCTCGGACAGGCGCGCGATATAGGCAAGCGGGCGGGACCCGGCAAGCCTTGTTTCAGCGCCTTTGCGGGGCTAATGCACCTGCCATGCGCACCGTCACCGTCACGCTCCAGCAACAGGGCTCGCCATATTGGCGGGGCTGTCTGCGGCTGGGCTGAGAAGGTCCGCGCGCCCACCCCGCAACCCGGCGGGGCCTTTCCGACAAGGCGGCTTTCCGCCGCTCCCAAGGAAAGGAAAACCCCATGTTTGCCAGCGACGATATCGCCCGCATCGGCGAAGGCGTGCGCGACCGCACTCTGCCCAAAGCCGATTGGACCCATGCCGCCCATATCGCGGCGGCCGTCTGGCTGCTCGATCGCCACGGCAAGGCGGCGGAAAGCGTCATGCCGGACATGATCCGGCGCTACAACGCGGCGACGGGTGTCCCCAACACGGACACGTCCGGCTACCACCACACCATCACGGTCGCCTCCCTGCGCGCGATCCGCGCGGCGATGGGCGAAGGCGATCTGGCGGAGCGGACCAACCGGGTGCTGGCGCAGGGGTTCAACCGGCCGGACTGGCTGTTCCGGCACTACAGCAAGGCGCGGCTGTTCGGCGTGGAGGCGAGGCGGACGTGGGTGGAACCGGACCTGGAGCCCCTACCGCCAGTGTCGTCAGCCTGACTCAAAAACTTCCGCTCATCCCCGCGAACGCGGGGATCCAGTGGCTCATCGACCCCTCGGCTTGTCAGGATTACTTACCCACGTCGAGCTCGTGGCAAGGACTGGATCCCCGCGTTCGCGGGGATGAGCGGGTGAGATAGTTTAGGCCAGAAACATCCCCACCGGGTCCTGCAACTTGCGCTTGATGTCCTGCACCATCTGGGCGGCGTCATAGCCGTCGATGACGCGGTGGTCGGCCGAGACGCTGAAATTCATGACCTGGCGCTCCACCACCTCTCCGCCGCGCAGCTCCAGCTTGGGCCGGATCTTGTTGGGGCCGAAAATGGCGACTTCGGGCTTGTTGACCACCGGCGTCGTGACGATGCCGCCCAGCGGCCCGAGCGAGGTCAGGGTCGTGGTCGCGCCCTGGAAATCGGACGGCTTGAGCCGGTTGTCGCGCGCCCCATTCGCCAGCCGCGCGATCTCTTGCGCCAGCTGCCAGATCGACAGGGTCTGGGCGCGCTGGATCACGGGCACGACGAGGCCTGTGTCGGTCTGGGTGGCGAGGCCGAGATTGAGGTCCGCGAACTGGGAGATGTGCCCGCCCGGATAGCCCTCGCTGCCGTCCATATAGTGGGCGTTGAATTGCGGCCAGTCGGCCATCGCCTGCGCCAGGGCGCGGATGATGAAGGGCAGGACGGTCAGTTTGGGGCGGGATGGATCGTCTGCGTGCTTGGCGTTGGTGCGCTTGCGCAACGCTTCCAGCTCGGTCACGTCGATCTCGTCCACATAGGTGAAGTGGGCGATGGTGCGCTTGGACGCCTCCATGCTCTGCGCGATCTTGCGGCGCAGGCCGATCACCTTGAGGCGGGTCTCGCCGGGGACCGGGTCCGGCACGGCGGGCGTGGCGAGCGCCTTTTCGAGCGTATCGAGATCGGCATGGGTGACGTTGCCGTCGCGGCCGGATGCGGCGGCGGCCGACAGGTCGAGGC
>JBATXP010000233.1:0-4137 GCA_049673465.1 Litorimonas sp.
CAATTCGTCGGCCGGGACCACACCCAGCGCGCCCATCAGCCCCAGGGCGATGGGCAGGTCGTATTGCGCCCCTTCCTTGGGCAGGTCGGCCGGCGCCAGATTGACCGTCACCCGCTTGCCGTGGAGCGACAGCCCCAGCGCGGCGAAGGCGGACGAGACGCGCTCCCGGCTTTCCGCCACCGCCTTGTCGGCCAGGCCGACGATGGCGAAGTGCGACCGCCCGCTGGTCTGCACCTGGACCTGCACGTCCACCCGGCGCGCGTCCGCGCCCTCGAAGGCGACCGTGCTGATGCGTGCGACCATGACCGTTCCAATCCAGCTCGGCCCCAAGAAAAACAGACGCAGAAGAACAAATCAAGAACTTTTTCGCCGACGTCTTCGCGAAATCATTTCGCAAGCGTACCGGATTCGACCCTGGCTCGGAAATTGCATAGGGTGGGACATGACCGTTTTGGTGACAGGCTCATCGGGTTGGCTCGGCCGGCATCTCGTCCAGATGTTGCGCAAACGGGGGGACGCGGTGGTCGGCCTCGACCCCGCCCCGTCCGAGTGGACCTCGATCATCGGCAGCGTCGCGGACCGGGCGCTCGTCGACCGCATCTTCGGGGAGCGCGACGTCGCCGGGGTGATCCACGCGGGCGCGCTGCACAAGCCGGACATCGCCCGCTACCCGTCACGGGCTTTCGTCGACATCAACGTCACCGGAACGCTCAACCTGCTGGACGCGGCCGCGCGCGCCGGGGCGCCTTTCGTCTTCACCTCCACGACCTCGCTCATGATCGACCGGAGCCTGCGCGACGAGCGCGGGGAGACCGCCACCTGGCTCGACGAGACCCACGGCCCGCTCGCGCCGCGCAACATATACGGCGTGACGAAGCTCTGCGCCGAAGGGCTCTGCCGCCAGCACCACCAGACCATGGGACTGAGCTGCATCGTGCTGCGCACGGCGCGCTTCTTTCCGGAGGAGGACGACACGCATCGCGCGATTTCGGGTCCGAACATGAAGGTGAACGAACTGCTGAACCGCCGCGCCAGCGTCGAGGACATGACCCGCGCCCATTTGCTGGCGCTGGAGCGCGCCGCAACGGTGGGGTTCGGCCTCTACATCGTGTCCGCGCCGACCCGACTGACGCGCCGCGACGGGGTCGCGCTGAAACGCGACGCCGGGTTCGTGATAAGGCGGCACTATCCGCGGGCCGCGCACCTCTACGCCAAGCTGGGATGGCGGATGCCGGACACGCTGGGGCGCGTCTATGACGGCAGCCGCATCACGCGAGAGCTGGGCTTCCAGTACGAGACGCGCTTCGAGACGGCGCTCTACGAAGCGGCGCTGCGCGACAGATCCCTGCTCCGGCACGACCCGGCCTACGTCTCCCCGCTGGCCGCCATGATGGAACCCGGCTAGGTCACAACCGTGATGATCGGCGGCGCGCCCTTGCTCATCGAGCGGACTCGCACACTCTGGACGCCAAGAAGAGCCGGGACGGCTCCGAAGCGCGGGAGAGTGAACCATGCATCCGAGACAGTTCGCCAAAGCGACCCCTGACGCGCCCGCCCTGTCCATGCTGGATGCGTCCGGCGCGGTCACGGGATCGATGAGCTATGCGGAGCTGGAGGCCGCCGCCAATCGCTACGCCCACGCATTGCGGGCGCTGGGCCTGCGGCGGGGCGACCGGTTCGCGGTGTGGAAAAAGAACAGCCTGTCCTTCATTCCCATCTATTGGGCGGCGCAGCGGGCTGGCCTGCTGATCTGTCCGGTCGCGACGCATCTATCCTATGACGAGACCGACTACATCCTGCGCGACTCCGGCTCCCGCCTCCTGATCACGGACGGCCAGGTCGGCCACGCCGCCGAGGTGACGCGCGCCCTGTCGAGCGAGGGCAAGCTGGACGGAATGATCTACTGGACGGACTATCCGCTGGATGGCTTTCCCGACTTCGACGACCTTGCGGCCGACGCCCCCGAAACGCCCATAGAGGATGAGAGCGCGGGCCACCACATGCTCTACAGTTCCGGCACGACCGGGCGGCCCAAGGGCGTCAAGGTCAGCCTGCCGGACGAAGCGGTGGTCGCCAACAGTCCGGGCCTTGCCCTGTTCGCGGGACTGTTCGGGTTCGACGGTGAGACGCGCTACCTCTCCCCCGCCCCGCTCTACCATGCCGCGCCGCTGGTCTACTGCCTCGCCGTGCAGCGCCTCGGCGGGCATGTGCTCGTCATGGACAAGTTCCGGGAGGAGACGTTCCTCCAGGCCATCGAGGCCCACGCCATCACCCACACCCAGGTCGTGCCGACCATGTTCGTGCGCCTGCTGAAACAGCCGGACGAGCTGCGGAGCCGATACGACCTGTCCTCGCTCAGGCTCGTGCTGCACGCCGCCGCCCCCTGCCCGGTCCACGTCAAGCATGCCGTGATCGACTGGCTCGGCCCGATCGTGTCGGAATATTACGGCGGCTCGGAAGGCAACGGGCTGACCTATCTGACGGCCGAGGAATGGCTCGCCAATCCCGGCTCGGTGGGTCGCGCCATCTTCGGCACGCTGCGCATCTGCGACGAAGAAACGGGCGCGGTGCTCGGCCCCGGCGAAACGGGCACGGTCTATTTCGAGGGCGAGACGCGGTTCGAATATCATGGCGACGACGCCAAGACCAAAGGGGCCTACCATCCGACGCGAGAGGGCTGGTCCACGCTGGGCGATGTGGGCCACGTCAATGCGGCCGGCTACCTGTTCCTGACCGACCGCAAGGCCAACATGATCATCAGCGGCGGGGTCAACATCTACCCGCAGGAGACCGAAAACGTCTTGCTGGCCCATCCCAGCGTCCTGGACGCCGCCGTGCTGGGCGTGCCCTGCGCCGATATGGGCGAGCGGGTGAAGGCGTTCGTCCAGACCGTGCCGGGCGCGGATGTAGACGGGCTGGACGGAGAACTGATCGAGTTCGCCCGGCAACGCATCAGCCACGTCAAGGCCCCGCGCGAGGTCGAGATCGTGGACGCCCTGCCTCGCACCGAAAGCGGCAAGCTACTGAAGCGCGTCCTGCTGGGTTAGGGCTTCCTCGCCTCGAAATGGTGGATGCCGTCGGCGCTTGGCTCGGCCATGGGGTCTAGTCCGGCCTTCGTCATCCAGTCGCGGTAGACCCCCCGTCCCGGCGAACGCGACGGAAGGCCCGTCTGCAGGTCTTCCCATTCCGCCTTTTGCCACGGGCTGGAAAACAGCAGCCGCCCGCCCGGGACGAGTTGGTCCGCGATGCGCGACAGCAGCGCCCGTTGCGCCTCTTCCTCCAGCAGGAACACCAGCCCGATCGCCGTCGCCGCCCCGAAGGCGCGCCCGAAGAAGCCGCTTTCTTCCACCCGCTCGCAGTGGACGGGCACACCCGGCAGGCGGTCCCGGAACGCCGCGACGAGGGTGGGCGAGGCGTCGATCCCATGCACGTCCAGCCCGGCTTCGACCAGCGCGGTCGTAACGGGCCAGCCGGAACCGCACCCCAGGTCGAGCACGCTGGCCCCTTGCGGCAAGCGCACCGCCCAGTCGCGGACCACGGACAGCCCCGCTTCGGAGCGATGCTCCAGGAAGTCGGCGGCGGTCGCCTCCCACGCGGTCGCGACGGTTTCGCTCGTCAGGCGAGGCCGATGGTGCGCAGGGCCTTGAAGGCGGAGGCGTCGCGCGGGAAGATCAGCGGGCTGTTCGTGTCGCGCAGCGGATCGCGCATGTGGTAGCCGCGCTCGCTCTGGCCCAGGATCACCGCCCAGTGCGAACGGCCATTGGGCAGGATGAAGCGCACCAGCGGGTATTCGCCCGCAGCCAAGCTGTCCCGGATCAGACCGGCATTGACCTCCGAATGGAAGGTCGCTTCGGCCTTGCCGTTCGTGACCTCGCCCACGCCCTTCCATTTCAGCCAGCCGCGCGGCGTGTAGTTGTCCGTTTCCGACAGGCGGCGGTTCAGATCGCCCGGATCGGTGTCGAATCCTAGATTGGCCAATGCGATGGCGACCGACGTCACCACGCAGCCATAGCGCGCGATCGTGTCACCGGTGTCGCCCAGCGTGTCGCGCGCCCAGCGCGGGTCCTTTTGCAGGAAATGGACCCGGTCTGGCAGGAAGCCCGCGAGGACGGGTCGTCCATTACCGCCGCCGCGCGC
>JBATXP010000234.1:0-18616 GCA_049673465.1 Litorimonas sp.
GCCGTGGACAGGATGTCCGCCCCTTCCAGCAGGCCGGACACGGTCGTCGTGCCGTCCGCGATCGCGCCCAGGATCAGCGCGCGGTGGGAGATCGACTTGTCCCCCGGCGCCGGGATGCGGCCCGAAAGCGGACCCGACCGGGCACTGGTCGCGGGACTGGGCTGGGCGGTCGGTTGAGTTGGTGATTTCGTCACGGGTTGCGTCACTGCGGGCGTCCGTATGCTGCGAGTTGACAGGGGCAAACGGACCAGTAAAGACCCGCGGGTTCCATTTCAGCGTGGGCCGTAGGCGCGACCGTCGCGAACCGCAAGGCGGCAAGCGACCCGTCCCGTTCGGGCCGCCCGCCGCAAAGACAAGGCAAGTCCATCATGGCTGCAGCGAAGACCAAGAAACAGAAGCGCGCCGAGAAGCTCGGCACCAAGCGCGCCTGCCCCGAATGCGAGGCGAAATTCTACGATCTGGGCAACAATCCGGCCGTGTGCCCGATCTGCAAGACCAGCTTCGATCCGGCGGAGCTCGACCAGCGCGGCCTCGTCCCGTCGAGCCAGCTCAAATCCTCCAAGCCTGAGGATGACGAGGACGAGGAGGAAACCGTCGAGGCCGTGGTGGACGAGGACGATATCGACGAGGAAGAGCAGGAAGCCAAGGAGCTGGAACTCGACGGCGACGACGCGGCCATCATCGGCGGCGCAGATGGCGACGACGAGGAGAATCCGGACCTGGGCAATCTCGAAGACGACGAGGACGAAGACGCCGCCCTCGTGGCCGACGAGGAAGAGAGCGACGACCTGCCCCCCGGCGAAGGCGACGATGACGACGATGACGAGGACGACGACATCGAACTCGACACGTAAGGAACCGGCTTTCGCGGACCGTGCCGAAAAAGTGTCACGCGGCGGCACATGCCGCTTGACGCAAAAGGCGGCGCAGCCCTATGACGCGCCGCTCGCACCGGGGACACCCCAGCGCGACCCAAGAGGACTGACCCGTCAGATCGGGGCCATAGCTCAGCTGGTAGAGCGCTTGCATGGCATGCAAGAGGTCAGGGGTTCGACTCCCCTTGGCTCCACCAGTCCTCTCCCAGGCGAACGGCCTGAACTCCGGAGAACTGGAACTAATCCGAAGTTTCAGCGGGTTAGTCGCGCAAGAGATTAATACAAGCCTCGCCGAGACGCGCTTTTCCACCGGAACTGGCTTGATTTCTCTGCCCGTCTCTCAGGCTCTTTTTCCAAGCCCGCTTGGTGCCGACAGATGATGCTAAGTAAATAATGCTCATGCGAAGCCAAGACGCACGCGCTGCTGCTCCCAGCAGAGCGGCAGGTCTGTCATGCGCTGCAATGCTCTCGCCGTCATTTGGACTGGCTGTCGGCCCGCGAGAATATCCTCGACGATGCTCGGCGCGAGATAGCCCAAGGGTACGAGCTTCTTGACATCGGCATGGTGCATGCCCTGCACCTCGGCGAACTCGCTAATGCTCTCGATGACACCTCTCCCGAGTTGCTCCCTGAGCAAGGCCGCTCTTGCGACGAGCCGTATGAGTGCTTGGTCGGGAGACGCCTCTGCTTCCTCTGCGGCACCAATGACCAACCGCATCTCCTGTCCCCGCCGGCGGATTGTCATAGGCTCGACGAGACGACAGACGCCGCCTTCGATCTCGTCGTTGCATACGGAGAGCGGGATATGTCTAGCGAGCTATGACTGATCGAATTGCAGCGTCAGACCCGTCTTGCCAATGACGATTTTTTCAAGGAGCGACCGCAACATCTCGCTACGCTCTGCTTCGGCAGCATTCGCGATGTTTGTTGCAAGACTCTTTGCAGACGAGAGGATTGCACGAACTCTCTGGGCATCCGTTTGATGCATAGCGAAGAGCTTGCTCACCTTGTTATCCGAACTGAAATGCTCCTTCACGACCTTGGCAACCAAGGCTTCGATTGTTCGGGCCGGAACACGCCACCCGTTATCGGCATCTCCGGTCTTCAGGTTTTGCGAGACGTAGTACCGATATCGTTTGCCCCGCGTCTTCGTGTGATGAGCCACGAGCGGGTGGCCATCTTCGTCTTCGAGCAGACCCGCGAGGTAGGAAGGGGACTTCGTATTGCGGCCAGTCGATGGATCGGCCGTATTGCTGTCGAGAATGGCCTGGACGTTGTCCCAAACATCTCGCGCTATAATTGCCTCGTGCAGCCCGTCATGCACCTTGCCTTTGTGGACGATCTTGCCGATGTAGACCGGGTTGGTCAGAATGCGGTGGATGTGTCCACGTGAGAAGGGTTCGCCGCCCATGCCCTTGCCGGTCTTCGAAATGCGCCGCTTGGTCAACTTGCCGTTAGCATCCAAATCCCGCTTCACGAGCCGGACGTTGCTGTGATGCTGATAGAGCGAGAAGATAAGCCGGACCGTCTCTGCCTCGACTTCGTCTATGACAAGCTTGCGGTCTTCGCTCCTGAAGCCCAGCGGCACGAGCCCGCCCATCCACATGCCCTTGGCCTTGGAGGCCGCGATCTTGTCCCGAATCCGCTCTGCCGTCACCTCACGCTCGAACTGGGCAAACGAAAGCAGGACATTCAGGGTCAGCCGTCCCATGGGCGTCGTCGTATTGAAGGCTTGGGTGACCGAGACGAATGAGACGTTGTGGGCATCGAACGTCTCGACCAACCGAGAGAAGTCCGATAGCGATCTCGTTAGTCGGTCGACCTTGTAGACGACCACGATGTCGACCAGACCCGCTTCGATGTCCGCGATGAGAACCTGCAGGCCCGGTCGGTCCATGTGTCCGCCTGAGATGCTCGCGTCATTGTAGCGGGCATCACGCAGCTGCCATCCCAGCCCGGCCTGCGACATTATGAAGGCACGGCAAGCCTCGCCCTGCGCATCCAGCGAGTTGAAGCTCCGATCCAGCCCTTCATCATGGGACTTTCGGGTGTAGACCGCGCAGCGAAGCGTGGAGGCCTGACTACGGTTACTGCTTCGCGTTCGATCTGCCGGATGCCTCTCCGCGACTTCAGCCAACATGGTTAGTTGGTCACCCCAAAAAATCGTGGCCCCGACCAATGCGCGCCTGTAATCGCCTTGGCCACGGCTGAAAGCGAGCCATAGGTCACGCCGTTCATGACGCAGCCTTGGTCCATGACATGAACAGTGTAGGTTCTGCCATTCCACTCCCGAACGAGCTGGGTGCCAACTTGTGTCTTGGGCAAACGGGATGCAGTGGGCTTGCTGCTTTTCTTCGACGCATCAGCATCCCCCGCCGCCAGCTTGATCAGCTTCCGCTTTGTACGCTTGGACAACCCGGTTGTTTGTCTCACCTGTTCGGCATAGCTGACCCCTCGTAAAAAGGTCGTGCGCTGTGCGCCTTGAAGGGCGGACTGCCATACGCCTTGGTCCAGAGCGCGAGAAGGTCCTCGCGCTCCAGCTGTTCGAAGTCGGCGAGCCATGTTGGAGCATCCCCTCGCTGCGTAGTCATGACGGTTGCTCGTCTGCCGTCGCAACATTCTCGGGTTTGCTCGGCTCGTGTTCTGCTAGAGGAAGACACTGATCCACATCGATGCGGTAGATGCTCGGCTTGCCATCGCGCGCCTCGCGAACGATCGCGTAGCCGCGCTTGCGAAGTCCGGTCATCGTCGCGCTTGTCGTGTGCGGTTGCCAGCCTAGCGTATCGCTTGCCTTCTCCAGCGTCACCCCGGTCTTGCGCGAGAGCATACCGATAAGCTTCGCCTGCTTTGTTTTCTCGCGGGGTGGCTTGAGGTGCGAAAGTGCAGCGAATATGATCTGCTTTTTGGTCGTATTGGACATGTCGTTGTCTCCATTGGCGGCTCTCCCGATGAGCGCTGACACTGAGACAAGACCCGAGGGAAGGGCCGTGACGACATTACCGCTTGCGAAAGGCAGGAAGTCCAGTCGAAAAGAACATAATACCTCTGGTATCCTAGTGGCAGCTTATACAACATAATGCAGATTATGTTGTGTGAACCTTTGCGCATTTAGGAGAGCTTTGCGCGGATCTGGCCTGGCCCATGCGGTGCTGTCAGATCGTGCCGAAGAGCGCGTCCAAGCCAAAGCGTTACGAGACCATCCAGACGGCGCACCCATCACAGTTTGCGGCCTCGTCATTTGTCGTCAGCGACCTGGCACGGCGTCCGGCGTCGTCTTCCTTACGCTGGAGGACGAGACAGGCACGTCCAACATCATCATCTGGGGGCAGAGCACCTCCCCGAAGTACCGCGCCGAAGTGATGAGCGGCCGCCTCCTGCGAGTGTCCGGCAAATTCCAGCGCGAGCGCATCGTCACCAATGTCATTGCCGAACACATTGAAGATTTGTCCTATTTGCTAGACGAGATGGGCTTTGCTGACGGCGAACTAGACCCGACACTGTCCAACATGGATCACGTGCGTAGTCCCGTACAAAGCTCCACCGCGATCGCTCGCAATCAAGCCGCCTCCCGCGTGCCAAAGCCCGGCAAAAGCAAAGCAGAAACATTGGGGGCTAAACCGAAGACAGACCGATCTAAAGACAAGAAAACCGTAACCGCTTATTACGCCCACGGCGCGGCGCGGCATCCGAGAAGCCAGGCCGCGAAACTCTTTCCAAGTCGGGATTTTCGGTAAGTCTAGTTTCGCTAAAATCAGACTTACCTGTCTCTTCTGTCAGCGGCCGTTTTGAGGCGAATTTAAGTCACTAGTTTCGGCTCCCCCTGAACATTCAGGACTCTCATAGTAAGAGTGAAAGAGCGGATAGAAGATTGTCGACAAAGCTGTAATATTCAATTCTCAAGCTATGTTTTTCCTCAGTGTACAACCGAGCATTCGACACTGAGGAGCTAATTTGTCCTCATGAGAATTTATCATCTGAACCACTTTTCCCGATAGTGGTCAGCCTAAATTGCAGAGCATGTGAGGCTGACCGAGAGTTATAGGCAGATGACAGGTTTAGAACCGGAAGGTCGCCTCTACGCCGTAGGTCCGTGGTTCGCCGCGGACCAGATAATCCTGGAAGAACGCGTTCAGGTTCAGACCATAAGTATAGTAGAACTTGTCCGTGATATTCCGCGCATAGGCCGAGAGGGTATAGTTCTCCGCCTCGTAGGAGATCCGACCGTTTAGCAGGATATAATCCGGGTTACCGCAGGCCAGTTCGGGCGAGGCGAGCAGAACAGTTTGCCCCGGTCCCGGCTGATCGCATGGATCCTGATTATAGCTGTTGAACGGATCGAAGAAATACTCGCCCATGTATTGCGCATCGGCACGGACCACGACGGAATTGTCGCCATCTTCCCACGCCGTCCAGGTCGCCCCGGCCTGTGCCGTCACATTCGGTGCATTCGGGAACTCGTTCCTGCCCACGTCGAGGCCGCCCGGCGTAAAGGACTGGTTGGCGTCATATTTGGTGTCCAGGAAACCGCCATTGACCTCGACAAGCAACGTATCGCTGACCTGCCAATCCAGCTCGGCTTCCGCGCCGAAGACCCGACCATCGACGGAGCGCAGGAAGGACGTCGCGCCGACGATTTCCGCGATCTGCTGGTTCTTGTAGTCATAGTAGAAGGCGGCCGCATTCAGCTGGACACGATTGTCGAACAGGCGGGATTTCACGCCGACTTCGAACGCATCAATATTCTCCGGCTCCACGAAGAAGACCTGGCTGATATCTTGATAAGCCAACCCGTTGAACGAGCCCGCGCGATAGCCGCGCGAATAGGAAGCGTAACCCAATACTTCGTCGGTAAACTTGTAGTCCAGCACGAGGCGACCGGACAGCTCGCCCGTATTCTCCTCCTGACGGACTTTCGGAATATCCTCGGGCCGCAGCGTGACATTGTTCGCCACATCGGTCGGATCGAAAATATAGGGGACGAGCGCGGCGACGAAGTTGCCTTCGAG
The DNA here is from genome assembly GCA_049673465.1 of Litorimonas sp. GTDB lineage: Bacteria > Pseudomonadota > Alphaproteobacteria > Caulobacterales > Maricaulaceae > Litorimonas. The sequence continues at coordinate 5,882 of JBATXP010000234.1, forward strand.
GTTCGCCACGCGCGCATAGGCGTCACGATAGGTGATGTCGTCATTCGTGTAGCGCAGGCCGAGCGTCGCGGTGAACCGGTCCGTCACGTCATAGGCGATCTCACCATAAATGGCCTGGCTCGGGCGATCGATCGTGAACTCCTGATCGACGAGGATGTTGCCAAAAGGCGGTGCGCCTGCCGCCGTGCAAGCAGCTTGGATTGCAGCGCCGGTCCCAGCCGCCACATCCGTATTGAACGCAATCAGCTGACGCGCATCGAACAGGCCGTTCGGGTTCAGAACGATCGGGGCGCAGCTCGCCGGGTCTAGCGGATCTAGCGTCGGGTCGGCGGCAAAGGCCGGGATCGTGCCGAGACTGTTCCCTACGGCGATCGACGGATTAAAATATGTGCCCGGGAGGCCTGCCCCCTGCAGCAGAGGCGAGAGAAAGCCAAAGAAATCCGGCTGGTTCTTGGTGAAAATCTCCTCGTCACCTGCATAGGCACCCAGCACCGCGACCATACGGTCATTTGTATAGGTCAGGCGTGCATCGAGGTTCCAGCTCTCGGACTTCGAGAAATATTCAATCGCGCAGACATCGACGGGTCCCCCGTCACAATCGAATGGCGAGAGATCATAATCGTCTTTCTGAATGCCGCCCACGAAGTTGAACGTCCAGGCGTCATTGATGGCGTGCTCGACAGAGAGTGTCGCCCCTTCGGAACTCGTCCGATAACGACCCGCCGTATCCGCCGCGATCTGGTCTTCATCCAATCCGGCGCGAAGTGAGACACCCGCCCCGTTCGCGCCGCCTGGCAGGTAGCCAATCCCGTAGGGCAGGTCTTGGCGTGGGTCATTGTCTGCGATGTAGAGCTTCGCATCGACGGTCGTGGCGTCTGTCGGCGCCCAACGTGCGGAGATACGGCCCGCAATACTGTCCGTTCCGGAATAGGTCAGCCCGTCAAAGACATTCTCCGTATAGCCATCGGATTTCTCCCAAATCCCGGCGATACGGACGCCGAAGTTCTCCGAGAGCGTTGCTTCCGCGGCCCCGGCCAGACGCTTCGTGTCGAAGTTGCCATATCCTGCGGTGACATAGCCATTGTTTCCATCCAGTCCGGGCTTTCGCGTGGCAATATTCACTGCACCACCCGTCGTGTTGCGACCGAAGAGCGTGCCTTGCGGACCGCGCAGAACCTCAAGGCCTTCCAAATCGAAGAGCTGTTGACCGTGACTGGCGCGGAAGCCCTGATAGACTTCGTCGACATAGACGCCGATGGGCGAGGCGGTCGAGGCTGAGAATTCGTTGGCCACCGAGATACCGCGAACGGAGAAGTTGGGCTGCGTTCGACCATAGGCGGACGTGACCTGAATATTCGGTAGCGCGCCCATCAGATCGGTCGTGTCGGTGATGCCCTGACGCTCGAGTTCCGTGGGTGTGAAGGCCGAGACGGACACCGGAACATCTTGCAGATTTTCTTCGCGGCGCTGCGCCGTGACGATGACTTCGTCGAGCACGACGGGTCCAGAATCTTGTGCTTGTGCCTTGGCGGGCAGAAGCGGCGTGGCGAGAGCGCAGAGGGCGGACCCCAGTGCGAGCTGCTGTAATCGTGTCATTGGTGTCTCTCCCGAACAGGCTGATTTTGGGGGGCCACGGACGCGCCTGCAGCGCCAGTGGTTGTAATTGTAGGAATGAGAATAGAGGAGGCTTCGAGATAGGCGTCGATGCCTTCCGGCCCGAGCTCGCGGCCAAGGCCCGATGACCGGAAGCCACCAAAGGGCGCGCCGAAGTCGAGGATTTTCTTGCTGTTTATCCCGACTGTCCCCGTGCGGAGGCGTGTGGCAATCTCTGCGGCGCGGTCCAGATCGGATGTCCAGATCGACCCGGACAAGCCGTAATCGCTATCATTCGACAGCGCGACGGCCTCGTCCATCGTCTTATAAGTCAGGACGGAAATGACGGGGCCGAAGACTTCCTCGCGGGCGATCTCGTCGTCCGGATCGGCGAGCACGACGGTCGGGAAAGCAAACGCGCCAGCATTGTCCGCCCTTGCCCGAGCCGCGATCTTGACCCCGCTCTCATGCGCGCGGGCGAGAAAGCCCTGCACGCGCTCAGCTTGAGCGAACGTCGCCAGCGGGCCGATATCGGTTCCAGCCTTAAAGGGATCACCGACCTCCAGCTCTTCGACCATGCCCACGATCCAATCAATGAGGGTGCGCGCACTCGCTTCCGGGACAAGCACGCGAGACTGCGCGCCGCAGACTTGGCCATTGTTTTGTAGGGTCGCGAGGAAAAACTGCTCTCGCACCGCGTCGAGATCGGCGTCTTCTAGCAGGATAGCGGCTGACTTGCCGCCCAGCTCCAGCGTGCAGCGCGCAAGGCGCTGCCCACACGCCGCCGCCACTTTCCGCCCGGCGGCTGTCGAGCCGGTAAAGCTCACCTTGGCGACGCCCGGATGATCGACCAGCGCCACGCCCAGATCGCGATCGCCCGTCACGCACTGCACGGCTCCACTTGGGAGAGGGAGGTCAGCGAGCAGTTGCGCGAAGACCGCCATGCTCGCCGCATTTTCCGGGCTGGGCTTCAGGATGATCGGGCAACCTGCCGCAAGGGCGGCAGAGAGCTTCACACAGGCGAGGAAGAGCGGCACGTTCCAGGGCACAATACCGAGGCAGACACCGACCGGATGTTTGACGATCCGAACCGTCCCGCCGCGCAGGCCGTCCCGGTTTTCAACGAAGCGATGCCGATCCGCCAGATCGGCCATGGACCGGAGTACGCCGACCGCGCTGCCGACTTGCAGCTTGGGCGCTTGATCCACTGGACAGCCGATTTCGCGAACGAGCAGCGGGACCAGCTCGTCCTGCGCGCGCTCCAAGGCTGCGGCGAGCAGGCGGAGCACGTCCGCGCGCTCTCCAACATCCATCGCTTCGAGCGGTTCGCGCGCATCCTCTGCCACGCTCACAATGCGATCCGCTTGATCCGGCGAGACGAGGTCAGCCGCCATCGCCTCACCCGTCAGCGGATCGCGGCGCGTGTAGGACACACCGCCCGGCCCGAGCGTGCCCGCTATAAGGTGCGACCCAGTCACACTGCCCGTCCGGCGAGTGCTTCTTCAGCACGCGTCCGTCCCGAGAGGCGGATCAGATCTTCATGCAGCTCGAACCAGACCGTGTGATAGCTGTCGATGATCGGCGCGGCGACCATGCGGTTTTCACCAGCCCGCACCGCCGCAATCGCCGTCTCGAACCGGTCCGCATAGCGTGACAGACGCGGCAGTTTCGCGCCCAGCTTTTCGAGGACGGGGCCGATACCGGTATGGGTCTCGTCGATCCGGGCGCGGATCGTGTCGTCATAGGCGGCGTCGGTATGGTCATTGGGCGCGCCGTCGCGGATTTGCCAATCGGCGATGGTCTGTTTAAACGGTCCGTTCAGATGGTGAAATTCGTCATAGAGCGCATCCCAGTCTAAGGCGGGGACGCTCGCCCGCTCTTCTGCCGTCAGACTATCCGCGCGGCCCTGGCCCTTGGGCGTGAGCTTCGCCCCGATACGGGTCTCGGATACATAGCCCTGCTCCGCGAGGTCTGAGAGGCACAACGCAACCGCGTCTGCGTCCAGTCCGAGTGTTTCCGCCAGCGCTTCGGCCTTGGCGAAGCCTTTGATGCGCAAGGCGGTCATGAGAGCGGCGTCGCTCATGCGGCGGCCTCCTTCTGAGGTCGGTAGCCGCGCGCATCCGGCGCGGTGTAGGTGGCGATGAGGTCACGCTTCCGAACCTTGCCGGATTCGGTCAGTGGCAGCGGGGCGAAGGCGATGGATTTGGGACGCTTGAACGGCGCGAGCCGCTCGCGGGCTAGACGGTGGAGATCTTGGGCAAGATCGCTCTCGTTCGCGCCTGCCCTCGCCTCCACAACGGCCTGCACCGCCTGTCCGAAATCCGCGTCCGGCACGCCAATCACCGCCAACTGAATGACATCTGGATGGTTCGAGAGCGCGTCTTCGACTTCGCGCGGATAGACGTTCACGCCGCCGGACAGGATAGTGAAAGCATGACGATCGGTCAGGTAGAGAAACCCGTCCGCGTCCACATGGCCGATATCACCCATGGTCGCGAGATCGCCGCGATGGGCCGCGTCGGTCTTTTCGGGTGCGTTATGATAGGACAGGCCGCGCTTGCCGGAGAAATAGACCGCACCCGTCTCGCCCGTTGGAACTTCTTTGCCACCCGCGTCAAGAATATGGACCTTGCAGCCCCAGGGTCGGCCGACGCTGCCAGGCCGCTCCAGCCAGTCCGGGCTGTCAATATGAGTAAACCCGATGGATTCTGTGCCGGAATAATATTCGTGCAGGATCGGGCCCCACCAGTCGATCATGGCACGCTTCACATCCGGTGGGCAGGGCGCGCCGGCATGGATGGCCTTGCGATGTTTCGGGGCAGAGAGTGAACATTTCACCGCGTTGGGCAGGGTAAGCAGACGCGCAAACATGGTCGGCACCCACTGGCTGTGCGTGGCGCGTTCCAAACGCTGAAGCGCGTCTTTCGCGTCGAACCGCTGCATTAGCTCGACCGTGCCGCCAAGGCGCAAGACAGTGGTGGCGAAGCGATAGGGCGCGGCGTGATAAAGCGGCGCGGGGGAGAGGAAAACCGTGTCCCCATCCATGCCGAATAGTTCCGACAGCCGTCCGGCGCGCCGCGTCTCGCTACCCAGCGGACTGCCTGACAGGGGACGGCGCACGCCCTTCGGTTTCCCGGTCGTGCCAGAGGTATACATCATGTCCCCGCCTTCCAATTCGGGCGAAGCGTGAGCGTTTTGTGGCGCTGTGAACAGGTCATCACCCAGCGTCCAGACCGGGATGTCAGAGGTTTTGTTCGCGCGTTCTTCATCCGCGATCAGGCGGACCGCTTCGCTATCCTTCAGAATATAGTCCGCCTCATCCAACGTCAGGCTCGCCGCGACGGGCAGGACGTAGAGACCTGCGCGGTGGATACCCCAGGCGGCGGTCAGATAGTCGATATGGTTGCGCGCCCAGAGCGCGACTACATCGCCGGTCTTCGCGCCGTCTGCGACCAGCCGCTCCGACAGGGCCTGCGAGCGCGCTTCGAATTCGGCATAGCTCTGCTCCGCGCCATCCAGCCGCACGGCCGGATGGTCCGGTTTCTCTTTCGCCCACTGTCCCGGATGACTCATGACCTGCCCTCAACCGATAGGCCATGGACCGGAAAATGCCCGGTCTCATTCACGCTGATCACGACCATGCGCTCGGTCGAGCGGCCGCCGAGCCGCGTGATGGAGCCGTGCGCCGGAATGAAGCGCGAGATGGACGTCAGGCCCAGCACGTGGCTGAGCAGCGCATTGATCGGGAAACCGTGCGTGAAGACGGCGACGGTTTCTGCGTCCTTGTAGTCTTCGAGGATGGCCGAGAAGCCGCGCAGGACACGCTGCTTGAAGTGCGCTTCGTCCCCGCCCATCGTGCCAATCGGATCGCGTAGGAAGGCCGCCCAGGCGTCTCCGCCCTGGGCGCGAATATCTTCAATATGGATGTAGCCGCCCTCATTCGCGTCGCCGTCCACTTCGGCAATGTCCGCGATCTCCTGGATCGGCAGACCGAGCTTGTCCGCCGTCGGGGCGCCCGTCTGCAGGGCGCGGGTGAGGGGCGAGGAGATCAGCACATCCGGCTTTTCTTCGGCCATGCGACGCGAGAGCCATTCGGCCTGCGCGTGACCCAGCTCGGTCAGCGGCGGATCAACTTGATGGCCGCCTTTCAGACGCGCGGGCTGACCGTGTCGGAGAAGGAGGAGCTGCATCAGATCATCTCCAGTTCCGCTTTGGCCGCGCGCATGCCATGCAATCCGCCATCGACCTTGATCACCTGACCATTGATCCAGCGCGACGCGGGCGAGAGCATAAACGCGATCACGGCAGCGATGTCCGCCGGGTCGCCATGTCCGCCTGTGGCAGCGGCTGCGCGCGCCATATGCTCCGCGCCGATAGAGGTCACGAAATCCTGCAGAATCGGCGTATCGACCGTGCCGGGGCTGACTGTGTTGACTCGGCGACCCTTGGGCTGGTGCTCGGTGAGCAATCGCAGCATCTGAATATTTGCGGCCCGTTTCGAGAGCTCATACGCCGTCTTCCCGTCGACCTCCTGCACGTCTCCGCCGAGAATGGAGCGTGCCTGATCCGCATCCGCGCGATCCGCTGTGACGCTGGAGACAATCACGATGGACGCATCATCCGAGAGCCGGCCTTCCAGCGCATAGGTCAACCGCTTCGGCGCAAGGCTGTTAACGGCAAAGATGTCCGCAGGCGGTCGCGTGCCCGGCAGGCCCGCTACATGGGCGAGGCCGTGGATGGGCCCCACGATTTTGTCTGCGATGGCTATGATGCTGGCGGGATCGGTCAGGTCGATCCGGTGCGTTACATATTTGCCGTGCTGAATATCGAGACCGATCACGGCGTGCCCCGCGGTTTCGAGCTGTGCGCAGAGCGCCGCGCCGATGCCGCTGGCCGCGCCTGTAACGACCACTTTCACGACCACTCCACCATCAGCTTTGTCAGCCCGGCGAACCAGTGCGACGGCAAGCGCTCACCAAGACCATCGGTCAGTCGCACGTCTGAAACCCGCTCGAAAAACGCATCCCAGAAGAGCGATGTCTCCACACGCGCCAGTGCAGCCCCAAGACAGAAATGCGCGCCGAACCCAAACGCCAGATGCGGGTTTGGACTGCGCGTCACATCAAACTGACTGGCCGCCTCGCCAAACTTGCGTTCGTCGCGATTAGCAGAGGCGAAATAGAGGACGACTTTTGTATTTTCCGGCACGGTCGTGCCGAACAGATCGACCTCGCGCGTCGTCGTGCGGCGCATATGGATGACCGGCGTCACCCAGCGGAGCATCTCTTCGATCGCGCCCTTCCGGCCCGCCGGATTGGCCCGCATCCAGTCGAGCTGCGCCGGATCCTGCAGCAATTGCTCCAGCCCTCCCGCGAGCAGAAAACGCGTCGTCTCATTGCCCGCCACTGTCAGCAGCATGAAGAAGGCGTCGAGATAGTCCTGCTCCATGATACGGCCCTCCACATGGGCGCGCACGAGGGTGGAGGCGACATCATCCGCCGGGTCGCGGCGTTTCAGATCGGCGAGGGTGCGGAAATACTCAAAAAGCTTGGTGCGGTTTTCCGCTTGCTCGGAATCTGTGGCGCGCACGTCGCTCATTGTATTGGCCCAGTGGACGAGCTGCATCTGCATCGCTTCCGGCACGCCGAGAATTTCGGAAATCACGACCATAGGGATTTTCACGGCGATCTCGTCGACGAAGTTGAATGGCTTCCCGCGCGGCGCAGACTCGATCATCTCGTCGACGATGGACTTAATGCGCGGCGTGCGCGACCGGATCATGTCGCGGCGTAGCGCACTCTGCCCCGCGCGGCGCAGTTCCTGATGGATGCGACCATCGGCATTGTGAACGCTCGGCGCGCCGTGTCCCTCGGCGCGCTTATCCTTGATCTGCGTGCCCTGGCCGGAAATGAAGGCGTCCACGTCGAGCGCGGCTGCGCTGACATGGTCATAGCGGGTGAGGGCAACGAACCGGTCGCCGTCGGGTGTGACGCTCGCATGGACCGGATCGTGATCGCGGAGTTGCTTGAACAGGCCGTGCTCGCGGCGTTCTGTGAAGGTCGCGATCTCCGTCAGCGCGGTCGGTCGGATATCCGTCAGAACGCCCATCTACGGAATGTCCTGACAGAAAATGGCGCGCCACCAGATGACCGCGCAGGTGCGGGCCATCCGGGCGACCGTGTCGGCGTCCGGCGTCTCCTCGGCGAGCGCAATATGCGTGTAGGCGAATTGCTCATTCATGCTGCCAAGGGCGGCCGCCATCATCTCGGCATCCGTATCCTCCGATAGCTGCCCGGACCGGATTAGCGATTCCAGCCAGCCCCGATTGCGCGCCAAGAAGGCGTTGCGCATATCCATCCACATGGCTTGGAAAGTCTCAGATGAGGAGGAGCCTGCCGCTTCGCGCGAAACCCGGAAGAGATCTCGGTGGGCCGCGTAGAAATCGAGATAGAGCCGATTGCGCTCGGTCAGCACATCGACATTGGTCACGGGCTGGCGACCCGCGCCCCGACCCGTCGCCTCGCGCAATTCGGAGTAGAGTGGGCGCAAGACGGCCAGCAGAACGTCGTCCTTGTCCGTGAAATGGCGGTAGACATTGCCGAGCGAAACGCCAGCGGCCTCAGCAATGTCGCTGATCCGCGTCATTTCATAGCCGCGAGAGGCGAAGGCCTCTTTCGCCCCCGCAATCAGCTTGTTCCGAGTCGCAAGACCGCGTGCGGTCAGGCGCGGGCGCGTCTCCGCATCGCTCTCTTCGCCGTTGGTCTCCGGCCGTGTTGAGGGACTATCCTCAGTCATACTCTCCCCTGCTTTTCGCCGCTTATGCCACCCGACCCTCCCGTCTTCGTGCTTGCGATCATTAAAAGCTGAATGTGATGTCATGTTTATGTAGACATTTCATTTCGCGCAAGTCAAACATGATGCGGCATTCAGCTTCACTTGATTTCGGGCAAGTTTCCGGCTTGTGAGCGCGAAACGGCGAAGACCCGAAATGGGCGCGCCACCTAATTCGTGGGGAGAGCGACGATGGAATTGACGCCAGAATTCGGTGGCGAAGCGCTAGCCAAGCGGCTGGGCGAGGAGAACAATGCGTCGGGCCGTTGGGTGATCGATAGCCCTCCCTCGCCGGACTTCCCGATCTACACGCGCGGCAATGTGGGCGAGGTCTTCCCGGATGTGGTCAAGCCCTTCTCCTGGTCGCTCTGGGGCATCCCGCACGGCGAACCGGGCTGGCGGCAGGCGCTCGTCAATCTCGGCGCGTTCGATATGGACGAATTTCCGGAAGCCGACATGGCGATGCTGTCGGTCTTTGGCGGCTATTGTTACCTCAATGTTACCGCGTCGCGCATCTTCGGTGTGCGCGCCCCTGGCCTGACGCCTGAGGCCATCGACGCCTCCTTCTTTGGTGGGCAGGACGGCGTGCCGCCTTACGCTCCGAAAGATACGGACGTTTCGCCCCGGCACGAAGCGCAACTTTTGGAAACGATTGGTTGGGTTCTCACAACCCAGGAGCTGCCGCAGCTCGATGAAATGCGCGCGAACGTGCTGCAGCTGCGCGAGGACCGCCCCGACCTGTCGAGCCTGAGTGACGCGGACTTGCTCGCTCATGTGCGCAGACTCGCGACTGACTGGTGGTATCCCTATTGGACGCGCCACATCATGGCGACCTATCATTCCATGATCCCGGCGGGGGCTGTCGGCGAAGTGGCGATGGCGGTTGGCCTGCCGGAATTGGCCGCCGATATTCTGACCTCGGATCGCCCCGTCGATAGCGCACGACCCGCGCTCGCGCTCTGGGCGCTGTCGCGGGACATCCGCGCCGACGACAATCTGCGTGCAGCGTTTGAACGGAATGGCGTCTCCGCGCTCGGGTCTCGCTGGGACGATTTCATCGCCGAGTTCGGCTTTCGCGGACCCAATGAGTGGGAGATGGCGTCCATCGTCTGGGAGCTGGATCCTAGCTCCCCCGCCCAAGCGCTGGCCGGCAGGGTGCGCGCGCCCGACAGCGACAGCCCTGCCACCAAGAAGGCGGCGCGCGACGCGGCGCGCAAGGAGGCGATCGCGGCTGTCGAGGCGCGGCTGGAGGGTAATGACGAAGTGCTCGGCCAGTTCCGTGCCGCCGCGCAAAGCTGCGCCGTCTTCTTTGCCGCGCGCGAACGCACCCGAACCAATTGCGCCCAAGTCACCCACGAAATGCGCATGGCCATGGTCGAACTCGGTCGTCGCTATATCGAGCGCGGCGTGTTCGAAACCGCACAGGATTTCTCCCTGCTGACCAACGCGGAATGGGATCAGGCCATTGCGGATCCAGACAGCGTGAAAGCGCTGATCTCGGAGCGCCGCGCCATGGAAACGAAGCTCGAAGGTCTCGTCCCGCCCTTTATTGTGAACGGTGTCGTGCCGCCGCTGTCCGAGTGGGAAGTGCGCGGCGCCGCTCGCGACGAACTCGCGATTGGCGACCATATTCAGGGTCAACCAGGTTGCGCGGGCGTCTATGAAGGGCGCGCCACCGTCATTCTCGACCCCAGCGATCCGGGTGGTCTGGAACTGGGCGATATTCTGATCGCGCGTCATACCGACCCCAGCTGGACGCCCATCTTCGCCGCCGTGTCTGGCGTTGTCGTCAATGTCGGCGCAACAATCAGCCACGCCGTCATCGTAGCGCGAGAGCTCGGCGTGCCGTGTGTCGTCAGTGCGGACGGCGCAACGGACCGCATTCCGAACGGCGCGACGATCCGGGTCGATGGCGGGGCGGGCACGGTCACGCGGATCGGTTGATGCTCTACCCGTTCGACCATCCACACGCGGACGACCCGACGCCGATCGTCGGCGGCAAAGGCCGCAGCCTCTGGGCGATGACCGGCATGGGCCTGCCCGTGCCGCCAGGCTTTACGCTGCCGATTGGCGGCGACTGGTCGATGGACGAGATCAAGGCAGGTCTGGAGCGTGTCGGCGCAGCTCTGGGCCGCCGCTTCGGCGATCCGCTGGCGCCGCTCTTGGTCAGCGTCCGATCCGGCGCGGCGCAATCTATGCCCGGCATGATGGACACAGTGCTGAATGTCGGTCTGACCGAGGCGACGGCGGCAGGTCTCGCGCAGATGACGGGCAACCCGGCCTTTGCGCAGGACAGCTATCAGCGCTTTCTCCACCAATTCGCGACGACCGTTCTGGGGCTCGAGACCGAGGCCACGACCATCGATGCGCTCTACCCGCTGATCCGCGCGGGAATCGGGGCGGATACTGATGACGCCTACGCATTGCTGGAGCGCACGATCTCGGCCGTCTACGCCAGCTGGAATAGTGACCGGGCGAAGCATTATCGCAAGACGGTCGGCCTGCTGGATGAGGGCGGCACGGCTGTGACGGTGCAGGCTATGGTTTTCGGTAATCTGAATGATCAGTCCGGAACCGGCGTCGTCTTCTCCCGCGATCCGCGAACCGGCGAGCCCGGATCGACGGGCGATTATCTGGCGAACGCGCAGGGCGAAGCCGTTGTGGCCGGGCAGGCGGCGACTGTGCCCTATGTGAACCTTGTCGCCGCGCATCCCGAAATCGACGCCGCGCTTGAGAATCACCTAAAGGCGCTGGAGAGCTACTATAGCGACATGGTCGATGTCGAGTTCACGATTGAGGACGGCAAACTCTGGATCCTGCAGGCGCGCGTCGGCAAGCGCACACCGGAAGCGGCCGCGCGCATCGCCGTCGATATGGAAGCGGAGGGTGCGCTGCCCCGCGAGGCAGCCCTCTCTCGCATTCCCGACAACTATTTTTCCCGTGACGCGGTCCGCGAAGCCAGCGGTGCGGACGCGCTTACGACGGGCCTCGGCGCGTCGCCCGGCCTCGCCACGGGTGCGATCGTGCTTGACCCGATGGACGCGATCGACCGGGCTGAGGATGGTTCCGTCATTCTCGTCCGGCAGGAAACCTCGCCCGCCGACATTCACGGCATGTCCGTCGCGAGCGGCATCCTCACGACGCTCGGCGGGCAGATGAGCCACGCCGCCGTCGTCGCCCGCTCCTGGAGCCTGCCCGCCGTGGTCGGCGCGGCAGACGTGCAGATCGGCGACGGGCAGATCATGATCAATGGGCGAACCTTCGCCGAGGGCGAGACGCTGACGCTGGATGGCGGCACGGGGGCGGTCTTCGCGGGTGAGCGCTCAGGTGAAGCGGTCGCTGACCCGGTGCGCGAGATTATCGAACAATGGAAAAAGGAAGTGGAGGAAGCAGTATGAGACTGGAAGGTAAACGCGCCATCATCACGGGCGCAACGGGCGGCATTGGACGCGCCGCCGTCGAGCGGTTCTTGAAAGAGGGCGCGCATGTGCTCGCCGTGTCACGTAGTCAGGACAAGCTGGATGCGCTCGCGGCGGAGATTGCCCACGATCACCTCGCCACCTTCAGGGCCGACATTTCGGATGAAGCCGACACGGCGGCTTACGTCGCCGAGGCCAAGTCCAAGATGGGCGGACTCGACATCCTTTTCGCCAATGCGGGCACGGAAGGCACGGTGAAGCCTGTCTTCGAGTTCACCGTCGAAGAGTTCGACAAGATCATGGCCGTCAATGTGCGCGGTAGCTGGCTCTCCATCAAGCACGCTGCGCCCGCCATGATCGAAAGCGGTGGCGGCTCGATTATCGTGACCAGTTCCGTCGCGGGCACGGTCGGCGTGCCGGGCATCAGCCCCTACGCCGCGTCGAAACATGCCATAAACGGCCTCGTCCAGGTCGCCGCGCTGGAGCTGGCCGAAGCGGGCATTCGCGTCAATTCCGTCGCGCCCGCACCGATCGACAATGCCATGATGCGCTCGCTCGAAAACGCCGCCGCTCCGGGTGCGCCGGAAGCTGCGCAGGAAGGCTTCACCAATCTGATCGCCATGAAGCGCTATGGCACGAATGATGAGGTCGCGAATGTCGCATTGTTCCTCGCCTCAGATGAAAGCGCCTTCTGCACGGGTGCCGTCTATCCGGTCGATGGTGGGTTTTTGGCAGCTTAAATTTAAGAAGGAGTTCCTAGGACAAACTAGGCTCAGGACCTATTAATCTTGCCATGTGTCGTCGTGTGTGATTCTGTCGGATAATGTCTGATTTGTTTTTGCTGTCTGAAGCGCAGATGGCGCGTATCTCGCCGCACTTTCCTCTGAGCCAT
>JBATXP010000235.1:0-2052 GCA_049673465.1 Litorimonas sp.
CTGGAAGCCGTCAAGGTCGCCGAGCCCGAGGAGGTCGCCGAGGCCGCGCTCGACGCCCTGGACGCGAACGACCCCGCCCGCATCCACGGCACGCGCAACGCCCTCCTCTCGGCCGGGCTCGGTCTCCTGCCCGAAGGCGCCAAGGCCCGCGTCATCGCAGCGTTCAAGGCCGACGCGTAGCACGACACGTTTGGACCGGCCCTCGTTCTAACTAGCACGTTACTTAAGCATGATCGTGAAACGTTCCTCAGGCGACATCGGGGCGCTCTGCGTCCGCGAGGCCATACGTGGACGAGGATCCTGACGGCCCGATGAGATCCGGCCAACATGCCGCCGCCCTGCGATGGAACGCACCAAGATGACCGATGCGTTGCAAACTATAGGCCGCCGGGTGCAGCACCTTCTGGTCGCGCCACGTCTCGGGATAAGCGGCCATGAGGCGCCAGACCACATGCGGCGGGATCATGGGGTCGTCCGAGATGTCGACGACACGCATCGCGCAGGATGGAGGGACCGCCGCCGGAAGCGGCAAGGCGGTGCCCACATCCCCCGCGTAGAAGCTCCGCGAGAGACACCACCGACGCCACTGCCGATAGACTCCGGCCGGAAGGTCCGCCCCGAGCCCAAGACGGCGCCCGGGCGTGTACCCTAGGAGCGCCGTGGCCAGCCGGGGCGGCCCGTGCCAGAACGCCGCCGCGATCGGGCGGTAGTGCCAGGGATGATCCGAGAGGTGGACCGGCCCGCTCGCCACGGCGACAATCCGCGCGATACCTTCCAGACCGCGCTGGAGCGGTAGGCACAGCGCCCCGACCGAGTGCCCAATCACCCAGAGCGGCTGATCCGGGTAGAGCGCCGCCAGACGGTCCCTCGCGGCCTGCGGATCATGTACCGCCCAATCCGTCATGTTGGCGCGGGATGCGCGCAAGGTGCCCGTCTGCGAGGCCCCGAAGTCGCGATAGTCGTAGGTCAGGACGGCCAGGCCACGCTCCCGTACAAGCCAATGGGCGAAGTCGCGATAGTAGCGCTGCGGTACGCCCGTCGCTCCGCTCAGAAGGACGGCGGCCCGCGGTGGGCCGTCCGGCGAGAAGAGACGCCCTGCCAAGACCGCCCCCTCCGCCTCGATGCGGACTTCCTGCCCATACGGCCCGTGCCTTGAATTCTTCGCCATCGTCCAGCCTCTGACTACCTAGACCGATTGGTCTAGACGCTTCGGTCCATAAGCATGTCTGGACCGATCGGTCTACCCCTGACAGAAACACCGGATGGCCAATGCACCCCCCATCCGCGATCGTCTCATCATCGAGGCTGCCCGCCTCTTCGCCGAGCGCGGCTATCACGGAGTTGGCGTCGCGGAGGTGCTGGAGGCGGCCCGCGCGCCAAAGGGGTCGCTTTACCACCACTTCCCTGCGGGCAAGTCGGACCTCGCCCTCGCCGCCGCGGCCTGGGCGTCGGACGGCATGTTGCGCATGGCGGAGGACGCTTATGCTTCGGCGCCCGACTTCGATGCGGGTACGCGCCATCTCTGCGCCAAGCTCGCCAAGCTCTTCGACCAGCTGGGTCGTTGGACGGGGTGCCCGGTCTCGTCGATCCTCTTCGAGGGCCCTGCGAACCGGGCCTTCCACGACGAAGGTGCGCGCATCTTCGAGGCGTGGATCGACGCCATTGCAAAGCACGGCATGCGCCTGGGCCTCCAGTCCGAAACCGCGCGCCGCCGTGCGGAGGCGATCTGGATCGGGGTTCAGGGCGCTTGGACCCTCGCCCGCGCTCGGGCCGACGCCGCACCCCTACTTACCGTGCCCGATCTTGTGCAGGGCGCGTAGTGAAATAGTAGGATGCACGCACCAAAGGCGGTCGGGACCGTTCCAATCGAGCCCAATCAAGTGACATGGGCCGAACCGACCCTCCTGAAACGGAACCTCGTCGTTCCGTAAGCGGTGTTTCACCTTCATTGATCGGGGGCTCGGCGGCTTGTTCTGGGCAGCTGGCCACCGTCCAGACGGTATCTGGGCTTGTGGCTAGACGGTGTCTTGATCGAAGGCCCAGGGCATGAGG
>JBATXP010000236.1:0-2468 GCA_049673465.1 Litorimonas sp.
GCCGTGCTGTCGGGCACGCTGAGCCCGTCCGCCGTGATCTGCTCCGCGCCCATGCTGGGACTGATGGACCTCGACACGGCCCTTTTGCGCAACGGCATTCGTGCCCTGTCCGCGCTGGGCCTGTCGCGGCGCAACCTGCCCTTCCAGAAGCAGCGCGGCGGGCTGCCGGTCGCGTTTGCGGACAACAAGCTCACCAGCGACCGGGAGCGCTACGCCCGTTGGGCGTCCTTCTTCCAGAACACGCCGCGCCTGCGCGTGGGCGAGCCGACCTTCGGCTGGATCGCCGCCGCGCTCAACTCCATGGCGTTCGTCAACCGCAACGCCGCCCAGCTCGGCATTCCCGGCCTGATGGTCGCGGCCGGCGGCGACCAGATCGTCGACCCGGCCTCCATCCAGGGATTCGCGGAACGCGCCGGCTGCGACTACCATGTCGTGCCGGGCGCCAAGCACGAACTGTTCCTGGAACGCGACCCGATGCGAAACGCGTTTTTCGACGCAATCGACGGGTTCCTGGAAGAGCAGGCGCTTTAGGGGAAGGGGTCGTATTCGTCTGCGTCCCCGATGAACGGCAGCCGCTTCATCCAAGACAGCCACGAAAACTTGTCGGAAAGGAGTTCGCCCGTCTCTTTCGCGGCATTCCCCCGTGCGAGCGCCGCCCCAATCTTGGCACCGTCTTTCCGAGACGCTGCCTTTGCGCCTTCCAGCATTCCCGTCACGAAGTTCTCCGCATAGGCGTCCCGCAAGGACTGGTTGAGATCGGAGAAATTACTGGGTTCGAGACCCTTTTCGGCCAGTCCCTTGACCGTGTTGTTATGACCTTCCGCCAGATCGGCGACGATGGTTAGCTTGCCTTCAGGCGTCAAAGCTTCGGAATAATCGTTGGCGATCTCATCCACCGTGTCCTCGATTTCGACGTCGATGATGTCTGCGCCGTACCCGTCGCGCATGGACCGGACGGAGGATCGGACATCGCGCACCACTTCGTCGAGGTCGTGGTCTTCCAGCTCGCCTTCGAGATTCTGGCGTCTCGCTGCTCGGCGGTCGCGAAACATGTCCAAGGTCCTGGTCAATTCCGAATAGTTGGCCCGGTAGGTCGCCGCGAACGAATCGGGCCATTGCTCGTTCACCATTGTCATGCATTCCAGCAGGACCGCTTCCTTGCGGATCATGCGGAAGAGGGTCCGGCTGTCGGGCAGCCCGCCCGGAATAATTTTTGCGAGGCGTTCCAGTTGCAAGGCGGGCCGGGGGTTGAAGTTGCCCGCCGTGCGGACGTCTTGCACGAGTTCCTCGATTTCATCCCGCAACGCTTGGAGGTTCGCGACGGCAAGGTCTTCCTCCATGTCCGGGTCGATCGGATTGGCATTCAGTTTCAGTCGTCCGTCTGTCCAGAATGGTCGGATGGACGCAGGACGTTTGGGCGGGACGAACTTTTTTTGTCTCGCCCGATAGTCATCGATGACCGCCTTCAAGGCGGCGTTGAGGCGGGGCGGGTCCTTGTAATAGTCTTCGGGAAAAGTCGCGCGGCCGTAGCGCCCGGCCTCGGGATCGCCGATCTCGATCTCCTCGATCCAGACGGCTTCTTCGGATAGAAGAGCGTCGTACCAGTCGGTCCAGACAGACCAGTTCGGGTCCTGATCCAGCAAATCACGTCGGAGGCGGATCCAATGATCTTGGAGGGAAGGAGGCATCCCGTCGTCGGGCCACAAGGGATTTAACAGCAGAGACGGAAGCGCAGTCCCTGCCTCGATTTGCATGACGTCCTCTTGAAGCGCGGCATCAGCAGCATCAGCAGCATCAGCAGCATGAACAGCATAAACAGCAGCATCGTCAGCAGCGGCAGCAGCGGCAGCAGCGGCAGCAGCGGCAGCAGCATAAGCAGAATAATTAGCATCAGCAGCATCAGCATCAGCACCAGCAGCAGCAGCAGCAGCACCAGCATCAGCAGCTTTTAGAATCTTTTTGTCCGATGTTGCCATGGAGCGGGCTACGGCGGTGGCCCAGAAAACGGGCAGAGCCATATCCAACCGGATTCTCGACAGATTAATCACAGGAATTACGCGAAGAGCGCATCGCGCGGCGATTGCGAATAAAACCTCGCGCGGTTGTTCCCAAAGCCAATCGCGTAACACGTCTCTGTCCCTGACATCCACCATCGCTCAACGCTAACACCCGGTGTCTGCAACCGCAATTCGGCGCGGCCTTGATGAAGTCGCGACGGCCTGCGCCGGGCTGTTGGCCTGTCGGGGCAGCATGGTAGGGCGGCGGCGTGTTCAATTCCCCTCATATCGCCGTTCTCGGAGCCGGGCTGATCGGTGTGTCGGTGGCGGATTCGCTGCTGCGTCGCGGGGCGGGGGTGACGCTGGTGGAGGCGCGCGGGGCACCCATGCGCGGGGCGAGCTTCGCCAATTCGGGCATGATCCATCCGTCGCAGGCGTGCAGCTGGGCCGGCGTCGCGAACGATCCGGACG
>JBATXP010000237.1:0-3514 GCA_049673465.1 Litorimonas sp.
CAAGCAGACCGTCCGTCAGGCGTTTGCTCCGTGGGCTGGATACAGGATGATGGGTCATTCGGCGGCCTCCAGATTGGATGATGGATCGGACGCTCGCATTTCAGGGTGCGGGGCCTCTCCGATGACGACGGACAGGGCGGCGGCGAGGTCGAGGCCGTACCGGGCCTGCAGCGCCCGGATTTCGGCGACCTGCCGGGCGTCCGTGGAGTAGAGGGCGAGGCTGAAGGGATCGAGGATGATCCGACCGATGGCGCACCACGCGTCGCAGATGATCAGCGCCTCGGAATACTCGCCGCGCACGACCTTGAGCGAGGCGGCGAGCCGACGCTGATAGTCGTTGCGGAACGGGTTGATGCGCAGATCGCCGGTGTATTTGGATTTCAGGCAGATGGTCCATTCGGAGTTGAGGAAGATCGACTCGGCCGGTCCGTCCGCGAAGTCGTTGAGCGACTGGGTGCCGACGATTAACCCCGCCCCGTATTTGCGCAGGCGGCGCGCCCAGCCATCCAACGTCGCCGCGAGGCTCGGCGACTTGATGAACTTCCACGCCTCGTCGAGCACGATCAGGTCGCGCCGGTCCCGGTCGCCGGTCGCCTTGGCATCGATCAGGGCGAACAGGGCGGCAAGGATGATGTCGCGGAGCGTGCGCTGGTTCTCCAGTCCCGAGAGCTCGAACACGATGAGCTCATTGTCCATGACCAGCGTGTTGGGGCCGTTGAACAGTCCGCCATTCACACCGCCCGTCGCGTAGGTCGCGATCGCTTCCAGCCATTCGTCGAGCAGCCGGGTCTTGGCGGGGTTGCCGCCTTCGGCGATGGCCGCCTGTTTGCGCCGCCGGATGATGGCCGCCACCGCGTCCGCGCCCGCCCGACGTCCCTGCTCCCGCCACGCGTCCAGCAGGACGCCCTTGAGCAGGCCTTCGTGGAACGTGTCGGGAATGTCCGAGCCAAGCAGCATCTGCGCGTAGATGGCGTAGGTCGTGTCGAGCGCGTCGGTCAGGTAGTCGTCGTCCTCGGCCGCCAAGCCTCCGTCGATCATGTCGAACGGGTTGAGGCAGAAGCCGGATTCCTTGGAAAAACTGTAATGCTGCCCGCCGAGCAGCTGGCAGAGCGGTTTCATGCTTTCCCCGTCGTCGATCACCACGGCGTGGCCGCCTGTGGCGACGTGCTGGACCACGATCTCGGACATGAGCGCGGACTTGCCCGAGCCCGATGCGCCCGTGATCGTGCCGTTGAAATTACCCCCGCCCTCGTTGGAGAAGTTCGACCACACCCAGGGCTGGCCGCGCCGCCCGGCCAGCAGCAGGACCGGATCGACCGTTCCGCTGAACTCGCCCGCCAGCGGCACGGCGGCCGGCACCATGTCGGAAATGCGCGAGCGGTAGCGTCCCAGCGACATCTGGTCGGCCCCGATGCCGCTCGCCCCCGTCATGGGCAGGCAGGCCAGCCAGGTCGGCAGGTGGATCTGGTCGCAGCGCCGCACCTCGTACTTGCCGGTCTGAAAGACGCTGCGGGTGGACTTCTCGGCCCGGGGCATCCGGTCGGGCGGGGCGATGACCGCGCCGAACATGGCGGCCTTGATCGGGCGATTGCCCGCCGCGATCGCTTCCTGGGCGGCCGTATAGTCGCGCGCCTTGTTGCGCGAGTAGACGTTGCGCGAGCCCAGCGGCGTCTCCGCCATGCTCTGGGCCCGGTAGGCTTTCGTCTCGACCACATTCTTGGCGAGCTCGCGCGGCGGAAAGAAGGCATTGAAGGACAGCACGAGCGAGGCGGCGTGGCGCAGCTCGTCCTGATCGAACGACCCGATCAGGTGGTCGGCGTCGCCGAACATCATCCGCAACGGGAAGTGCTTGACCTCGAAGGTGCGGATTTCCATGCGGCAATCGGCAAGGCCGGGCGCGTCCGTCCACGCCCTGCTTTTTTCGCTCTCCTCGCCGAGCAAGGGGCAAGGCTCGCGCACGACCGAGGTCACCACCCCGTCCCGGTAGACGGCGTAGCCCGTGTCCTCCCGTACCATCTGGCGGTTGAGCGGCAGGGTCTCGTCGTAGCGCGGC
Source organism: Litorimonas sp. (assembly GCA_049673465.1). Taxonomy (GTDB): domain Bacteria; phylum Pseudomonadota; class Alphaproteobacteria; order Caulobacterales; family Maricaulaceae; genus Litorimonas. Next base: position 2,054 of record JBATXP010000237.1, read on the forward strand.
GTCTGCGAGGCGACGCGGTCGGTCGGGTTCATCAGCTCGTCCATCAGGGCGACGAACTGGTCGGGCGGGACGGCTGCAGCGAGGCCCGTCGCGTTGCGCAGGCCCACGAGCAGCGTGTCGCGGTAGTCGTCGAGGATCCGTTCGACCTCCCGGTCGTCCGAGCCTTTCATCGAGGCGCTGACAAAGACGCGGGTCTGGTTGAGCAGGTAGGGCGCGAGAGTGGAGACCGACTCGCGCGTCTTGTCGGCGAGGAATTCCGTTCTGCGACGGCACAGCTCAGGATAGAAGCCGTCGCGGTCCGCGCGGGCCTCGCGGAAGGCATCGAGCAGGATGTCGATGCGGGGCGTGCGGACGCTGTGGATCTGCAGATGGCAGTTGTCCGGCACGGACTGGCTGAAAAGCTGGGTGAGGATGGACAGGCTCTCGGGCGGGTAGCCATTGAGCGGGATGGTCTCGATGACGAATCCGTAGAAGCCCGCCCCGACATAGAGTTCGCAGGCGGGATCGAACGCTTCCCACGGCAGGAAGGCGGAGAGCTGCGCCGGGCGGTGCAGCGCGATCAGGCTCTCGAAATCGGCCTCCACGTCCCCGAAGGTCCGCTGCACCGCATCCGAGGCCGCGCCGAGCCAGGTCTTCACGAGTCCCACGAGACGCTCCCTGCCCTATTCGCCGCCGCGGGCGGCGGCCCAGCCACCCGGATCGATGAGGGCGTAGACCACGGAGTCGGCGTGCAGCAGGTTGTCGCTGTCGACGAACCCCGCCACGTGGATCTCCATGACCGTGCCCGGCGTCCAGCGGGGGATGCCCGGTGCCGGGACTATGGCACCGTCGCCCCGGTCGGCTGCGACGTCTGCCTGTCCGGCGAGAAAGTCATGGCCGGCCGGGACCGGCAGTCCGGCTGGGGCGACCTGGAGGCCCGGCTGCACGATCCGGTCCTGGATGGTGCGGATGTCCGCGCAGGCAATGCCGGTCTGGACCGGACACTCGAAATCATCCTCGAAGGCGCTGGCCAGCGACGCGCAGCCCGGCAGGGTCATGGCGGCCAGCGCGACGAGGCCGATGGACCGGATGCGGGATAGAGCTCTGCCGCGCATCAGCTCTCTCCCAGAAAGGCGTCGAGTGCGGCGGGCTCGAGATAGCCCGAGCGCGTGGTACCCGTTTGCAGGATGAGGAACGGCGTTCCGGAGATGCCCTGCGCCTGCGCCCAGGCCGTGTTCTCGGCCACGCGGTCCTCCCCGTCCGTGCATGTCGTGATTTTCGTAGGCTCCCCGCCCGAGAGGAAGGTGCGGGCGGCCGCGGCCGGGTCGTCCGCGCACAGCGCGGCCGCAGCCTTCAGGCTGGAGGTCTGGCCGAGATAGCCCACCGGAATTTCGCGGACCTCGATGTCGCGGCCCTCCAGGTCGGTGTGGAGCCGTCGGCAGTAGGAGCAGTTATAGTCCGACACGACGTAGAGGACCCGCG
>JBATXP010000238.1:0-2810 GCA_049673465.1 Litorimonas sp.
CCACCCCATCGCTCCGTTCACTGCGCTCACTCCCGCGATGCGGTCCCCCTCCCCCTGTCCGGGGGAGGAACCTATAAGGATAGCAAGACGCTCTCTAGTTCCTCTCCCAGATAGGGGGAGGTGGCCAGTCGTGACGTAGTCACGCTGGACGGAGGGGGAGACAAAAACAAACGAGTCCGCCGTAGGCGGTCCATGTCACAAGGTCGCCCATCCACCCTTATTGACAAACTTGTCATTTACGGAATATCAAGACTCTCCCGATCAAGGAGCGCGTCTCATGAGCACTGCCGTCCCCGCCACCACCCGACTTCCCGCCAAGCGGCACCTGTGGCTGATTTCCCTGACCTACCCGACCATGCCGCTCTTGGCGCTCGGTCTTGCCATCGCGTTGAACGCCCCGGCCTGGGTCTGGCTGACCACGGCGATCGTCTATGTGGTCATGCCGATCCTCGACCACCTCGTCGGCGAGGATAAGAACGACGTTCTGGGCCTGATGGAGGACGAGGCGACGCAGTCGCTCTTCTACCGCTACATGGTCCACGCCCTGCTGCCCGCCATATACGTCACCTGGCTGGTCGGCGCGTGGGCGGCGGTGAGCTTGGGCTTTCCGTGGTGGGCCTATCTGGGGCTGGCCGTCGGCCATGGCTGGGGTCTCGCCTTTGCCATCAATAGCGGCCACGAGATCGGCCACAAGCCGGACAAGATCTCCAAATGGGTCTCGCTATTGATGCTCGCCCCGTCCTTTCTCGGCCACTTCCGGGTGGAGCACAATACGGGCCATCATAGCGACGTCTCCACGCCGCGCGACCACGCCACCGCCCGCTTCGGCGAAAGCTACTGGGCCTTCATCACGCGCGAAATCCCGGGCGCGTGGGAGCGCAGCTGGCGGATCGAAAGCAAGCGCGCCGCGCGCAAGGGCTATTCCAGATGGTCGCTCAGGAACGAGGTGATCCAGACCGTGCTGTTGCAGGTCGCGATCTGGGGGGCGGTCATCGCCGTGTTCGGCCTTGCCGTCATCCCCTACCTGCTGATCGCCATGGTGATCAGCGTCACCGCCCTGTCGAGCCAGAACTATCTCGCCCATTACGGCCTGCTCCGCGACAAGCGCCCGGACGGAAAATACCTGCCGGCCCGGCCCGAACACAGCTGGAACACCAACAGCCTGGTGACCAATATCACGACCTACAATCTCGCGCGCCACAGCGATCACCACGCCCACCCGTCGCGCCACTACCAATATCTGCGCAGCTTTTCCGACGCCCCGCAGCTGCCGCATGGCTACGGCGCCATGTATCTGCTCGCCTACGTCCCGCCGCTCTGGCGTCGCGTGATGGACCCGCGCGTGCTGGCGAACGTGGACGGCGACATGAGCCGCGTGCTGACCAAGGAATTGGCTATGGCCGAGGGCGCGAAGCGCTGAGTGGCACGACCCGTGCTGCGCTGGGCCTCTCCGTGCGACGATGATGCGCTCGGCTGGCTCATGTTCGAGGCGATCCATGCGGAGCCGTCGCCCTACTCGGTGGCGGAACGGCGGGCCTGGCGGAGCGAACCCCATTCCGGTCCGGAGTGGAGCGAGCGTCTTTCGGCACAAAGCGTCCTGATCGCGGAAGACGCGCAAGGTCCCGTCGGGTTCCTGACGCTCCGGCCCGACGGCTATCTCGATCTCGGCTACCTGCTGCCGCGCGGGCGGGGACGCGGCCTGTTTCGCCAGCTCCATGAGCGGATCGAGGCGGAAGCGCGGGCGCGCGGCCTGACGCGGCTCTTCACCCATGCGAGCCTCGGCGCCGAAGGGCCGTTTCTCGCCATGGGCTACGTCGTGACGGAGCGAGAAGTCGTGGACCGGCACGGCCAGCGCCTGCATCGCTGCGCCATGGAAAGGGCACTGCCGGGTTCGATCCGGACCCGGCGGCTGGGGCTTCGCGTTGACTTGCGCGTCCGCACGGCCTAGCGGACCCCCGACCGACTTGACCGAAGCGCCGACGATGAGCGGCTTCCGCCGGTCCCCTTATTTTGGAACATCATGACATCCTTTTCTGAGCTCAAGCTCGCCGAGCCGCTCGCGCGCGCTCTGACCACCCTCGGCTACGAGACCCCCACCCCCATCCAGCAACAGGCCATCCCCCACCTGCTCGACGGTCGCGACCTTTTGGGCATCGCCCAAACCGGGACCGGCAAGACGGCCGCCTTCGCCCTGCCGACGCTGGACTATCTGTTCACGGAAGCGGGCGATCCGCCCAAGCGCGGGGCGCGCGTGCTGGTGCTCGCGCCAACGCGCGAGCTGGTCGGGCAGATCTATGACAGCTTCGTCTCCTATGGACGCTACATGATGGAGCTGAGCGCGGCGAAGGTCGTGGGCGGCGTGTCCATCAACAACCAGATCAAGCGGCTCGTCTCCGGCAACGACGTGCTCGTCGCCACGCCGGGACGGCTGATCGACCTGCTCGACCGCAAGGCGATCACCCTGAAGGACGTGGAGGTGCTGATCCTCGACGAGGCCGACCAGATGATGGATATGGGTTTCATCCACGCGCTACGGAAGATCATCCCGCTGCTGCCCAAAGAACGCCAGACCCTGTTCTTCTCCGCCACCCTGCCGCCCAAGATCAAGACACTCGCCGAGCAGTTCCTGACCGACCCCGTGCGCGTCACCGTATCCCCGCCCAACAGCACGGCCGACAAGGTGGAGCAGTCGCTGATCTTCGCCAAGAAGGACGAAAAGCCGATGCTGCTGGCCGACGTGCTGCTGCGCGACGACGTGGAACGCACGCTGGTCTTCACGCGCACCAAGCATGGCGCGGACCGGGTGGTGA
>JBATXP010000239.1:0-62857 GCA_049673465.1 Litorimonas sp.
GGCCGATCTTGGCGCTGTCCTCGGACCGGTCCGTCGCCATCATCATGGGCAGCACGCCTTTTTCGCGGCGAAGGACCGCGTGGTCGCTCCACCCCTTGGCGCGGACGTAATCGTCGATCCGCGCGCCGACCTCGTTTTCCGACAGGTGGGGCGAATCGGAGAAGTAGGTGTCCTCGACCAGCAGCTCGTGCTCGGAAAAAGGCAGGAGGTAGAAGAACCGGTATCCGTCGATCTGCGCGACAGTGGCGTCCATGATGACGGGGTGGGTCACGCCGTGAGGCTGTTCCGTGCGGATGACGTGGCCGACGAACTTCTGCCAGCCGGGGAACTCGTCGTCGCGGCGCGCGAACCCGGTCGCGTCGAGCATGGGGCCCGCCGCGTCGGGCGGCACTGTCTGCCGCAGGTGGACCCGAAGCCGACCTTCGACCCGAAACGGCTGCACGCAGTCGCGCAACTTTGCCGAATCGCCCGTACAGTACCCGATCTCGAGCGTCCGCTCCCGTTCCGGAAAGCGCACATCGTAGCGGTCCCAGCGGTAACGGACGAAAGGGGCGAACCAGTCCACTAGATGCGCGGGAATGTCGGTTTCGTTGAACGACCAGGTGTGGTCCCCGGCGATCTCGTATCGGGTTTCGTAGAGATAGATCACCAGACCCGGATTGACGCTCAGGCAGCGCCACGCCGTGACCAGCCCCGACAGCCCCGCTCCGACGATGGTCAGCGACGCCTGGCCGCCTTGTAAATCGTGGGTTTGGGCTTGCACGCTCATGCACGCTCCCTCTACCCCGTTGGGATCGACGCGACCACAGGGCATGACTCATGAAATTCGCCGCACCCTTTGCTCTGGCCATCGCTCTGGCCATGCCGTCGCTCGCGCTCGCCGACGATGTCACCGTGATCCATGCCGGACGCATGATCGACACGGTGGCGGGAGAAGTCCTCGCCGATCGGTTCATCGTCATCGAGGACGGCACGATCCAGGACGTGGTGGCCGAGCGGACCGACGCGCCAGACGATGCGACCTTTATCGACCTGTCCGACATGACGGTGCTGCCGGGCCTGTCGGACGCGCACGTCCACTTGATCGGCAGGGCGGCGTATTACGGCTATCAGAGCCTGGGCGAATCCACGGCGCGCGCGGCCATCATCGGCGTGGCGAACGCACGCGACACGCTGCAAGCCGGGTTCACGACCGTCCGCAATGTCGGCGCGCCCGGATTCGCCGATATCGATCTGCGCGACGCCATCGCGGATGGCGACGTGCCGGGTCCGCGCATCATCGCGGCGGGGCGGTCGATCGGCATCACGGGTGGCCATTGCGACAACAACCTGCTGCCCTACGACTTCAGACGCATCGGCGAAGGCGTGGCGGACGGACCCTGGGGCGTGCGCCGGAAGGTCCGGGAGAACAAGAAATACGGCGCGGACGTCATCAAGTTTTGCGGCACGGGCGGCGTGCTGTCCAAGGGAACGACCATCGGCGCGCAGCAATTCACCGCCGAGGAGATGCAGGCCATCGTGGACGAGGCGCATCAGCTCGGCATGAAAGCCACGGTCCACGCCCACGGGGCGAGAGGCATCCAGACCGCGATCGAAGCCGGCGTCGATTCGGTCGAACACGCTTCGCTCATCACCGACGAAAGCCTACGACTCGCCCGCCGCAAGGGCACGGTCCTGTCGATGGATATCTATGTATCCGACTTCATCCTCTCGGAAGGCGAGGCGGCGGGGATCGCCAAAGCGAATCTCGAAAAGGAACGACAGGTCGGCAAGGCGCAGCGCGAACGCTTCCAGGCCGCCGTGGAGGCGGGCGTGACCCTCGCCTTCGGATCGGATGCGGGCGTCTACCCGCACGGTCTCAACGGTCGGCAATTCGCTTACATGGTGGAATGGGGCCAAACGCCGATGGAAGCGATCCGGAGCGCGACCGTGATCAACGCCACGCTGTTCGGCCTGGAGAACCGAATCGGCGTGATCGCCCCAGGGGCTTTTGCGGACATCATCGCGGTCGAGGGCGATCCGCTGGAAGACATTAGGCAACTTGAGGATGTCGACTTCGTGATGAAGGATGGGGTGATCTACCTGCAGTAGACCCGAACATTCTCATAGGTTATCGGGCGTTCACTCTAACTGCGGTTAAACGTCCCGTATTTACAGTAAGTCACTGCACAAGGGCGGGTGGGTCTGCCATATCAGACGTGTCTACTTCACTGTAGACACGGCGAGCGGCAAGGTTGCCCCACATCTGCCAAGCTGCTCGCCACTTCTTTCCTCATTCCGTTGAGCCGCGGACGTCGTCAGGCGCCGATCTCGTCCTGATAGTCGATCTCGGGTTGATAGTTTTCGTCATGCTTGGCGAGGACTTCCTCGGCCAGGAACTCCGCCTCCCCGATCATCCGGCCCGCCACCACGACGCCCTGCCCTTCGCGGAACAGGTTGGGCAGTTGACCGCTATGGGTCACCTTGATGGGATGCGGAACGGGCCGTTCGAAGTCCGTCACGTCGAAGGTCGTGGTGATGCCGGAATGCTCGACCGATCCTTCCACAACCAATCCTCCGATACGAAAGGTCTCGGATTGCGGCACGAACTCCGCCGCCAGCACGTCGGCCGGATTGTAGAAGAACTGCGTGTTCTCGTTCAGGGCGCTCAGGATCAGCGCCATGCCCGTGGCGAGACCCACGCCCACCAGCGCGATGAGGCCGAGACGCCGATTGCGTCGGGGAGGAACGATCCTTTGTGTCATGCCGACAAGATAGACGTTGGACGTTAACGCTTCAACGTCGTGACTCCGCAAAGCGACCGGGCCATAGGGCGGCATGCCGTCGCGACCCGACATCCGCCTCGACGTCGACAAGCTCGCTCTGTCGCGGGGTGATCTGCCCTTGATCGGCGGGCTGAAGTTTTCCCTGGGCGCGGGAGAGGCGCTATGGCTGACCGGCCCGAACGGAATCGGGAAGACCTCGCTCCTGCTCGCCTGCGCGGGCTTTCTCGCCGCCGACGACGGACATGTGAGGTGGAGTCTCGGCGGAGACTCCCGTCAAGCCCGGGACCTCGTCGCCTATAGCGCGCATCGCGGGCCCGAACGGTCGGGGCTTACCTTGGGCGAGGACCTCGCCTTTTGGCAATCCCTCTATGATGACGATCGGTCGATGGAGGAGCGCCTGCGCGGGGTCGGCCTGCTCGGTCGGCACAATACGCCGGTCGCGGGCCTGTCGGCCGGGCAGAAGCGCCGCCTGGGGCTCGCGCGGTTGCTGTCGTCCGGACGACCGGCCTGGCTGATGGACGAACCGCTATCCGGCCTCGATGTGGAGGGTCAGGCCCTCGTGACCCGAGCCGTCGGCGAGCACCTGGCCGAAGGCGGCCTCGCCCTGATCGCCTCGCACCAGCCCGTTCCCATCCAGGGCGTGACGGCGCGGAAACTCGTGATGACGGCCTCGCCGGTCGAGGGCGCGGCATGATCGTCGCGATCCTGCGGCGTGAACTCACCCTGGCGGCGCGGGGCGCGTCCGGCATGGGGCTGTCGCTCGCCTTCATGGCGCTGTTCGTCCTGCTCTGCGGACTCGCGACGGGCGGGATGCAGCCGGATCTGGGGCCGGGCCTGATCTGGCTGGCCGTGACCCTGTCCGCCCTTCTCGGCCTGGACCGCCTCTACCAGCCGGATCAGGAAACCGGCGCGCTGGCGCAGATGCACATGGCGGGCGCGTCCGGGACGCAGATCGCGGTCGGCAAGGCGCTCGCGCACTTCTTCACGGGCCTGCTGCCGCTGATAGTCGCCGCGCCGTTCCTCAGCCTGCTTCTCGGCATGAGCGGCGTGTCGATCGCGGGCACCGTCCTATCCCTTCTTGTCGGAGCTCCGGCCATCGTCGCCTACACCTCCGTCACCGCCGCCCTGCTGGCTGGCCAGCGCGGCGCGGGCGTGCTCGCCGTCATCCTGACCGCGCCGCTGCTCATCCCCGTGCTGATCTTCGGCACGGAAGCCGCAACGGCCTTTGCGGAAGGTGGCTTGGCTGCGGTGCAATTTCGCATCCTCGCGGGGTTGAGCTTCATCGCCCTCGCGCTAGGCTTGCCCGCGACCGTGGCCGCCTTGGCCGCAAACAGGGGCCCCGCCTGATGATCACCCGTTTCGCCAATCCGCAGCGCTTCGTCGGTCTCGCGCGGTGGCTGACACCCCTGCTGGGCTGGCTGGCTCTTGGGCTGTTCGCCATCGGACTTTGGCAAGCCCTGATCGCTTCCCCGGCGGAGGAAGAACACGGCCAGACCGTGCGCATCATGTATGTCCACGTTCCCGCCGCCTGGAGCGCGATGGCGGCCTATACGGGCATCGCCGTGGCCAGTCTGATCAGCTTCGTCTGGCGGCATCCGCTGGCGGACCTCGCCGCGCGGTCGCTCGCCCTGCCCGGCGCGGCCTTCACGGTGCTGTCGCTCGTCACCGGCAGCCTCTGGGGCAAGCCCGACTGGGGCACATATTGGCAGTGGGACGGGCGCATGACCAGCGTGCTGGTCCTGCTCTTCATCTATATCGGCTACATGGCGATCTGGCAGGTGGTGGACGACCGCAAGCGCGCCGCGCGCCTGGCCGCCATCGCGGCCATGGTCGGCTGGATCAACATCCCCATCATCAAGTTCAGCGTCGATTGGTGGAACAGCCTGCACCAGACCGCAACCATCAGCTCGCCGGGCGCGCCCGGCCTGCCGACCGCACTGCTCATCCCGCTCATGACCATGGCGCTGGCCTACTCCGTCCTGCTGGGTTGGCTGACCTTGCGCGGGATGCAGGCGGAGATCGCGCAGGCTCGCGCCGCCCGTCGTCCTGCCGCGCCCGCCACCGCCCGCGTGGAGGCGCTCTAGATGCTCGACATGGGTCCGCATGCCGTCTTCATCTGGGGCAGCTACGGCGCGACGGCGATCGTTCTAGGCGCGCTGGTCCTGCGCGCATTGCGGCAACCCAAGCCGTGAGCGACCTGCCGCGCGAGCGCTATGCCCGACTGAAAGCCCTGATGGACCGGTTGCGAAGCGAATGCCCATGGGATCGGAAGCAGACTTTCGACACCATCGCGCCCTACACGATCGAGGAGGCCTACGAGGTCAAGGACGCGATCGACCGAGACGACATGGACGAACTGAAGGGAGAGCTTGGCGACCTGCTGTTCCAGGTCCTTTTCCACAGCCGAATCGCCGCCGAGCGAGGCGCGTTCACGCTGGATGACGTGGTGGACACGCTGGTCGACAAGATGGTGCGGCGTCACCCGCATGTATTCGACGGCGCCGAAAAGTTCGACTGGGAGGCGCTGAAAGCCGAAGAGCGCACCGGTCGAACGCTGGACGGTGTTGCCTTGGCCTTGCCCGCCCTGATGCGGGCGCAAAAGCTGCAGAAGCGCGCCGCCAAGGTCGGATTCGATTGGCCGACGGTCGACGGCGTCTACGACAAGCTCTGCGAGGAGGCGGCGGAACTGCGCGACGCGCCCGAAGCGGAGCGGCACGAGGAAGCGGGCGACCTGCTGTTTTCCGTCGTGAACCTCGTCCGCGCTCTCGGCATCGACGCCGAAGCCGCGCTGCGCGACGGCAACGACAAGTTCGTGCGCCGGTTCGAGGCCGTGGAGGATGCCGCAGACGGCCCGCTGACCGAGCTGAGCCTGGATGAGATGGAAGCCCATTGGCAGGCCGCCAAGGCGAACGGACTTTAGTCGATCAACGCCTTGTGGCGCGCGCGAAACTTCCCGGCATCGCTTTCCGTGAGGCGCACGGTCATCTTCACAGCCCCGCCGTCGCCCGGCTCTTCGTCCAGCACATGCCCGTTCTGGTGAAGCCAGGCATGGGCGGAAAAGGCCTGCGGCGTGATCGTGACGTCGATGACTTCATCGCCGCGCGTCAGGGCTTCCTCGACACCCGCCAGCAGCGCGTCGATGCCCTCGCCCGATAGGCAGGACACGACGAAGGCATCGGTCAGGGTGGCTTCGGTACGGTTACGCTCGGCCAGCATCCGCACGGTCTCGCGCTGGTCGGGCGGAAGGAGGTCCGCCTTGTTCCAGACCTCGATGATGGGCTGCCCGTGGTCCGGCCCGGCACCGATCTGGTTCAGCACATCCATCACTTCTTCGCGACGGCGGGCGCTCAGCGGATCGGAAATGTCGCGAACATGCAAGAGCATATCGGCCTCCAGCGTCTCTTCCAGCGTGGCGCGGAAGGAGGTGATGAGCTGCGTCGGCAGGTCGGAGATGAAACCCACCGTGTCCGAGATGATGGCGCTCTGCCCGCTTGGCAGCGGCAGGACGCGGTGCGTCGTGTCCAGCGTGGCGAACAGCATGTCCTTGGCCAGCACGCCGCCGGTCGTCAGCCGGTTGAACAGGGTGGATTTCCCCGCATTCGTGTAGCCGACCAGCGCGACGATCCGCTCCTGCGAGCGCTTGCGCTTGGCGCGCTGGAGGTCGCGCGTCCGGCGCACGTCATCCAGCTGCGACTTGAGTCGGTCGATCTTCTCATTGAGCTGGCGGCGATCGCTTTCGATCTGCGTTTCACCCGGCCCGGCCAGGAAGCCCTGGCCACCGCGCTGGCGTTCCAGGTGCGTCCAGGTCCGCACGAGGCGTGAGCGTTCGTAGTTCAGCCGGGCGAGCTCCACCTGAAGGCGGCCTTCCTTGGTCGCGGCCCGCAGCCCGAAAATCTCCAGGATCAGGCCGGTCCGATCGATCACCTTGACCTTCAGCGCCTTCTCCAGATTGCGCTGCTGGATCGGGGTGAGCTCGCCATTGACGATCAGGATGTCGAGCGCGAGCGCCTGGATGGCGGCGGCCATGTCCTCGATCTGACCGGAGCCGAAATAGTTGCTGACCTTGACCTCGCGGATCGGGACGATCCGGGCCTCGACCGGGGCCACGCCCAGCGCTTCAGCCAAGCCGACCGCTTCTTCCAGATCGTACTCCGCGTCGCCGGAGCGGGCGTCGGAAAAACGGGGATGGGCGACGAGCGCGCGCTCGATCCTGATTTCGTGGTCTTGCAAGTAGGAGCGCCTAGTCTTCTGCGTCTTCGTCGGCGGCCGGGTCGTGCAGGATGACCGGGCCGGACGGCATGATGGTGCTGATGGCGTGCTTGTAGACGAGCTGCGAGGAGCCGTCCCGGCGCAGCAGGACGCAGAAGCTGTCGAACCAGGTCACGACACCCTGCAACTTCACACCGTTCACGAGGAAGATTGTCAGAGGCATCTTGGATTTGCGAACCGAATTGAGGAATGCGTCCTGCAGGTTCTGTTTGCGATCGGCCATGATCTCGCCCGTTCTTATTGGCCGCACGGCGCGGCAGTTCCCCAACTGAATACGCTCATAACGGCGACCCGTTCAAAGGCAACGGGTTATCGCGCCGACTCGATCCTTGGGTGCAGTCTGCCCTTATTGACGCCAGTTCGATGGAATTAGCAGCGACAGCGCGACCAGCACCTCCACCCGTCCCGCCAGCATGAGCAGCGCCGACAACGTCATCTGCGCTGGTGTGAAATCCGAATAACGCAGGCCAGAAGCCGGCAGCGTCAGGTCCAGCAAGGGTCCGATATTGGCGAGAGAGGCCGCCGCCGTGGCGATCGAATCCTGCAGATCGAGTCCGGCCGCGGACAGGGCGAGCGCCCCGACGGCGAAACAGAGCGAATAGCCGAAGAAATACATCCAGATGGACAGGAACTCGTCATCTTCGACAAGGCGGGCGCGAAACAGGATCGGCTTGACCCGCGACGGGTGGGACAAACGCGCCAGGTCCGTGCCGAGATGTCGGAAGAGCAACAATAGGCGGATGATCTTGATCCCGCCCGCCGTGGATAGGGCCGACCCGCCGATCAGCGCCACCCCGATCAGGATCGGCGCCGGAACCATATCGAGACTGATGACGTCGTAGCGGTACCCGGCGGAACTGACGAAGAAGACCGCGTCGAGGATGGCCGGACCGAGATTGTAAAGGCTCGCGAAGAAGACCGTGACCACGACCAATAAAGCCGCGATGATCAGCAGCGCTCTATGCTCGACGTGAGCGATCAGCCGGATGGCCGAGCGCAACCGGCGTTGCCGGATGAACTCCCAGAGCACGGCGACGTTGAACGCACCGAAGAGGCAAAGAAGCGCCAGCACGATCGCCGAGAAAGGCGTCAGGAACGTCGCCAACGGCCCCGCAACGGGCTGCAGTCCACCCGTACTGATCCCCGACAAGGCGAGGCAGAGCGCCGTGAACGCGTTCGTGCCCCCGAAGATCATGAGGAGGAAGGCGATAGTCGCAAGGGAGAGATAGATCGCCGCAACGAGACGTCCGACCGAGATGAACCGCCCGAACAGCTCCCCGGTCCGGAAACTGAACAGGCTGGACCGATGGATGCCCGTCCCGGTCAGGTTCAGCGCGGCGAGAATCACCACGGCGAAGGTGGCGACGCTGACACCGCCGAAGAACTGCAGGAGAGAGCGCCAGAACAGCAGGGTGAAGCCGAGTTCGTCCGGGTTCAATGTGGTCGCACCGGTCGTCGTCATGGCTGACACGCCCTCGAACACGGCCGTGACGGGATCGGACACGGCCCCGAGGACATAGAAGGGCACACCGCATACGACCGGGACCAGGATCCAGAAGATCATCAGGAACAGGATCGCTTCGGCGGAGCTTTCGCGGGTGGAGGCGCGGAAACTGGCCGTGGAAAGCAGCGTTCCCACCAGGGCCGAGACCAGGGCCACCACGGCCATGAGGCTCGCCTCCCATATCTCCAGCATGACGAAGCCGACGACGGAGGCCACGATCATCATGACGGCGCTGCCGATCAGGGCGTAGCCGAGCCAGAGCAGGATGCGGATCAAGCCCAAACCGAAACACCCCGATCCAGAAAGCGTGCGTGCATCAATAGAGTTCGACGCCGACACGGAAGAGCGTTTCGATCTCCTTCAGCGCGTCGCGTTCCGCCAGCAGCACGACCCGGTCCCCCTCCTTCAGGAGCAGGTCCGGTTCCGGCATCATGACCTGGCCTTCGCGCACCACGGCCCCGATCGCGACGCCGTCGCGGACCGCGGCTTCGCGCAGGGTCTTTCCGGCGAAGACGGAGGTCTCCAGCACCTCTCCCTCCAGCACCTCCGCATCACCCTGATTGAGGACGTAGACGTCGAGAATGCGGCCGCGACGGACGTGCCGGATGATGGAGGATACGGTGGAAGCGCGCGGGTCGATCACCATGTCGATGCCGAGATCGCGCTGCAGGTCCTGCATGGGCCGTTCGTTCAGCAGCGCGATGGTCTGGCTCGCCCCAATGCGCTTGCCCAGGAGCGATGCCAGGATGTTGGTCTTGTCGTCGTTGGTCAGACTGATCAGCAAGTCGCAATTCGCGACTCCGGCTTCTTCCTGAACGGAGGCATCCATGGCGTCGCCGTGCAGGATCACCGTCTTAGGAAGCGCGGTCGCCGCGTCTTCGGCCCGGGCCTTGTCGGCCTCGATGATGCGGACCCGGACTCCCGATTGGTCCTCCAGTCGCGCCGCCACGTAGCGACCGATGCTGCCGCCGCCGATGATGACCACGTGACGCGCGCGGCCTTCCCGCGTGCCGACGACCTCCAGCAGCCTTTGCGCGTGCTCGGCCCGGGTGACGAAGTAGGCGTCGTCGCCGACTTCCAGCGGATCGTCGGAGTTGGGAGCGAACAGAACGCCGTCGCGCCTTATGCCGACGATTGCGGCGTGGAGCCCCTCGAACAGGTCGGGTATCTGCCGGATCGGCGTATCGATGATCGGGCAGTCCGGTCCGATGCGGACGCCGAGAAATTGCACCAGCCCATCGGCGAAGGGCACGACGTTGAACGCACCCGGCGTGGAGATGCGCCGCAGGATCGCCTTCCCGATCTCCACTTCTGGGGAGATGATGATGTCGATCGGCATGTTCTTGCGCGAATAGAGATCGTTATATTGCGGCGCGAGATAGGTCTGCGCCCGGACGCGTGCGACCTTGGTCGGCACGTCGAACAGCGAGTGCGCGATCTGGCAGGCCACCATGTTGACCTCGTCGAAATGGGTGACCGCGATGATCATGTCGGCGTTTTCGACGCCTGCCCTCACGAGAATGTCGGGGTGCGATCCGTGGCCCACGACACCGCGCACGTCTAGGTCGGTCGTGATCTGCCGGATCAAGTCCTCCGACGTATCGACCACGGTGACGATGTTATTGTCATTGGCGAGGCGGGTCGCAAGACCATAGCCCACCCGTCCGGCTCCGCAGATGATGACTCGCATGATGGACGCGCAAACTCCTCGTCGGGCCGGCCGTCGGCCCGCTGCCCGGACGTGTCGTCAGGACGCCGCGCCCGGTTCCGCTTTGGCGGCCGGTGAGCCGCTTGCGTTCAAGCCTAGCGACTTGAGTTTGCGATGCAAGGCGGATCGCTCCATTCCCACGAAGCTGGCCGTGCGGGAAATGTTGCCCCCGAAGCGGTCGATCTGGACCTGCAGGTATTCGCGCTCGAAATGCTCCCGCGCATCCCGCAGCGACAGGGCAATCATCCGCTCCTTGTCGTCGCCGCCCTGCGCCCCGCGCACGACGGACACTTCCGGCGGCAGCGTGGACAGGGTGATCGGATGGGACGGGTCGCCCGTGGCGAGGATGAGGAGCCGCTCGACATTGTTGCGGAGCTGGCGGACGTTTCCCGGCCAGTCATGCGCCTGCAAAGCGGCCATGGCGTCGTCGCCGATGCGGCGTTTCGGCAATCCGGTGGAGTTGGCCAGCTGCTCGATGAAGTGGGCGACCAGCGCGGGAATGTCGTCGCGGCGGTTCGACAGGGGCGGCGCTTCCATCGGCATGACGTTGAGGCGGTGGTAGAGATCCTCCCGGAAGCGACCGAGCCGGACCTGCGCCAGCAGGTCGCGCGAACTCGACGTCACGACCCGGACATCGACCTGCACGTCGTCGCGGCCTCCCAAGCGCTGGAAGCGTTGCTCGACCAGCAGGCGCAGCAGCTTGCCTTGGGTTTCCATCGGCATGTCGCCGACTTCGTCGAGATAGAGCGTGCCATTGTGGGCGCGTTCGAGGAGGCCATATTTCTCCACACCGTTGGGGCCTTCGACACCGAACAGTTCCTCATCCACGCGTTCCGGCACCATTGAGGCCGCGTTGACCGCGCGGAACGGCCCGCTCGCGCGCTGGCTCTGCGCGTGGATCAGACGGGCGATCAGTTCCTTGCCGGTCCCGGAGGATCCGCTGATCAGGACGCGACTATTGGTCGAGGCGACGCGATCGATCTTCTGGCGAAGCTGGGTGATGGGCTGGCTGTCGCCGATCAGAGCGTCGGACGATGGCGTCTTGTGCTTGAGCTCTCGGTTCTCCTGTCGCAGCCGGGCGGCTTCCAGAGCGCGCACTGCCGTCACGATCAGCTTGTCGGCCTTGAAGGGCTTGACGATGTAGTCATACGCGCCCTTGCGGATGGCCGACACGGCCGTTTCGACCGTTCCGTGGCCGCTGATGATGATGACCGGCAGGTCAGGTGTGGTCTGCTTCAACAGATCGAGAAGCTCGATACCGTCCATGGAGCTGCCTTTGAGCCACACATCCAGGATGACGAGGTTGGGTTCGCGGGCGCGGACGGCTTCCAGCGCTTCGTCGGACGTGGCCGCCTCGCGGGTTGCATGACCTTCGTCCTGCAGGATTCCCGCGATCAGGGACCGGATGTCCGCTTCGTCCTCCACGATAAGGATATCCTGATTGGCAATGGTCTCGGTCGCGTTGTTCACTCCGCCGCCTCCTTCTCAAGAGCTTGCAAGGTCTCGATTTCCAGCGAGACGCAGATCTGGGCCCCCCGGCGGCCATCTTCGCGCAGCGACAGGTCGATCGTGCCGCCGTGATCCTCCACGATGCGCTTGACGATCGGCAGGCCCAGCCCTGTGCCGCCTTCCCGCGTCGAAACATAGGGTTCGAGCAATCGGTCGATGTCGGCCATTGGCCAGCCGGGCCCGTTATCCGTGATCACGACCTCGATGCGGCCGGTCCGTTCGCGGATGCGCGTCGTCACTTGGCCGACCCAGCTCTCGTCGCGCTGGTCCGCTTCGCGCAGCACGGCCTCGGCCGCGTTCTTGTAGATATTGGTCAGGGCCTGGGTCATCAGCCGTTCGTCGATGCGAACCGGCAGGCTCGCAGGCCAGGCGCCGTCCCTGACGAACCGGACCTCCGGGAAGGCCACGCCCTGCTCGAACAGCACGTCCGACAGGACATCGCCCAGATCGGCCTGCTCGAATTCGGGCTGGGGCATCTGCGCAAAAGCGGAGAACGCATCAACCATGCGTTCCAGCGATCCGACCTGGCGGATGATGGTCTGGGTGCAGCTGTCGAAGACTTCCCGGTCTTCGGTCAGCACACGGCCATATTTGCGCGACAGGCGTTCCGCGGAGAGTTGGATCGGCGTCAGGGGGTTCTTGATCTCGTGGGCAATGCGGCGCGCCACTTCCCGCCAGGCGGATTGGCGTTGCGCGCTGACGAGGCGCGTCATGTCGTCGAAGGTGACGACCCAGCCCGTATCGCGCTGCGCGCCCTTATAGCTCGCCACGCGCAGGTCGATATTGATCGCGCCCGCCTCGGTCTCGTAGGATATCTGGTCCTCCGCGCGATTGGCCACGCTTTCCCGCGCGGCCAAGAAGGCTGGGGCGAATTCGGGCAACAGCTCCGTGATCGGACGGTCGAGCGCCGCTTCCGCCGGAAGACCGAGCAAACGCTCCGCAGATGCGTTGATCAGCGTGATCCGTCCGCTTTCCGTCAGGCCGAGAACCCCGGCGCGCACGCCGGAGAGCACCGCTTCGGAGAATTGTCGTCGCTGTTCCGAGACATCGTGTTCCCGAATCAATTCCTCGCGCTGGCCGTGAAGCTGTTGCGTCATCCGGTTGAACGCGCTGCCGAGGTCGGAGATCTCCCCCCACTCCCCAGATACATTCACGCGCGCGCCCATGTCCCCGGACCGGACCCGCTCCGCCGCCATGACCAGCTTGGATAGTGGTTCGATAATTCGGTTGGCCAGGAATAGGCCGAGCCAGACCGCAGCGATCAGCAGAAGCATGGCGGTCTCGATGAAGGTCAGCGCGAAGATGCGGTTCATGCGGGACTGATTGTCCGTGAACGCGTCGATCCGCGCCGACGCCTCCCCGATGCCTTGCAGATTGGACAGGACTTCGGAGGACGACCGCAGCCGGCGGCCCGCATAGAGCAGCATGTCGCTATCCGGCGACAGGCGCACCAGGGCGATCAGATAGTTTGTGTCGTCGTTCTGCAGATAATCGACCTGCTCGGCACTGACGGCACGCAGCACGGATGGACGCGGCACCTCGAAGGCGGGCGCACGCGGTCCCAACACCTGGGCCAGGGCCTGACCGTCGTCTCGGAGCAGGATCAGCGCGTCGAGGTCCCGCACGCGGGCGATGATCTGAAGTTCCGCCGTAAGGGAGATGCGGTCCAGAATGCCGGACTGACGCTCATCCAGGGCCTGCCGAACCAGACCCAGATCGGTGGTGAGCTGACCGATCTCCTGATCGACATAGTCCGACAGGATCGCCTGCGCGCTCTCCATGTTCCGTTGCACGTCGGAGCCGAACAGGCTGGAAATGTTTTGGGAGATCAGGAAGGCGGAGAACCCACCGATCACGATGGCCGGGACCAGGGCGGCGAGACTGAAAATCGCGACGAACCGGCGGTGAAGCAGCGGCGCGGACTCCCCGCTCGGCGGAGAAAACAGAGTCTGCCGCACTCGCAAGCCGAGATAGAGCAGCAGGAAAACGATCAGAACCAGATTGGCCCGAAGCAGCGTATCGGCGAGGCCCACTTTCTGCTCGTCGGCGCTCAGGCTCAGCACCGCGCCGAGCACCATCAATGCCACGGCCCCGAAGAAGAACACGCCGAACAGGGCCGAGCGCGCGATCTTCGGCATAGTCTTGAGCAGCGCGGCGTCAGGCGCGGGGTGTCGCGCGTCATTCGCGCTCGCGGCCGGAACGGCACCTCGTATGGCCAGCGACTGGGTCATGCACTCCCTGCGACACCGGAGCGCGACAGCTCCTTCACTGTTGCAGGATTACATCACTGTGACCCGTTTTCAACAGTCATGCGCGGGCATCTACTGCAGATCGAGCGACTTGATGCGGGTGCGCAGCGTATTGCGGTGGATGCCAAGCCGGTCGGCGGCCTTGGCGCGGTTGCCGCCCGTGACCCGCAACGCTTCGGTGATGAGCGGCCTTTCGATCCATCCCATCGCGGTCTGATAGTGCGACTGGCCCTCCTCCGCGTCGTCCCCGTCCAGCAGGGCACGACAGGCCAGGGCAAGCTGGCGGTCGAACTTGTCGGACGCATCCGTTTCGCCGTCCGTCCGGATATCCTTGGAAAACTCCTGCAGCACCATGTCCGCCGTGATGACGTCGTCGGAATAGAGCACGGCCAGGCGTCGGACGATATTTTCCAGTTCCCGCACATTGCCGATCCATTCGTGCCGTTGCAGCACTTCCAGAGCGTCCGTCGAGAACCGCCGGTTCTGGCTGGGGCTGGCCTGGGACAGGAACGCTTCGGCCAGTTCCACCGTGTCGCGCCCTCGGGCGGACAGGGCCGGAATGCGGATTTCCGCGACATTGATCCGAAACAGGAGATCGTCGCGGAAGCGTCCTTCCGCGACTTCCCGCCGCAACTGTTTGCGGGTGGCGCAGATGACGCGCGGGCGCTCGGATGCCGGAATCATCTCGCTTTCCGTCAGGAAGGCCAGCAGCCGTTCCTGCTGCGCCGCAGACAGCTCCGCCACCTCGTCGACATAGAGATCGCCGCCATTGACCTTCTGCAGGGTCAGCGAGGTGTTCTCGAAGTCGGTCGTGCGCAGGAAGGGCCGCTCGCGGCGAGGCCCGCCATCGTGCAGCAGTCGCGCCACCAGATCCTTGCCCGTCCCCACGGAACCGTGGATCAGCACGGGCAGGTTCGCGGCCGCGTAGCGCGATACGGCGCGGAAGACGGGCTGCATGGCGGCGGAGCGCCCGATCATGGGCAGCCCCCGTCCCTGTTGCGGACGCGATCGCCGCGTGCCGACCGTCTGCCCCGCCCGCGCGACCGCAGAGGTGATCTCGTCGAGATCGAACGGCTTGGGCACGTATTCGAACACGCGGTGCTGGCCCGACTTGATGGCCGTGTTGACCGTATTGTTGGCGGAGATGACGATGATGGGCAGCTTGGGACGCTTCTGGGAAAGGTCCGGCAGGAAATCGAAGACTTCCCGGCCGTCCATCATGACGTCTGTCAAGACGATGTCGCCATGTCCGGCCTCCGCCCATTTCATAAGGGTCTGCGGATTGTCCGTCGCCCGAACCGTATGACCGGCCCGAGTCAGGGCCTTGCTGAGCACGAGACGGATCGAGTCGTCGTCATCGGCTAGGAGAACGTCGTATTTCATGGGACCTCGCGGCTGGGAGCGGGAAGCAGGATCGAAAATGTGGTGCGACCGGGCCGGGAGGCGACCTCGACCAGACCGCCATGCGCCTTGGCGACCTTGGACACGAGGGCGAGACCGAGTCCCTGCCCGTCCTTCTTGGTCGACACGAAAGGTTGGAAGATCAGGTCTTGAAGATCGTCGGCAATGCCGGGCCCATTGTCGGTCACGCTGATTTCGATGGGTACATTGCGGGCGCGCTTGCCATTCGCGCTCATGCCCGTCACGCCAGCGCGGAAAGTGGTCTTGAGCTCGATCTCAGGTGCGTCCGTGTCAACCAATGCATCCTGGGCGTTGCGGATCAGGTTCAGCAGGGCCTGCATCAGCGTGTCCGTGTCCCCGGCCGCGTGTGGCAGGGACGGATCGTAGCGTTCCGTGAAGATCAGGCGAGGTTCGGCCGACTGCACGATGCGGCGCGCCTGTCGCAATATGGTGTGAATGTTTACCGACTCGTCCGTATCGGGATCGCGATCGCCAAGGGTTTCCATGCGATCGGCCAGGCGGCGAATGCGGTCGATTTCCGACCCGATCAGGTCGAGCAAGGCCCGGCCCTCATCCGTCGTCACGTCATCGCGCAGAAGCTGGGCCGCGCCCTTGATGCCCGCCAGCGGATTCTTGAGTTCGTGCGCGATCATTCGGCCCATGCCCGACACGACCGGAACCCCCAGGGCGCTTTCGCGAGGGCGCGGGCCGGCCAGCCAGAACGATACGCCGTGGCAACCTTCGCCCGTGGGATAGACGGTGACGTGGCAGGTCAGGGTTCCGCCCCGGTCCAAGGTCGCTTGGCAGCCGCGCGTCGTCAGGGCCGTCCCGATCTCGACGGACTTGGCGAGCTGATCGGCCAGGTCCGGCTCCGTTCGAACGATCTTGCAGACCTTGCGGCCCTGCATCTTGCGCAGGCTTTCGCCGGTCCATTCCTCGGCCGCCATGTTGGCGAACAGCACCTCGCCGTCCCGGACACGGAAGATCGGAAACGGCCAGTCCTCCAGCAGGTCCGTATTCATGCCGCGTCCCTCCGCGCGTCGTGGAACAGGCGGGACAGGAGGTCTTTCACCTCGTCGGCATCGTCGGACCGGGCCAGACGCTGGCGGACCGGGTCGTCGGCGGACAGCCCAGCGGCCGTCGCGTAGCCGACAAGGTGTTTCCGCGCAACGCGGACCGCTTTGCGCTGCGGGTAGAAGGCGAGCATTTCGGCATAGTGATCGAGCGCGTGACGGGTCATCTCGCGCGCCGTGAGCACGCTCGGCTCTGGGGTGCCGTCCATCGCTGCCATGATCGGGGCGAGGCCCCAGGGCCTGCCGATCAGCGACCGACCGACCATGACCCCATCGGCTCCGGATTGCCGGATGGCTTCGAGCGCGGACCCACCGTCGCCGATATCGCCGTTGACGAACAGCGGCACGTCGACCGCGTCGCGCGTCGCGCGCACGGCGGCCCAGTCGGCTTTTCCTTCATAGAACTGGCAACGGGTCCGGCCATGCACCGTGATGCCGACCGCACCGGCGGACACTGCGTCCGTCGCGATGCGCGGGGCGTTGAGACTGTCGCCGTCCCAGCCGAGCCGCATCTTTACGGTCACGGGCGCCTGGACAGCCGAGACGACGGCCGCCACGATGTCGCGCGCCAGTTCGGGTTCGCGCATGAGGGCGGACCCGCTCATCCCTGTCACGACCTTCCGGGCCGGGCACCCGAAATTGATGTCGATCAGTTCTGCACCCGCCGCTTCCAGTTTCTTCGCCCCTTCCGCCATCCAGTGGGGATCGCGCCCGACCAGCTGGACGGCCATGGGCCGGATATCGCGACCGCCCGCCGCGCGGGCCACGTTCTCCGGATCGTCCTTGGCGAGTCCTTCGCCCGCGATCATCTCCGATACGACCGCGCCGGGCGAAAAGCGCGACAGAATGCGACGGAACGGCAGGTCGGTCACGCCGGACATGGGCGCGACGAGAACGCGGGAACGAAGCTCCAGCTTGCCGAGTCGGATCGGGTTTGCCATCACGGTGTCCGTAAAGCGCCCTTCGCTCTTGCACAATAATTCAGCACCGGAGTCCGACCTCTTTGACAGACCGCGCCCTCATATTGGTCGCCGCAGGACGCGGAGAGAGAGCAGGTGGAAAATTACCCAAGCAGTACAGGCATGTAGCGGGAAAACCTCTCCTCCACTGGACGCTCAAACATGCATCGGAGACCGGTCTGTTCGACCGAACCGTGCTGGTCGTGGCTCCTGACGACACCCGAGCGGAGGCTCTCGATAGCGCAAGCCTGATCGTGACGGGGGGCGACAGCCGCACGGCCTCCGTTCGCGCCGGACTCGAAGCCCTTGCGGATGATCCGCCCGCCATCGTTCTGATCCATGACGCGGCCCGGCCCTTTCTCGATGCGGACCTTGTAAGGCCACTGTTGGAAGCTCTGGATCGATATGACGGTGCGGTGCCTGCACTGCCCATTGTCGATGCCCTGAAGTCGGACGGTTTCGTGGCCGTCGACCGGAACACGCTAAGGCGTGTGCAGACACCGCAGGCGTTTCGGTACGACCGTATCAAGTCGGCTTATGACGCCCTGCCCCCTGATGTCTCGGCCCATGACGACATTGCCGTGGCGCGGGATGCGGGCCTGTCCCTTGCCTTCACGCCGGGAGACGAACGGAATTTCAAGGTGACCTTCCCTGAGGATTTCGCCAAGGCCGAAGCCATGCTGCAAGGACGGACACTCTGCGTCACCGGATCGGGCTTCGACGTGCACAGGCTGGAGGAGAGTGACGAACCGCTCTGGATTTGCGGGATCGAGATCGACAGCCCTTACACGCTCGTCGGGCATTCCGATGCCGATGTCGGGCTGCATGCCATCACCGACGCCATCCTTGGTGCGGTGGCGCAAGGCGATATCGGCGATCACTTCCCGCCATCCGACCCGCAATGGCGCGGCGCGAGCTCCGACCGGTTTCTGCAACACGCCGTCGATCTGGCACGGGATCAGGGCGGCCTCGTGCGACACGTCGATCTGACGATCATCTGTGAGCGGCCCAAGGTGAAGCCCTATCGGCAGGCGATGCGCGAACGGGTGGCCCACCTTCTCGATCTGCCCTCGTCGCGAGTCTCCATCAAGGCGACGACGACGGAAACGCTCGGCTTCACGGGTCGCCGCGAAGGCATCGCTGCGCAGGCGACCGCGACGGTGGAAATCCCCGCATGACCGACCCTGTGCTGGCAGATATCTTCCGCGCGTCCGAAGCGCTCCTGGACGCGGCCCAGACCAAAAAGGTCACGATCGGCGTGGCGGAGAGCTGCACGGGGGGGCTGCTAGGGGCGGCGCTCACGGCCATGCCGGGAAGCTCGGCCTACTTCATGGGCGGGATGCTGACCTATTCCAACGACCTCAAACATCGCCTGCTCGGCGTTTCACTGGATAGTCTCGAAGCGCATGGAGCCGTGAGCGAGACGGTCGCAGCGGAGATGGCGGCGGGTGCGCGCAATCGGCTGGGCGTCGACATCGCCATTTCCATCACGGGCGTCGCGGGACCCGGCGGCGGCACTGAAGACAAGCCTGTCGGAACGGTCTGCTTCGGCGTGGCCAGCCCGTCCGGCGTCACGGCAAGCCTCGAACACTTCGATGCGCCCAGCCGGAACCGGGTGCGCGATTACGCGGTCATCCATGCCATAAAATTGTTAGACGAAGCCGTCGCGGCTTTCGAGTCCTAGAGCCGCCATTTCGGCCGACAGGTCGATCTTGTCCCGGGACAGGCCCACGCGTGGGCAGTGCGCCTCCGCTTGACCGATGAAGACGTCGCGGATCACGGTCTTGGCCTTGTCGAACTTCTGACGGAGCAAGCCTTCCAGCGGAAAGACGAGGCGGACATCGACATGGAAGTCGACCAGAGTGGAGCCGTCCGACAGTTCGTGAAAGGCCCACCGATTGTTCAGGCTCTTCACGGGCCCACCGCGCTGGGACTTTACCACCGACACGGTGCGGGCATCCGGGTCCAGCTTGACCCGCGAGCCGAACGTCTCGCTGATTCCCTTATAGGAGATTACCGCTTCCGCCTCGAACCCATCCGGCAGGTCGCGAGTCTTGCGCAGCGCTGCCATGGCCGGGATGAAGTCGGGATAGCGTTCCACATCGGTCACGAGCGACATGACGCAGTCGGGCGCATGCGGAATGCGCTCCAGAAAACTGGTAGACGGCATCAGCGTGCCAGCTGTGCGTCGCGGGCAGCGCGCAGCTGCGCGAAATCGCTATCGGCGTGGTAGGACGAGCGCGTCAACGGGCTGGCGGACACCATCAGGAAGCCCTTGGCGCGAGCAATGGTCTCGTAGGCCTTGAACTCTTCCGGCGTGACGAAGCGTTCCAGCTTGGCGTGGCGACGGGTCGGTTGCAAGTACTGGCCGATGGTCAGGAAATCGATGCCCGCGCTCCGCATATCGTCCATGACCTGCATGACCTCTTCCTTGCTCTCGCCGAGACCGACCATCAGGCCGGACTTGGTGAACTGGCTGGGGTCGCGCTCCTTGACCCGCTCCAGGAGGCGTAGCGAATGGTAGTAGCGCGCGCCGGGGCGGATGGAGAGGTAGAGGCGCGGCACGGTCTCTAGGTTATGGTTGAACACGTCCGTACGCGCGTCGATCACCCGGTTGGGCGCATCGCCCTTGCGCAGAAAGTCCGGCGTCAAGATCTCGATCGTGGTCTTGGGCGATGTCGCCCGGATGGCTTCGATGACGTCGACGAAGTGCTGCGCTCCCCCATCGGCGAGGTCGTCCCGGTCCACCGACGTGATGACCACGTGTTGCAGGTTCATTTCCGATACCGCTTCCGCAATCTTGGCGGGCTCCGCCCTGTCGACGGCTTGCGGCAAGCCGGTCGCAACATTGCAGAAAGCGCAGGCGCGCGTGCAGATCTCGCCCAAAATCATGAAGGTAGCGTGGGACTTCTCCCAGCACTCGCCGATATTGGGACAGGCCGCTTCCTCGCACACGGTGACGAGGCCCTTATCCTTCACGATCTTGCGCGTCTCGGCATAGCCCTTGGAGGTCGGGGCCTTGACCCTGATCCATTTGGGTTTGCGCAGCACCTCGGTCTCGGGCCGGTTGGCCTTTTCGGGATGGCGCGGTCGCGGCGCGGGCCGGTTGTCGAGGTCGATCAGGGTAGCCATGGCGGAGCCTAAGTGGCGTGGGGAGGGACGATTCACAAGAGGCGAATGCGGGTGCGGGGATTCGCGCCGCAAAACTTATTTTTCGTCCACCACTCCCGTCTGGCGCGATTTTTGCGTTCCTTAACCTCGGGACAGTAGATGGGGCTCGAAACGTGCGAAACAGGGACAATGCGGTGCGCATACGCGACGGCCACGACAATTTCTTCACTCCGCTGCGGCTGACATTCGCGGTGCTGGTGATGGTCGGCCATGCCTACGTCATCGGCGCGGGTAGCCCCGATCTCGAACCGCATGTATTCTACAATTACTCCTTCAGCTATCTGGCCGTGAACCTCTTCTTCGTGGCGAGCGGCTTTCTCGTCACGAAATCCATGCTCTATCGCGGGGACGGGCCGAGTTTCGCGTCGGCGCGCCTGCTTCGCATCTTCCCGGCCCTGATCGTGCATGTCCTGTTCGTCCTTATGGTGGGCGCGGTGCTCACAACACTGCCGCTCCTCTCATACCTGTCCCATCCCGACGTGCTCTGGCAGCCCCTGCGCGTCCTGAGCTTCTACGATACCTCCATGATCCTGCCGGGCGTGTTCGAGGGCAATGGCGAGCCGTTCGCCTCCGCCCCGCTATGGACGCTGCGCTACGAGATCCTGTGCTATATCGCGACACTGCTGATCTTCTCGGTCGGGCTGATGCGCAGAAAATGGATGGTGCTGGCGCAGTTCATCCTGCCCTCCACCCTGTGGATCGTCGGCCAGACGCTGGGCGTGTTCGAGACCCTGCCCGGCACGGTGGAGAACGCCGTCCGGTTCGGCATCGCCTATGGGTTAGGCGCAACCATCTACGCCTATCGCGACCGGTTCGCCTATACCTGGGCGGCCGTGCCGGTCCTGCTGGCCTTGTGCTGGCTGCTGCGCGGCAGTCCCATGCTGGAGATCGCGATGAACGTCATCCTGGCGTGGCTCGTCATCACCATTGCCTACGCCCGCGCGCCGAAGCTAGCCGTCCTGCAGAAGCTCGACGATGTGTCTTACGGGGTCTACATCTACCATTGGGTGGTCATGCAGAGCCTGTTCGCGGTCATGCCAGAGCTCGGCGTGACGGAACTGTTCGCCCTAGCCGTCGTGCCCGTCTTCGCCCTCTCCTGGCTGTCATGGACCTATGTCGAGAAGCCGATGCTGGCCAAGAAAACCGCGTTCGGGAACTGGTTGCGCCGCGGTCGAAAGCCGAACGCCTTTGATGCGAAAACCGTTCTGGCCGACTAGAAGTGGATCGTCCGGTCGAAGGCCGACAGGGTCGCTTCGTGCATCATTTCCGATAGGGTCGGATGCGGAAAGACGGTCTCGATCAGTTCGTGTTCCGTCGTTTCCAAGGTCTGCGCGATCGCGTAGCCCTGGATCAGTTCGGTGACTTCCGCGCCGATCATGTGAGCGCCGAGCAATTCACCCGTCTTGGCGTCGAACACCGTCTTCACGAAGCCTTCCGGCTCGCCGAGCGCAATCGCCTTGCCATTCCCGATGAAGGGGAACTTGCCGACCTTCACCTCGTGCCCAGCCTCTAACGCCTGTGCTTCCGTATGACCTACGCTGGCGACCTGCGGATGACAGTAGGTGCATCCGGGAATGCGGTTCGGGACCAGCGGGTGCGGGTCCAGCCCGGCGATCTTCTCGATGCAGATGATGCCCTCGTGCGAGGCCTTGTGCGCCAGCCACGGCGCGCCCGTCACGTCGCCAATGGCGTAGAGGCCCGGAACGCCCGTGCGGGAGAACTCGTCGATCTGAATGTGCGTCCGGTCGATCTTTACGCCGAGCGCGTCCAAACCCATATCCTCGACGTTTCCAACGATGCCCACCGCCAGCACGACCCGGTCGAACTCCGCCGTGTCTTCCTTGCCGTCCTTGGTGAAGGTTGCGGTGACGCCTTTGGCATGCGTCTTCAGCGACGCCTGAGTGCCGAGCCTGAAGACCAGGCCACGCTTTTCGAACTGCTTCTGCGCGAAGGCGGACACCTCCGCATCTTCGGCTGGAAGGATGCGGTCCATCATCTCCACTACGGTCGTCTTCGCGCCGAAGGCGGAGAAGAAGCTGGCGAACTCCATCCCGATCGCGCCGGACCCGATGACGAGAAGCCGTTCCGGGATCGTGTCCGGGACCATGGCTTCACGCGCCGTCCAGATGAACTTGCCGTCCGGTTCCAGTCCTGCCTGCGGGATGGTCCGGGCGCGCGCGCCGGGTGCGAGGATGACGTGATCGGCCGTGTAGTCCTTGTCGTTCACCGTGACGATGGGCGCGGGCTTGCCGGGCTTCAACGAGGCGTGGCCGCCGATCACCGTGACCTTGTTCTTCTTCATCAAATGCTTCACGCCCGCCGAGAGCTGTGCGGCGATGTCGCGGGAGCGCTTGACGATCGCCTTGAGGTCATAGCCCGTCTCCGCGCTCAGACCGTAGGCCTTGGCGTGTTGCATGTTCTCATAGACCTCGGCGGAACGCAGCATGGCCTTGGTCGGGATGCAGCCCCAGTTCAGGCAGACGCCGCCCAGATCCGCCTTTTCGATGATGGCGGTCTTCATGCCGAGTTGGCTCGCCCGGATCGCGGTCACGTAACCGCCGGGCCCGGAGCCGATGATGATGACATCGAAATCTGCCATGAAGGTCCCTTGTTCTCAACGCGGAACGCTTACGGTTTTTTGGCGCGCTTCTCTAGAGCAAAGTCCGTCCGGAGCCCAGTCGCTAGCGCTCGGTTCGCGCGACGCTGCGGATGATCTCCAGCCGGATCGGATCGCTCAACGGTTCGACCTCGACCTCTTCCACCATGGCGAACGCGTCTTTCAGAAGGCCGTCGCGCGCATAGGCGATGCCGATGCGCTGCCGGGCCGTGTCGCGCAGTTCCGGGGAGGACAGGTCGAAGACAAGGCTCTTGGCGACTTCATACTTCTCGTCCTGCAATGCGGCGTCAAGGATGTTGAGATAGGCGTCGTCCCGGGCGTCGGGAATGGATAGCTTGTCGGCTTCCGCCAGCAGGAGGTCGAAGTCGATCCAGCTTTGGGCGAGCGCGACCGGAGCTGTAACAGGTTGCTTGGCAATCTCCGGCTGGACCGTCACGGCTTCGGGTTTGTCCACGACCGGTTCCTGCGCGACGTCAACCATTGTGCGAGGCGCGACGGTCTCGACCTCATAGGCGGAGTCCGACGCATCGACCGTCTCGCCATCGGTCTGGAGCGCGGCGATCATGTCGTCGTCCAGACCTAGATAGACGGCACCTCCGGCAAGGAGAGCCGTGATAATTCCGGCGGTCAGGAATTTCAGCACCATGGTCGGCTCCGGTCGGACAGGACGTCAGACTAGGTCTGCAAGTCCCGTGCCTCAAGGGCCATGCATCAGAGCATCATGGTCAGGGGATTTTCGATAAGACCCTTGAAATGCTGCAGCCAGCGCGCGCCCGCCGCCCCGTCCACGACGCGGTGATCGCAGGTCAGCGTGACCGTCATGACCGTGGCGATGGCTAACGCGCCGTCCTTGACCACGGGACGCGGTGCGCCCGCTCCGACCGACAGGATCATGCCGTGCGGTTCATTGATGATGGAGCCGAACGACTTGATCCCAAACATGCCGAGATTGGAGATGGAGAAACTGCCGCCCTGATATTCCTGCGGCTTGAGCTTTCCGTCGCGGGCGCGCGTGGCGAGGTCCTTCATCTCGGCGCTGATGACGGACAGGCCTTTGTTCTCGGCCTGGCGCACGATGGGCGTGATCAGGCCTCGGTCCGTCGCCACCGCCACGGCCACATCGGCATTGTGGTGGTAAGCGATGCCGTTCGCCGTGTAGCTGGCATTACCGTCCGGCACGGCCTTGAGGCTGAGCGCGCAGGCGCGGATCAGCATGTCGTTGACGCTGATCTTCACACCGTCGGGTGCCTGGCCGTTCAGTTCCTTGCGCATGGCCAGCAGCGCGTCGATCTCGCAGTCGATGGTGAGCGGGAAGTCGGGCACGTTGATGTTGGAGGAGGTCAGGCGTCGCGCGATGACCTTCTGCACGCCGTCGAGCGGTTCCAGGCGGTAGGATTCCGGTGGCACGCCCATCTTGGCGAGCTCTTCGACGCCGGCCGTCGCGCGCGGCAGGCCGACTTCTGTCGTGGCGGCGGCAAGCGGAGCCGCTTCCGTCGTCTTGCCAGACTCGACCGGCTCCGAGACGAGGACCTGAGACGATTTGGCCTTCTCCACATCCGCTTTCACGATCCGACCATTCGGACCGGACCCGGCAATGGAGTCGAGGTCCAAGCCGGCCTGCTCGGCCAGGCGCTTCGCAAGGGGGCTGGCGAATATCCTCTCCCCCTTCCGCTCATCCCCGCGAACGCGGGGATCCAGTGGCTCACCCACATTGGAGTTTTTGGCAAGGACTGGTTTCCCGCGTCCGCGGGAAGGAGCGGACGATTTATCGGTCGCAGCCATCTCCTCTGGCTCTTTGGCATAGCGCGTCTGCCGCATCTCCGCCGCGCCGGTCTCATCCTCGACATTGCCTTCGTCGACCTTCGCCACCGCATAACCCTGCAGCGCGCCCTCGTCCTCGCCATCCTCCAGCAGCAGCGCGATCGGCACATTGACCTTCACGCCCTCGCTACCGCCCTCGACCAGCAGCTTCGCGACCGTCCCCTCGTCCACCGCCTCGACCTCCATGGTCGCCTTGTCCGTCTCGATCTCCGCCAGCACGTCGCCGGACGCGACCCTGTCGCCTTCCTTGACGAGCCACTTGGCGAGCGTGCCCTCCTCCATTGTGGGAGACAGAGCAGGCATGAGGACTTCAACGGGCATGTAAAAACCTATGTTTTCTCGATTTTGGCGAACCGTTGTTCACGTGTAATTTCGCACACGTCCGGTTTGTCAAAAGTGATAACTCTGATCGTTTCATCAAAATGACGAAATTTATATCCCACCAGATCAAGGCCTTTAAATTGTGCATGGCTTGCAGCAGGATACAGACCAAGGGCATCAATCGGGTCGAAATCTAAAAACGCTCTCTTTCCATCCTCGAATGACGAGTGCCCAACTGCAAACCAGATCGGTTTAAAAACTATCCTGCACCATCTTTCAGCCGTTTGCTCTGTCTCTCCAACATCAAGTCGGAAATCGATTCCCAAACTGATCCCGTCATAAGACACTCTCTCTGGGGTGCCAAAATCGACTGGAAGCAGTTCGTATCCATCAGAGAACTTCATTCTCACCGATAGCACACAGCCTTCGCCGCCTTCACAACATCCTCCGTCCCCGGAAGGCTCATCGCCTCCAGATTCGCGGCGTAAGGCAACGGCACGTCCTTCTGGAACACGCGCGCGGGCGGGGCATCCAAATAGTCGAAGGCCTCGTCCACCACACGCGCGGCGATTTCGGCGCCGACGCCGTGCTGGCCCCAGCCTTCTTCGGCGCAGACGATGCGGTTGGTCTTCTTGACAGATTCGATGATCGTGTCCGTGTCGAGCGGGCGGAGTGTGCGCAGGTCGATGACCTCGGCCTCGATCCCTTCGCCCGACAGGATTTCAGCGGCCTCCAGCGCGAACTTCACCATGCGGGAATGCGCCGTGATGGTCACGTCGGAGCCTTCGCGGCGGACCTTGGCCTTGCCGATGGGGATCAGGAAGTCATCCATGTCCGGCACGTCGAAGCTCTCGCCGTAGATCAACTCATGCTCCAGGAACACGACCGGGTTGGGGTCGCGGATCGCGGCCTTAAGCAGGCCCTTGGCATCCGCACTGTCATAGGGCGCGATGACTTTCAGCCCCGGCACGTGGGCGTACCAGGAGGAATAGTCCTGACTGTGTTGCGCGCCCACGCGGCTCGCCGCGCCGTTGGGGCCGCGGAACACGATGGGGCAGCGCATCTGCCCACCGCTCATGTAGAGCGTCTTGGCGGCCGAGTTGATGATATGGTCGATGGCCTGCATGGCGAAGTTCCACGTCATGAACTCCACGATGGGTTTCAGCCCGCCGAAGGCCGCGCCCACACCGATGCCCGCAAATCCGTATTCCGTGATCGGCGTGTCCACGACGCGCTTCGCCCCGAACTCCTGCAGCAGCTCCCGCGTGACCTTGTAGGCGCCTTGGTATTCCGCGACCTCCTCGCCCATGACGAAGACGGTCTCGTCCCGGCGCATTTCCTCGGCCATGGCGTCGCGCAGCGCGTCGCGCACCGTGGTCTCGACCATCTTGATGTTGGTCGGAATGGCCGGGTCGTCGGCGACGGGCCTGCCGACCGGCGCGTGACCTTCGGAGCCATCGCGGTCAGCGGCGGCATTTTCCGGATGGGCCGGACCCGCCGTGCCGGGGTCCTTGTCGCCCATTTCGTCGTCGAACGGCTTAGCGGCGGGTTGCGAGGTGACCTCGCCCAAATCGTCCGCGCTCTCTCCCTCTTCCAGCAGCTGAGCGATGACTGCGCCGACCTTCACGCCTTCGCTGCCTTCCGCGACCAGCAGCTTTCCGATCGTGCCCTCGTCCACGGCTTCGACTTCCATGGTCGCCTTGTCCGTTTCGATCTCGGCCAGCAGATCGCCGGAGGAGACCGTGTCGCCTTCCTTGACCAACCACTTCGCCAGCGTCCCCTCCTCCATCGTCGGAGACAGGGCGGGCATCTGAATATCGATAGCCATTCTTCAGAGCACCTTCGTTTCATCCGCTTTCGCCGACTCGATCGGCGAACCCATTTCCCAGAGATCTAGGCTTAGGTGATGGGCAGGCCGATCAAGTCGGCCTGAGCAGGCAATATGGGGATATCGGATCACAGAACGAGCTCCCAGAGGATCAGCAGGATCCCGATGATGGACACGAACCAGGCGATAGTCCGCAGCCAGGGCGTGCCGAGATAGTAGAGCGGCGCAAATGCCAGCCGCCCGTAGAAAAACATCGCCGCCCCGAGCGCCGTCAGCGGCGTGAACGCGTCGAGATAGGCTGCCGCGAGCACCAAGGGCACGAACATTACCATGCCTTCGGTCATGTTGGCCTGCGCCCTCTTGGTGCGGCCGTGAAACGGCGTCAGCCCGGTCGCGGGCAAGTCGTCCCGCGCTCCGACCAGATCGGACACGCTCGCCTTGCGCGAGACGGTAGCGGACACCGCCTGCATCACGATCATGACGAGGTACAGTCCGACGGCAGAGAGAAGGTATTGGATTTCAGTAGGCATCAAGCACAATCCTTTCGCGGCCAGTGCGTCGCGACGGGGTGACCAGCGGAATCGAATGGCGTCTGGAAATCGAACGCCGCCGGCGTGGGGCCATCACGGTGCAGGCGGGTCAGGGCTGCCTTGGCCTCTGCGATCGTCGGCAAATGGTCCTCCGCCACCCACCAGAGCGCGAGATTGGCGATGTTCGGCACGGGCACGAACCAGTCTTCCTTTGCGGTAATGAGCTTGGCATGCGCCGTCTTGTAGGCGAATTGGAAGAGGCTCTCCACGCTTTCCCACTTGGACAGCTGTATGATGATGTTCGGATTGTCCGGGAACACCTCGATCCGGGTCGCACCGACGCCATCATCGCCTTCCAACGTCCAGACATAGCCCGGCGAGCGCCGTGCCAGCGCATTGATCGCCTCCACCCGGTCGGTGAAGCTATTCATCTCCGGCGCGTCGATGGAAGCGTGGCGGATCTGCGCGATATTGACTTGGACGAGGTGCAAGGCGCTAAGCCTCCACCTCGATCAGAACGTCCGTCCAAAGTTCGCTCGGGTCGGGTTCCGGTGTTTCCACGGCGAAGTCGGCGGCTTTCTTGACGGCGGCCTTGATGTCCTTGTCGATCTCTTTCAGCTCGTCCTCCGTGGCCCATTTCTCCTTGAGGAGACGCGCCTTGACGGCTTCGATGGGATCGGACTCCTCGCGCGTCTTGGTGACTTCGTCGCGCGTACGGTACTTCGCCGGGTCGGACATGGAGTGGCCGCGGTAGCGGTAGGTCTTCATTTCCAGGATGATCGGCCCCTTGCCGGAGCGCGCATGCTCCAGCGCCATGGCCGCCTGGTCGCGCACTTCCAGCACGTTCATGCCGTCGACCAGATAGCCGTCGATCTCGAAGCTGATCCCGCGCTTGTGCAGTTCGGTCTCGGCGGAGGCGCGCTCCACGCTCGTCCCCATGGCGTACTGATTGTTCTCGATGATGAAGACGACCGGCAGGTCCCACAGCTTGGCCATGTTGAACGCTTCGTAGACCTGGCCCTGGTTGGACGCCCCGTCGCCGAAGAAGGCGAGGCTGACCGCGCCGTTCTCGTTGTACTTGTTGGCGAAGGCGAGGCCCGCTCCTATTGGCACTTGCGCGCCGACGATGCCGTGCCCGCCATAGAAGCGATGCTCGCTGGAAAACATGTGCATGGAGCCGCCCTTGCCCTTGGAGCAACCCGCCGCGCGGCCCGTCAGCTCGGCCATCACGCTCTCCGGCGTCATGCCGACGGCGAGCGAGTGGCCGTGCGCGCGGTAGCCCGTAATGACCTGATCGCCGTCCTGCATCGCGGCCTTGCAGCCCGTGATAACGGCTTCCTGCCCGATATAGAGATGGCAGAAGCCCGCGATCTGACCCATGCCGTAGAGCTGGCCGGCCCGTTCCTCGAAACGGCGGATCAGTAGCATGTCGCGATAGTAGCCGAGCAGTTCGTCCGCATCGGTCTTATGCGGTGCGGCTTTGCCGGGACTCTGTTTCTTGGCGGCCATGAAGCACTCCGACAGCGTTGTCATGCTAACGGCAGAACGCATTCACGCAAAGCTCCGCCTCTATGCGGTGCGCTTGTTGACAGGCTGACCCTAAGGGTCAAGCCAAATTGTGATTTCGTCCGGCCTGGAGACGAACAGCATGCGGCGCGCCTCGATATCCAGCGTGTCGAGATCCAGCGACGAGGACGACAGCAGATCGACCTCCACCTGCAAGGCGTCGCGCCGCGCTTCCAGCGCTTCGAGCGTCACGCTCAACCGCTCCGCCTGCTCGGCATGATCGAACCACTGAACGAGCCCCTGACTGCCGGAGAGAGCGTGGTAGCCGACATAAAGATAGAGCGCGACCAGTGCGAAAACCGGCAACTTGGCTCGAAAGGTTCGGAGGCGCACCATCTTGATCGAATGGAGGAAACAGAGTGAAAATCGAGTAAACGACCGGACATGGCCTCATCTTATCTGAAACGAATCGAAACGCTGACACGGATTCTTCTCGACCCGGACAACCCGGCCTACTCGCTGCGACCCGAAGTCCTCGAGATCGTAGACATCCTCCAGACGCTTGCCACGGGCTTCGACCGGAAGTCCGACATTACCGCAGACGAAACCAGAACTGCGCAGGGACTGGCGATTTCTCCCACTATGGCCGCCATGTGTTCAGATGAATATCTCAGGACAATCCAGTATTTGCGGGGCTTCGATGCCGCAATCCGTGACAGTGCGGAAGTGAATGGAGAACGGGTGGTACGCGCTCTCTATGTCGGCACCGGACCTCTAGCAACTCTCGCTGTTCCGCTGATGGTCATTCGCCCTGCCAAGAGTGTTGTCTTCGAGATGATCGACATTCACGAGACCTCCACGCGAAGCGTAGCGGCGATCCTAGAGTCGCTGGGGCTGTCAGACCGAGTTGTGGCGATTCACTGCTGCGATGCCATGAACTACGAGCCGGACCCGGACACGCCGCCCGATGTCGTAATGGCGGAAATCATGCTCGCGGGGCTGGAAAACGAGCCGCAGGTCGCGGTCACGCGGTGCCTAGCTCGAAAGCTGCCCGACGCGGTCTTCTTGCCCGAATCCATAGAGGTCGGCATCATCGCGGATACAGACGATGCGGTCGCGCAGCCCGCATTCGTTTTCGACCGGACGATGCGGGAGGTGTCAGGCAACGACTCGCATACGCTCCCGGCTTACGAAGTCACGATCCCGAATGATGGCCCCGTTTTCCTAGACACCCGCATCTGCATTTACGGCCCGCATAGTCTCGAACGCAATCAGAGCAGCTTGACCACGCGGCGGATTCTGCCATTCGCTCACACTCCGGGGGAAACAATCCGTCTCGCCTATCGCATGGGCGAGTATCCCGGTTTGATCAGGACGGACTAGGGCGGGCCTCGCTAACGCCCCTTCGGCAATACGCTCCGACCGGCATAGACGGCCATGTCGCCCAATTGCTCCTCGATGCGCAGCAGCTGGTTGTATTTCGCCAACCGGTCGGAGCGGGCGAGGCTGCCCGTCTTGATCTGTCCGCAATTGGTGGCGACGGCGAGATCGGCAATGGTCGTGTCGGACGTTTCACCGGAGCGGTGGCTCATCACGGCGGTGAAGCCGGCCCGGTGCGCCATGTCGACGGCGTCCAGCGTCTCGGACAGGGTTCCGATCTGGTTGACCTTGACGAGAATGGAGTTGGCGGACTTCATCTCGATACCGGTACGGAGCCGTTCGGGGTTGGTCACGAACAGGTCGTCGCCGACAAGCTGCACCTTGCTCCCGATCCGGTCGGTCAACCGGGGCCAGCCGTCCCAGTCATCCTCCGCCATGCCGTCTTCGATGGAGATGATCGGATAGTCGTCGGCCAGGGCTGCGAGATAGTCCGCGAAACCCGCTGAGGAGAGGCTCTTGCCCTCTCCCTTCAGTTCGTAGGAGCCGTTTTCGTAAAACTCCGTCGAGGCCACGTCGAGCGCCAGGAAGACGTCCGCGCCCGCCTTGTAGCCCGCCGCGTCCACGGCGGAGAGGATATAGTCGAGCGCGGTCCGGGTAGAGGACAGGTTGGGCGCGAAGCCGCCTTCATCGCCGACATTGGTATTGTGGCCGTCCGCCTTGAGCCTCGCCTTGAGCGCGTGAAAAATCTCCGCGCCGCAGCGCAACGCTTCCGAGAAGCTGTCCGCGCCGACCGGCATAACCATGAACTCCTGAATGTCGATCGGATTGTCGGCATGTTCGCCGCCATTGATGATGTTCATCATCGGCACGGGCAGGACATGCGCGTTGGCCCCGCCAACATAGCGGTAAAGCGGGACCTGCTGGCTGTCCGCGACGGCCTTGGCGAGGGCCAGCGAGACGCCGAGCGTCGCATTGGCACCCAGGCGCGCCTTGTTGTCCGTCCCGTCGAGCGTCTTGAGTATTTCGTCAATCCCGCGCTGGTTCTCGGCTTCCAGCCCTTCGATCTCATCGGCGATCTCGGTGTTCACGTTGAGCACGGCCTTGCGGACACCCTTGCCGAGATAGCGGGTCTTTTCTCCATCCCGAAGCTCCACCGCCTCGTGCGCGCCGGTGGACGCCCCGCTAGGCACGGCTGCGCGGCCGAAGGCGCCGTCGGACAGGGTTATGTCGACCTCCAGGGTCGGGTTGCCCCGGCTATCTAGAATTTCACGGGCATGGACGGTTTCGATGGCGATCATGCGCGGCGGATTAGAGAGGTGGCACGCCGTGTCAACTCCGCGCGGAATCTGGAAGCTTCATTGCAGCCATCCCGCGATCTGCCTCAAGGTGGGATGCCGGTCCTTGACCGGGTAGAACATCCAATAGTGTCCATAGTCCGGCTCCGACACATATTCGCCGAGCACGCCTGCGGCGCGCGCGCAATCCGCGAAGATCTTGATATCGGGGTGAAGGATGTCCTGCTCCCCGGTGACGATGTGGAGCGTCGGGAAGGCGTCCAGCTCCGCATTGACTGGGCTGGCAATCGGATCGTTTCGGTCCAATCCGCTGTCACCCAGATAGGCTCCGACCGCCGGTTCCAGACCATAAGGCGTGATTAGCGCTTCGTAGTCGTCGGCCTTGGACGGCGGCGCATCCGCTTCCGCTAGATCGACCCATGGCGACCAGAGGATGACGGGATCCGGCTGGCCTTCCCCGCGAGCGGCGCGCTTCTGCAGGATCGCGAGGGCGAGATTGCCGCCAGCGCTGCACCCACCCAGCCTGACCTTTTCGAGCCCGTAACAGTCCACGGCGCTGGCGAAGTGCCGGTCGGCCCAATCGATGATGTCCGGCGCGCGCGCATCGGGCGGCAAGGGGTAGTCCGGCATGATGACCGTCATCTGGGCATGATCGCACAATTCCTGCAACGCCATGTAGTGGATCGACTGGATGCCGTAGACATAGCCGCCGCCATGCTGATGGACATAGACTTGTCGCGTCTCGCCGCCATCCGGATGGCACATCCAAACGGCTCGGCCCTCGAACTCGGCTCGGGTCCAGCGGCGGGCCTGCTTGCCCTTGGGAAGCGCGTTGCGCTGCTCGCCGCGCGGCGCATCCTTAAGCATGTTGTTGCGATACTTCGTCAGCCGAAGCAGGCCTTGCACGGCCTTGTATCCCAGGGTCGTTCCCATCAGGCGGCCCTCTCGAAACGAAAGTGATCGAAGATCGGATTGGTCAGGCGTCGCTTGAACTCCTTGGACGAGCCCGGCCAGTTATTGGTCACCTTCTCCCCATCCTTGTACCAAGATGCCTCCACCTTGTCCCAGGCCGTGTTGCGCAGGCGTCGCTGCATCTCCTCGTTATATTCGGCTTCCGCGTCCGCCTTGACGGCGACGACGCCGTTGCTCGCCCGGTCCATCAGCTTCAGCACCATCTCGAACTGCTGCTCCAACTTGTAGACGATGCTTGTGTGGCCCGTGTTGGTGTTGGGACCGTAGAGGAAGAACAGGTTGGGAAATCCGGAGGTCATGACGCCCAGATAGGCCTCCGCTCCATCGGCCCAGCGCTCTTTCAGCGACATGCCGTCTTCCCCGGTGACGTCGATATGCATCAGGAAGGGGTTTGTGATGAAGCCTGTCGCCAGCGCGACGGCGTCATGCGATCGCTCTGTCCCGCCCGCGACGATCCCATCTTCCGTGAAACGCTCGATGGGATCGAACACGATCTCGACATTGGGTCGGGCGAGCGCCTGGATGTATTTGTCCGAGAACAGAATGCGCCTGGCGCCGACCGGATAGTCGGGCGTTAGCTTCCGGCGCATGTCTGGGTCGTCCGGGAAGTGTTCTTCCAGCACCTTGACGTGTTGCTTGCGGAAGAGTGCGCTTTGCAGCGTCTTGCCCTGGATGGCGGGCCAGATGAGATATTCGCCCTGGCTCCAGAGCTGACCGCGATAGAGCTTGGCGAGCGGCGGAAAGACCTTGCCGATCCACTTCTCCAGACCGGAATAAGGCCGGTCACCCTTCTCACAGATCCAGTTGGGGCTGCGGTGGTAGACGGTCAGCTTGGCGGCGACTTCCGCCACCTCCGGAATGAGCTGGATCGCAGACGCCGCATTGCCGACGCAGGCGATGTCGCGCCCTTCCAGCTCGACCGAATGATCCCACCGCGCCGTGTGAAAGGCAGGCCCCTTATAGGTCTCCAAGCCCTCGAACTCCGGAATGCGCGAATGGTGCAGCTGCCCGACGCCCGAGACCAGGTAGCGCGCGCGCATCTGATTGCCGGACTCCAGCGTGACGAGCCATTCCCCGTCCAGCCAGTCTGCCCTCACCACCTTCGCGCCGTGACGGATGTGAGGACGCAGTCCGAAATCGTCGGCGAAATCGTTGATGTATTGCAGAATCTGCTTCTGCTTCGCCCACTTGAAGTCCCAGGTCGGGTTAGGCGCGAAGGAATAGCTGTAGAGCGCGCTCGGCACGTCGCACTCCGCGCCGGGATAGGTGTTTTCGCGCCAGGTTCCGCCAATCGCATCGGCCTTTTCCAACAGCACGACGTCGTCGCGCCCCGCCTCCAGCATCTTCGCCGCAAGACCGAGACCGGCGAAACCCGTGCCGATGATGATGGTGTCGTATCGCTGCGGACCCATGCGCGCCCTCCCCGTCATGCCGCGTCTTGCGGTCTCGATATGGGGCTAGGGTTCGCTGTCCACCGTGTCAAAGGGACCCACGCACTCATCACGTTCGGGAAGGACGAACAGGCAATCCGGCAATTCGGCGTCCACGATATGGCGGGTCCAGATCACTTCGTTGGCCTTCACCCCGTCATAGTAGAGACGGACCCGTCGTGGCTGCACCCACGTCGCACCTGGATTGCTGTAGAAGCCGGAATAGATCCGTTCGTGCCAGCCCCGCTCCGTGTCGAAACCGACCTTGAGTATGGCGTGATCGTCCTGCGCGACGGCGAAATGTGTCCGGCCTCCCGCCGGGTCCGTGACCCTGACGACATAGGCGGAACGACCATCGACCAGATCATCGGGCAGACGGAATAGGCTGTAGCCTTCATCCAAGGCATGGCGCACCACGCCGAAGCCGAAGTTGGACGCCCACCGCGCGTCCGCTTCCGACGCGGCTTGCGGGCCGTCCGCCGTAAAGGTCGTCCGTCCGTCGAAGGCGATATCGATGACGGGCACGCC
Organism: Litorimonas sp.; assembly: GCA_049673465.1. Lineage (GTDB taxonomy): Bacteria > Pseudomonadota > Alphaproteobacteria > Caulobacterales > Maricaulaceae > Litorimonas. The sequence continues at coordinate 34,837 of JBATXP010000239.1, forward strand.
CTCGCGAACGGATGTGATGCGCACCTTTCCATCGGCTTGGTGGGCGTCCGACTTGGCGGCGTCGTAGACCCGGTACATCGTATGACTTTCGTGCCGCGCCGCCTGTCCGTCGCGATAGAAGACGGCGTAACCGTCCATGGCCAGAGTTTCGGGGCGGACCCAATCGTCCCCGCCCGCTGCCAGATGGGCCGAGCGCATGATGTCCCCGGCGGATCGCTCCGGATCGTGTGGAAACAAGGTCGGCAACGGCTCGACCGACGACGTCGTGGCGCAGCCCGCCAGCAGGAACGCGCTAAGGGTGAGCGTGCGGATCAAGGCCGAAATCCCGATATTTTCCAAGCGTCAGCAAGACTGCGCCGCCGATGATAAACCCGAACGACGCCAGCAAAAGCACGTTGGAGTAGTCCGCCGCGTCGCCGCGGATCAAGTTGAAGATCACGGGCGACGTGCCGGATCCCAATCCGAACGCCGCATAGATCAGGCCGTAGATGCGACCGTAGGACTTCATCCCGAAATAACGGCTGACGAAATAGGCCATCAGGTCGAACTCGACGCCGGCCGCCAGTCCCACCAGAATGAGCGCCAGGACATTCATCGCAATGGGATAGTCGCCCATGAGAATCCAGCAACCGACGGCCGGAACCGTCAGGAAGACGAAACCCACCAGCGGCGCCCAGATGTGGTCTACCAGATACCCGCCCACCAAGCGACCGACCATGGTGGACAGTCCGATCACGCCCGCCCCGATCAGAAGGCTTGCCGCCTGATTGTCCGTATAGCCCTTGTCGAGCAGGATGAACTTGGAATTGGCGATGATTCCCGACACGACCGCTCCAAGGAGCATGAAGGCGAACAGGATGACCCAGAACCGGTAGTCGGCGTAGATTTCACGCACGGTTAGCCCCGGCATGGGGCTGACGTCCTGCGTGCGGGCTTTCCAGTAGACATAAGCGACATAGGCCAGAAAGAACGCCGCCATGAGGCCGATGGCCTTCGCCGCGCCATTGGGCGTCGACAGAACGGTGATGACCACGCCGCAAAGCGCGACCGCGATTAGCGCGGGCACCCAGATCCAGCTTAGCAGCGGCTTGTCGGCGGTCCGGTCCATGTCGGCGAGCTGGCGGTCTTCCTTGTCGTCGCGGAAGAGCACGAGCGCCAGCGGAAGCGACAGTAGGAGGGGCAGCAGTCCCACGCCGACATAGGCCCAACGCCAGCCGAACGCGTTGATCATCGCCTGGATCGAGGGCGACGCGATAAAGCCGAATAGCCCCGTTCCCGTCAGGGCGATCCCGAGTGCTAGCCCCCGGTAGCGGTCGAAGTTGTTCACGATGGCCTTGGTCCAGGTAATCGGAAGCGTGGCGGAGCCAAAAACGGCCGTGACGAAGAAGATGAGGTAGAACAGGCGCGGGTCGGCGCTCATTTGCGAGAACGCCATGGTGCCGAGGCTTAGAGCCACGATGGACGGCAACAGAACCTTTCTCGCTCCATATCGGTCCACGAGCTGTCCGGCGACCGGAGCGCCGATCAGCACGCCCGAGGTCATGAACAGAAATCCTGCCGTGATGATTTCGCGCGACCAGCCGAACTCCCTGGCAAGCTCCGGGCCGATGATGATCAGCGCCCAGTAGGGTAGAGGCGACAGGCAGAGCGCAATGCCCACGAGGCTCGCCAGCACGATGGGCCAGCCTCTCGCCCACTCTCCGCCCGGCTTCCGTTCGACCGCAATTTCAGCCATTTTCGACGTCCCCTGACTTTGCCTTTTCGCATGCGCGTGCCAGCCTGTTGTGCCTAACAGCCTTAGGCATCGCTTGCGCCATGACAAGACGGGGAAAGTTTATGGGTTTGGGAACGACGCGTCGAAGCGCGATAGGTGGGTTGCTGGCAGGCGCTGGTGCGGGGCTTCTTCCAGCTTGCGGACGCCGCTCCGCGCTCGACGCTCAGGTCGTCATCCTCGGCGCGGGCCTGGCCGGTCTCTACGCCGCCATGCTGCTCGAAGCGGAGGGGTACGACGTCGTCGTTCTGGAAGCGCTTCCCCGCGTCGGCGGCCGGATGATGACGATCGATCATGCGGACGGATTCACGGAAGGGGGCGGGCAACAGATCGGGGCGAACTATGCTCGCGTGCTGGATGTGGCCGACCGACTCGGCGTCGCACTATACTCAGGCGCGGCTCCGGCGCATGGGACGGCCCACTATCTGAACGATGAATGGAGCGATGGGACCGTCGTGGTCCCACAGTTTCCCGAACCGTTCCGGGAGACCTCTCCGGGCTCCGTGCTCTTCCGACTGGTCGCAGCCGAGCCGGGGTTCGAAGATGCGGAGAGCTGGCGAGACGCCGGAGCGAAGTTCGACATGTCCGCCGAGCAATTTCTGGCGGAACGCGGTTTCGACGAAGCGGCTCGCGCGCTGATCGACCGGACGCTCAATGGAAACAGCTTGAACAGCTATTCCATGCTGAACCTGTTCCGGACTTCCCAACTCTACTCGCAAAGCCGTGGCATGGGGCCGAGTCGCTACGTGTCGGGCGGAAGCCAGCGATTGCCCGAAGCCATGGCCGCGAGCCTCTCCCGTCCCGTGCGGCTGGAGACGATCGTCCGGGACATACGCCCGAATGCGGACGGAGTCGTGGTTCGAACCGGGTCTGGGCCAATCCGGGCGGAGTGGGCTGTCTGCACCCTGCCCTTCCCCGTCCTGCGCACCATGCCGGGACTGATGGGTCTCGCCCCGCAGGCCGAGGCCATCCGCGCGCTTCCCTACACGCAGATCCGGCAGTTCCACATGCGGACCGAGCGACCCTTCTGGAGCGAAGACGGCCTAGGCGCAAACAGCTGGACGGACACGGCGTGCGAGCGGATCTTCGCCGATACCGACCGGGAGAAGGCTTCGACAGGATATCTTCGCGGTTGGGTCAATGGAGACGGCACGGCGGCTTGGCGGGACGGCGACGCGGCAAACCGATATGCCGAACGATTCGGCACGATCCGGCCGGCCGCGAAAGGCGCGTTGACACCCGTCGCGGCGGTCGACTGGACGCGAACCAACCCTCACGCGGGCGGAGCCTATGCCCATTGGGCACCAGGTCAGGTCAGGCGCTTCGCAGGCACGATGGGCGATCCGATCGGGAGATTGCATTTCGCGGGCGAACATGTTGGAGTCTTGCACACCGGCATGGAAGCGGCCATGGAATCCGCCGAGCGAGCATCGCTCGCCATATTGGAGGGGGTCGTCTGAAGGGATGAACCAGCGACGGGGACATCTGGCGGAAATGGCCGCGGGCGTTGGCAGCCCGGAGTTGGACTTCCTGTTTTCCGAAGGCCGAGAGCGGCGTTTCGCGCCCGGCGAGCACCTCATCACCGAAGGCGAACGGACGGACTATTTCTACGACGTTCTGGACGGCACGGTCGCGCTGGCCCGCAACGGGCGGGACGGACGGCGTCAGATCCTGTCCTTTCTGGGCGCGCGCCAGTTTCTCGGGGCGAGTTCGACGAAGCGCTATCCCAATCTCGCCACCGCGCTCACGCCCGTCACGGCGATCTGCTATCCGCGCGCGGCGTTGGAGCGGGCCATGGAGACGACTCCTGGCTTTGCCTCGAAGTTTCGGATCGTGCTCACGCGTATTCTCGAAAGCGCGCACGACCATGTCTACACGATCGGCCAGCGCAGCGCTGTGGAACGGGTCGCCTCGTTTCTTCTCTACCTGCGGGCCAACCAGGCCCGATTCGATCCTGTGGGCCCGCGCGACAAGTCCACCCACATCGAACTCCCCATGACCCGGCTGGACATCGCCGATTTTCTCGGGCTGACCATCGAAACCGTCAGCCGGGCCTTCTCTTCCCTGAAGCGCTCTGAAATCATCAGTTTCAAGGACAGTCATAGCTGCGAGATCGTCAATCTCGACAAGATCAGGGAACTGGGCGGGCGCGAGGACTTCACGGAACATCGCGGCCGGGCCTGAGCTTGGAAAAAGTCAAGGTCCGACCGGATCAGAGGGCTAGACCGTCCCTGCTAACAAAGGGACTTTGAACATGACCAATCCACTCAAGGAACAGATGCCGACCCTCGCCCGGCACGAGGGCGTCTGGGAGGGCACCTACCGGCATTACGACGCCGACGGCAACAAAACGGACGAGCATCACTCCAAGCTGGTCTGCCGTTTTCCCGAAGACGGCCATCCCTACCACCAGACCAACCATTACACATGGTCGGACGGGCGGACGGAAACGCGCGATTTTCCCGCGACGGTGTCGGACGGACGCCTACGCTGGGACAATGAGTTCATCCAGGGCTGGGCGGCAGACGTGCAGCTCGACGATTTCGGCCGCTCGACCATGCTGAACTGGACCCGGACGGGCGAGCCTGACCTGTATCTCTACGAGATGATTCAGATCAGCGACTGCGGCACCAAACGCGCGCGCGTCTGGCAATGGTTCAAGAACGACAAGCTCATCTCGCGCACGCTCGTGGACGAACGCAAGATCAGCGACGACTGGGCCGGGCAGTAGGTCAACAAAAAACGCGCCCTCGGGCGCGTTCAATTTCCTCGAGCTTTGTCGCAGCCTTATGCGGGCGGTGCGACGTTCATCGACGCGGTCGCGACGGGGCGCTCGGTGAAGGGGAAACGGTAGAAAATGTGGCTGCCGACCTTTTTGGTACGGACAAGCGTGCGGTTCCAGCGCGGATCGACATAATCCGTATGATAATGGGTCGAACGACCGATCAGCTTGTCGGGATCCTGCGTCAGCACGTAGCGCGCCACATCGGCGGAGCGTTCCCATGACTTCTGCGACAGGCGCTTATCCATGGATCCATCGCAGGTGAAGCTGAACTGGCAACCGGTGCGGCGCTCGGACCCCTGGTAGACGACTTCGCAGATCGAATTGGGATAGTGCTTGGACGCAACCCGGTTCTGGATGACCTGCGCGACGGCGACCTGGCCCGACCGGCTCTCGGAGCGCGATTCGTAATAGATGGCTTCGGTCAGACATTTGGCTTCAGCCATCTCGGCTTCGCTCTGCACGCGTATGCTTTTCGGATCGGTCTCGACGGAACCCAGATCGAATCGAGCGCGTTGAAGCGGCGAATCAACCGAAGAGTCGGGACCGTACAGGTCCGTCAGACGCGCCACGGTCGGCGTGTCGGCTTGCGGAAACGGCATGCGGTGAAAGTCCGCCGCCAGTTGCGCGGACACGACGTCCGCGCGTTGATCGCCGGCCTTGTGCGCGGCGGCAGGAAGGGCAATCGCCCCGCCCGTAATTGCGGCTAGGCCCATGGCCCATCCGGCGAAAATCTGTCGCTTCGGTCTCATTACCGTAGCCCCCTGATGCTGCCGTCGCGTCCTTGCAATCCGCGCGCCCAAATAGCCCTGCGCGCTTGATCGCCTCATATGCGGCCTTCTAGGCCGAGTCGCTGACGGTTGGAAGTTGATGGGAGATGCCGCTCGCTTAGGGCATTCTTCCCTGTTGTTCTGTAACAACGGTTATCGTTTCATGACACACATATAGCACAAAACGCCGCGCAAACAAGGTTTGCACGCTCCGGTTCCATTGCATTTCAGAGAGCTTTTCTAATCGTTCAAATTCGGTTTACCTCTTGGCCCGAATTGCGGACTGCGCCGCCGCAAGACGCGCGATGGGAACGCGATAGGGCGAACAGGACACATAGGACAACCCCGCCCGCTGGCAGAAGTCGATGGATGCGGGATCACCCCCATGTTCGCCGCAAATGCCGAACTTGAGGTCCGACTTGGTCGCGCGGCCCCGTTCCACGGCGATGTCGATCAGATCGCCCACACCGTCCTGATCGAGGGTCACGAACGGGTCCTTGTCCATGATTCCGGCTCTAACATAGTCCGGCAAGAACTTACCAGCGTCGTCGCGGGACAGGCCGAAGGTGGTCTGCGTGAGATCGTTCGTGCCGAAGCTGAAAAAATCGGCATGTTCGGCGATCTTGCCGGCACGGAGCGCAGCGCGGGGGAGCTCGATCATGGTGCCGACCGTATAATCGGTCACGCCGATATCCGCCGCGACGGTATCGATCCGCCCCCTCAGTATATCCAGCTCTTTTTCACTGCTGACGAGGGGGATCATGATCTCCGCGATAGGCGTGTGGCCCGTTTCGCGGGCGACGAGCGCCTGCGCTTCGAGGATGGCCCGTGCCTGCATCTCGTAGATTTCCGGATAGGAAATCCCGAGACGGCAGCCGCGATGGCCGAGCATCGGATTGCTCTCCTCCAGCTCCCGGGCTCGCGCCATCAACTCGCTGGCCGGGACACCGATGGATTCCGCTACGGTTTCGATGTCGGCTTCCGCGTGCGGCAGGAACTCGTGGAGGGGCGGGTCGAGCAGACGGATCGTGCTAGGCCGGTCCCCCATGATGCGGAAGATCGCGGCGAAATCCTCGCGCTGGACGGGCAGAATCTTGTCCAGAGCGGCGCGCCGCGCCTCCTCGCTGTCGGCCAGGATCATTTCGCGAAAATGCGCCAGACGGTCGGCTTCGAAGAACATGTGCTCGGTCCGGCACAAGCCGATCCCTTCCGCGCCGAAGTCGACGGCGGTCCGCACGTCGAGAGGCGTTTCGGCATTGGTGCGCACCTGAAGGCTCCGCGCCTCGTCGGCCCACTCCATCACGGTCGCGAAGTCACCGGACAGTTCCGGTTGGATCATGCCGACTTCGCCGGCATAGACCTGTCCCGTCGCCCCATCGACCGTGACGATCTCGCCCTTTTTCACGACGCGACCCGCGCAGGTGAATTGGCCCGCCGCATAGTCGATGCGAATGTCGCCCGCGCCGGACACGCAAGGCGTTCCCATGCCGCGCGCGACCACGGCGGCGTGGGAGGTCATTCCGCCGCGAGCGGTCACGATGGCTTCCGCCGCGTGCATGCCGTGAATGTCTTCGGGGGACGTTTCGACGCGCACGAGAATGACCTTGTGCCCGGCCTTGGCCATGGCTTCCGCTTCGTCCGACGTGAACACCACCTCCCCGATTGCCGCGCCCGGCGAGGCGGGCAGTCCCGTCGCGATGATGTCGCGCGCGGCGTTCGGGTCGAGAGTCGGGTGCAGAAGCTGGTCCAGCGCCAGCGGTTCGATCCGCATCAGAGCTTCGTTCTGCGTGATCGAGCCGTCCCGGGCCATGTCCACGGCGATCTTCAGCGCGGCGCGGGCCGTGCGCTTGCCGGTCCGGGTCTGGAGCATCCACAGCTTGCCCCGTTCCACCGTGAACTCGATGTCCTGCATGTCGCGGTAGTGGCCTTCCAGAGTCACGAAGGTCGCGGCCAGCTGCGCGTAGACGTCCGGCAGGGCTTCTTCCATGGACGGGGCGGTCTCGCCCATATCCTCGCGCGCCTTCTTGGTCAGCGTCTGCGGCGTTCGGATGCCCGCCACCACGTCCTCGCCCTGCGCATTGATCAGGAACTCGCCATAATAGTCGTTCGCGCCCGTCGACGGGTCGCGGGTGAAGGCGACGCCCGTCGCGGAGGTCTCGCCCATATTCCCGAACACCATGGCCTGGACGTTGACTGCCGTGCCCCATTTCGCCGGAATGTCGTTGAGGTTGCGGTAGACCACCGCGCGGTCGTTCATCCAGGAGCCGAACACGGCGTCGATCGCGCCTTGCAACTGTTCGCGCGCATCCTGCGGGAAGTCGCGGCCTAGAGCGGTCTTCACCGCCTGCTTGTACTCGCCGATGACGCCCTCCCAATCGGCCGCCGTCATTTCCGTGTCGAGCATGTAGCCGCTGTCGAGCTTGGCATCCTCCAGGATATCCTCGAACGTATGATGGTGCACGCCCATCACGACGTCGGAATACATGGTGATGAAGCGGCGGTAGCTGTCCAGGGCGAAGCGACGGTCGCCAGACAGATCGGCCAGCCCTTCGACCGTCTCGTCGTTCAGGCCGAGATTCAGCACCGTATCCATCATGCCCGGCATGGAGGCGCGCGCGCCGGACCGGACGGAGACGAGAAGCGGGTTCTTGGGGTCGCCGAACATCTTGCCGGTCAGTGCCTCGATATGTTTCAGCCCCGTTTCGACCTGGGCGTCCATATCGTCCGGATAGCGCTCGCCATTGTCGTAGTAATAGGTGCAGACATCGGTCGTCAGGGTGAAGCCGGGCGGGACGGGCAGACCCAGGCTCGCCATTTCGGCGAGGTTGGCCCCCTTGCCGCCAAGCAGGTTCTTCATCGACGTGTCGCCTTCGGCCGACCCGCCGCCGAACTTGTAGACCCACTGACTCATTGGCGTTCGCCTTTACTCTTTCGCGCCCGCGATCCCCGTTCCGGGCGACCACTCCCCGCCCAATAGGGAAGCTCTACCTCGCCGCAAGTCTGACAGCGCTGTCTGTTGTGCGAAGGTCGAAGGGTGATGGATTATCCGTCGAGCTTGGAGAAGTCCGCGATCCGGTGGAAGGTCTCCACGACGGCAGACAACAGTGCGAGTCGCCTCGTACGCTCTCCCGGGTCGTCGGAGTTGACGATGACAGCCTCGAAGAACGCATCGATAGGCTCACGCAAGTCCGCAAGAACGGACAAGGCGGTCGGATAGTCGGCGGCATGAAGAGCGGCGTCGATAGAAGGGCGCGCCTCGTCGAGCGCGATACCGAGAGCCCTGGCTTCTGGGGCGGTGAAGTCTTTCCCCACTCCGCTCACCCCAAACTCGATTTCAGGTCCAGCCCGGCTCTCTGCTAAGCCGTCATCTGGATCCCCGCTTTCGGCGGAATGAGCGGAAGGTTTGGATGCTCTCTTGTCCTCCGCCCGCAGGATGTTCGCCGCGCGCTTGTAGCCTTGCACGAGGTTCTCACCGTCCGGGTTCGACAGGAATGCGCCGAGTGCTTCCACTCGCTGCGAAACCGCCAACAGGTCGTCTCCGCGCTGCGCGACGATCGCATCGATGACGTCGTGGCGATGGCCTTGGTCGCGGAGGTAGACGCGGAGGCGGTCGAGGAGAAAATCCAGTAGGCTTCCGCTTGAAAATTCTGTGTCGAGATAGTGGATCTGGCTATGCTCCAGATAGAGTTCCAGGGTAGATACCGTAATTCGGTTGGTCAAAATAAGTCGAACGATGCCGAGCGCCGCCCGTCTTAAAGCATATGGGTCCTTGCTGCCCGTCGGCTTCTCATCGATCGCCCAAAATCCCACCAACGTGTCGATCTTGTCCGCCAGTGCCACGGCCACCGCAACGGGGTTGGTCGGCACGGCATCGCCCGGCCCTTGCGGCTTGTAATGCTCCTCGATCGCGACGGCGATGTCGGGGTCGCCACCTTCAGCCTCGTACATCCACCGCCCGATCCTGCCCTGGAGTGAGGTAAACTCGATCACGCTTTGTGTGACGAGGTCGCATTTGGCGAGGCGGGCGGCACGCTCGGCCTTTTCGGGGTCCGCGCCCACATGCGGCGCGATCTCGCTGGCGAGCGTGGCGACGCGCTCGGCCTTGTCTCGGACGCTGCCAAGCTTCTTGTGGAACACCACTTCGTTCAGCTTGTCGTAATAGCTTTCCAGAGGCTGCTTTCGGTCCTCGTCCTGGAAGAATTTGGCGTCCGACAGGCGCGCGCTGATGACCTTGGCGTTGCCTGCCTTGATCGTCTCGCCGCCATCCTCTGTCTCGAGGTTCGCCATGATGACGAAGTGGGGGCTCAACTTTCCGTCCGGGCCGCGCACGGTAAAGGTCTTCTGATGGCTCTTGAGGGTCAGGCGGATCACGTCTTCGGGCAGCTCGAGGAAAGCCGGATCCATGTCGCCCAGCAGCGCGACCGGCCATTCGACCAGGCCCGTCACTTCATCCAGCAGTCCCTCATCTTCGACCAGCGAAAGCCCTGCCACCTCGCAGACCGCGCGAGCCTGTTCCAGCACGCGGGCGCGTCGGTCTTCGCGACCGGTCATGACATGTCCGTCGCCGTTCAGAACGCGCTCATACTCTTTCAGAGACTTCACGGTAAACGGTCCCGGCCCCATCTGGCGATGCCCGTGAACTTGCGCGTCGGAAACGATGCCGCCGACTTCGATCCCGTCCAGGCTCTTGCCATCCAGCAAGACGGTCAGGCTACGGAGCGGCCGGACCCAACGGAAGTCGGTCGCACCCGACTTCATGCTTTTGGGCCATGGGAAATCGTTCATGACGGTCGGGATGATTTCGTCCAATATGTCGGCCGTGTCGCGGCCCTCGCGGGAAATCATGGCGACATAGTATGCGCCCTTCTTGTCCTCGCGCGTTTCCGCCTGGGAGATATCTGTCAGTCCCGCTCCGCGCATGAAGCCTTCCAGCGCACGGTCCGGCGAGCCGACGCGCGGTCCCTTGCGCTCTTCCGACACGTCGGGGGAGCGGAGTTCGACGTCGGTCACATAGGTCAGGCGGCGCGGTCCCGTCACGGCGCGACTGCCTTTAGGCGAAAGGCCCGCATCTGACAGCTTAGCATCCATCAGACGGACGAGGTCCTGTCCTGCCCGGACCTGCATCCGCGCCGGGATCTCTTCGGAGAAAATCTCAAACAGCAATTCGGCCATCAGCCGTCGCAGCTCCCCACCATGTCGAGCGTCGTCCCGGTTTCCACCCCGTCGCGAACGAGGCGGATCGCGCCTACGCCATCCTCCGACACGGCCCGAACCTGCCATTTTAGGTAGTCGATCACCTCATAGGTGATGTCGAACGTCTCGCCATCGAAGACGGGAGCTTCGCGCGGGACCAACTTGAGGGTTTCACCCTTATAGCGGACCACCGCCATGAAGTCGGGATTGTCGCGATAGGTCGCGAACGCGATGCCCTCGCTGCCGTCCGCGGGCGTGAAGACGCAACGCGGCGTGTCGATGACAGACGCGGAGATCGTCTCGAAGCCACCCGCCCCGTCACGGGTTGGCGGATTGCAGGCCATGAGGGCGAGCGCTCCGAGCAGAATGATGCCTCTCATGCCGCGCGCGCCTTTTCGCCTTCGACCCAGCGTTCCGCACAGCCGCGCGCGAGATCGCGGACGCGCTTGATATATTCCTGCCGCTGCGTCGGCGACACGACTCCGCGCGCGTCCAGCAGATTGAAGAGATGCGATGCCTTCAGCGCATGTTCGTAGGCCGGCAATGGCAAGGGCATGTCGAGGGCCAGCAGAGCCTTGCACTCGGCCTCCGCCATGCGGAACCGTTCGAGGATATTGTCCGTATCGGCATGTTCGAAGTTATAGGTCGATTGCTCCACCTCGTTCTGGTGGAAAACATCGCCATAACTCAAGCTCTGGGGCGTGCCGGGCGCGTTGAACGGCAGGTCGTAGACATTATCGACGCCGAAAACATACATGGCGAGGCGCTCCAGCCCGTAGGTCAGCTCGCCCGAAACCAGATCGACATCCAGGCCGCCGACCTGCTGGAAGTAGGTGTACTGGCTGACTTCCATCCCGTCGCACCAGACTTCCCAGCCCAGCCCCCAGGCTCCGACGGTCGGATTCTCCCAATCGTCCTCCACGAAACGGATGTCGTGCAGGGAGCGGTCGATGCCGATCGCGTCGAGACTGCCCAGATAGCGTTCCTGCAGGTCCACCGGGTTCGGCTTCATGATGACCTGGAACTGGTAGTAGTGTTGCAGGCGGTTCGGATTCTCACCGTAGCGGCCATCCGCCGGGCGGCGCGAGGGCTGGACATAGGCGACGTTCCACGGCTTTGGGCCGAGCGAGCGCAGCACGGTCGCGGGGTGCAGCGTCCCGGCCCCGACTTCCGTGTCGAAGGGTTGCAGGATGGCGCAACCCTGCCCCGACCAATAGCTTTGGAGGCGCAGGATCAGGTCCTGAAAGGAGTCGGGTTTGGTGACTGAACCGCTCATGGCGGCGGCTTTACGCCCTTGCACCAGAACTTCAAGCGGGCTTCACCGCCCGACCAGCTCGGCCGATAGACCGGCATCGCACAAGGCGTCACGGGCCTCCTGCTCCTGATCCCGCATCACCATGAGGCGCTTGGGGATCATGATACCCGGTTCCAGTACGCTCATGTTCTGATCCATGACGAAACAGTCGATCTCGGCATCTTTCAGCACGGCTTCGGCAAAGGACAGCGTGGCCGGGTCGGTCGTGACGATAAGGGCGATCATGGGCGTGCTGTCTCGCGCTCGTGGCATATTTGCAACCCCGCCGGGCCAACACCTGTTTGTCACTTGTGCGAACACAAGCGCGCACTTAACTGACGACAGAACCACTTGGACGGAAATGACCGTGAACGCTCCGGTACAGATTCAGCGCGACGAGGCGCTTTCCCCGGCTCAGCAGCTCTGGACCCTCAACGCGGATGCGATGGCCGCCGTGGACGCGCTCATCCTGGAGCGGATGCAGTCCCCCGTTGGACTGATCCCAGACCTGGCGGAACATCTGGTCGGCGCGGGCGGCAAGCGACTGCGCCCGCTGCTGACGGTCGCGACGGCCAAATTGTGCGGCTATGAGGGCGAGGCACACTACAAGCTCGCGGCCGCCGTGGAATTCATTCACTCCGCCACCCTGCTGCATGACGACGTGGTGGACGAATCCGACCTGCGGCGTGGCAAGAAGCCGGCTAACCTGATCTGGGGCAACAGCGCTTCCATTCTCGTCGGCGACTTCCTCTTTGCCCGCGCCTTCAACCTGATGGTCGAAACCGACTCGATGGACGCGCTCGGCATTCTGTCCAATGCCGCATCCGTCATCGCCGAAGGCGAAGTCCGCCAGCTCGCCGCCCTGCGCAAGATTTCGGTGTCCGAAGACGACTATATGGAGGTCATCAAGGCCAAAACGGCGGCCTTGTTCGCGGCGGCGACCGAAGTCTCGCCCGTTATCGCGGGCTTGGACGACACGCATCGCGCGGCCTTGCGCGATTACGGCCTGAAGCTGGGGCTGGCCTTTCAGCTGATCGACGACGCGCTCGATTATGGCGGCCAGCAAGCCGCGCTTGGCAAGTCCGTCGGCGACGATTTTCGCGAAGGCAAGGTCACCCTGCCCGTCATCCGGACGCTGGCGCAGGCGGGAGAGGCCGAGACCGCCTTCTGGCGCAAGGTCATCGTCGACCGCGATCAGGACGACCTCGACCTGCAACGGGCCATCTCCTACTTGCGCAAGTCCGATGCGCTCGAAGAAACGGTCCAGATGGCTCGGCGTTTTTCGGTGGAAGCCATAGAGGCGCTCGACCTGTTCGAAGCGACGCCGCTCCGAGACTGCCTGCAGAATCTCGCCGCCTATGTGGTCTCGCGCGCGACCTAATCGGGAAGCGACGAGGAGCGGATGACGTAAAGGCAGACGGACAGACCCACCATCAGTCCGAGCCCCGCCATCGACCCCAGCGTCCCGCGCGCGAAGGTCTGATGCACGACGAACGCCATGAGCAAAGCCGCACCGGCATAGATGAACGTCACGCCCAAATGCCCCTTCCGCGCACGGGCCCAACGCTGATAGAGGTGCGTGCTGTGCGGGGCGAGCAACGGTATGCCACGCGTCGCCTTCCTGACCAACGTAATCAGGACGTCGGCCAGCAGGGGCAGGATCAGAAGCGGTCCGGAATAGAGCAACCGTAACTCCGGCTGTTCGTGCACGAGAAACAGAACCGATGCGGCGTAGAGAAAGGCCGCGAAGATGGATCCGCAATCGCCTGAAAAGATCGCCGCCTTGCCTCGCAGATTATAGGGCAGAAATCCGCAGATCGCCGCAGCGAGGGTTCCAGTCAACAGAGCCGTGACGGGAGCACCGACCTTCAGGGCCAACCCGCACAAAGCTGCGCTGGCGATGGCCATGGAGGTTCCGAACAGCCCATTGATGCCGTCCATGAAGTTGACCGCGTTTGTCACCGTGAACAGCCACAAAATCGTCCCCCCTAGGCCGGACCACCAGAGGAGATAGATGTGATCCGACTGGAAAGGCAGCATGGTCACGCTGCCCACCGCATTGGCGGCCAGGGCGCAGATCGCGATCATCAGCCCGAACTTGATCCGGGAGGAGACGACATGGCGGTCGTCGATCGATCCCAGCAGCCCCATTCCGAAAGCGAGCGACAGAAGGGAGGCCAGCTTCTCAGCACTTCCGGGTTGTGCGAAAAGCCTGTCCTGATGCAATAGCGCCGCCAGCGCGATCCCGGCCCCGAGTCCGGCGATGATGCCGAGTCCGCCTCCCGTCGGCGTGACGCGCTGGTGGCTCGACCGGTGGTCCGGCACGTCGCCCAGCCCGGCGATTCGGGCGAAGCCGGTGACCGCGAGTGCGACGAGGAAGGCAATCCCGCCGATCTGCAAGACCATGAACGTATCGATGGACATCATCGGCATCAGTCCGGGTCGCCCAACAAGGTCGGAACGGCCCACCAGCCCCTTGCAGACAGAGCGTCCGCAGCCCGCATGGCAGGTTCCATTCGGTCGAACAATCCGAAGCAGGTCGCGCCCGATCCGCTCATGCGCGCCAGTCGGCAGTCCGCTTGGTTCTCGATCGCATCCAGTACGTCTCGGATTGTTGGCTCCTGAATGATGGCCGCGGTGTCCATCTCATTGGTCCCGGACATGGCGCGATCCAGCAAAGTGCCGTCGCGCGACGTCGTGCGAGGGATTTGCGGCCTAGGCTGCGCGTCGAGCGCGGAGAAAATGCGCCCCGTGGAAAGCTGAACACCGGGATTGACCAGCACAGCCGCAATGCGTCCGAGCCTTGGCTGCGGGGTAACCCGCTCGCCAATGCCTTCCATCATGGCCGTTCTGGACAGTCGGCAGACGGCTCCGTCCGCGCCGATCTCGAGGTCTGAAACGGCTCCGTCCGGGTCGAACTTGCGAAGTACACCTGCCGCATCCGCCGTCCCGCCGCCCAACCCTGCCGCTACAGGGATGACCTTTTGGACGGTGACGGACTGCGCATGGGCTTGGCAGAGTTCCAAGGCCGTTCGCACCGAATTGCCGGTATCGTCCGTCAGGCCGTATGCGAACGGTCCTTCAAAGGCGATCTCATGGCTTGCGTCAGGAGAAGGCGCGAAGGTGAGCGTGTCGCCGAAATCGGCGAAGACGACCAAGCTTTCGACAGGATGATACCCCTTGAAGAGACCCGCCTCGATGGCGGCTCCGACGTGCAGGGTCAGGTTGACCTTCGCGCGGCAAAGCATCGGCCGCTAGGGGGCCGGGACCGCATTGGGTCCGGCGTCGAGCTTGATCTGTATCGCCGCCCGCTCCTTGTCTGTCGGGTCGTAATCCAGGGCGCGGCGCCATTGATAGACAGCTTCGCGCTTGCGTCCCACGCGCCAGTAGACATCGCCGAGATGGTCGATGATGGTCGAGGAATAGGGGGTGAGTTCGACGGCATCTTCCAAGTGGAGCAGCGCAAGATCGTAGCGGCCCAGCTTGTAATGCGCCCAGCCCAAACTATCCACGATCGCGCCGCTATCCGGCTCCAGCTCGACGGCTCGCTCGATCAACTCAAACGCTTCCTCAAGATTTTCTCCCCGGTCCACCCAAGTGTAGCCGAGATAGTTCAACGTGTCCGCATCATCGGGGTCGTAGGATAGCACGCGCTTGAAGTCGGCTTCCGCTTCCGACCAACGGTCCAGACGCTCGAAGATGATGCCGCGAAGACGAAGCGGCTCGGGATTGGCGGAAAGCTCTTCCTCCGACAGGCTCTCAACAAGCTCCGTGTAGAACGGCAGCGCGTCCGCCCAGTTTTCGCGCAGAAAACGGGCGCGGCCCAACGCTTCGCGCGTGAAGTAGGACGGGCGGTCCTGCGACAGTTTTTCCAGCAGGGCGATGGCGTCGTCATCGCGGTCCTGGTCGAAGAGGAGGTTGGCTTCGGACAGCCGCGCGCTGACGTAATAGGGGCTGCGCTCGCCGATGGAGCCATAGAGGGACAGCACGCCGGCGCGGCTCGTCTCGTCCAGATGCGGGTGTGTATCCTCTATCAGGCTGGCCAGCCACAGAGCGGCGCGGTCGAAGTCGGGGTCGATCCATCTGGCGAAGCGAAGCACCGTCTCCGCCCCATCATAGGAACCGGCCCGAACGAAGAAAGCGTAGGCGGGATCCGTCAATGCCCTCGCCGCTTCAGCCTTTTCGGACAGGCGCGGCAGGCGCTTGCCCCGACGCAGCCGGTCCAGATAGTCCCCAATGGGTCCGAGTTCGGCTGCCGGGTTGTCTTCGACCATGGCCGCTAGACGCGCGAGGGCTTCGTCGCTGCGGCCCGTCTCCGACTCGAAGCGGGCGCGGGATAGATTGTACTCGATCGGGGCGATACCCGACTCCTCGACCCGGTCGAAGGCAGCTTCCGCCTCCGCGACATTGCCGAGCCGCGCTTCGAGCTTGGCGATCTGAAGATCGCCGAGACGGCGGAAATAGTTCACCTCTCCCATCCGGGAAAAGATGGTTCGGGCGCGCTCGTAGCGGCCTTCATCGACCGCGTTCCATCCCCGTACGACGTTCATGGTGAAACCCATGGTCGGGTCGGATGTCGGGTCGGCGGTGAACTTGCGCACCCGCGATGTGCGCCCTCGGGAAAAGGCGTCCACGGCCATGACCGCCCGCGCCATGCTTTCGCCGGAGTCGCGTTTGAGCATGCGCTCGGCCGTCTTCTTGGCAAGATCCTGATCGCCAGCCGTCAGCGCGCTGTAGAGCGCGAGGCGGCCGATATGAAGACTGTCCCGCGCACGTTCATAGGCGTTCTGGTAGAAGCGGGACTGCGCCTTCGCATCGTTGAGGTGCAAGGCGTAACTGCCGGACAGATAGTCGCCGAGCAATGCGGCCCGCTCGTCATCGAGGCTCGAATTCTCGGCGGCCGCAGGGGTCGCGGAGAGCGCCATGATGAGCGCCGCAAGAGAGAGCCAACGGAATTTCATGCTGCAACCCTAGAGAAGGGTGGGCCGCCCGACAATCGCGAAGCCCTTTACGAATGCGTCAGGTCGAATGACCTACATTCCGGCGTAGTTCGGCCCGCCGCCGCCTTCGGGCACGGTCCAGACTATATTCTCCGACGGGTCCTTGATGTCGCACGTCTTGCAATGGATGCAGTTCTGCGCGTTGATGACGAATTTCGGGTTCGAGCCGTCTTCTTCGCGCACGACTTCGTAGACGCCTGCCGGGCAATAGCGCTGCGCGGGCTCATCGAAGTTCGGCAGGTTGACCTCGATCGGCACGGCCGGATTGATGAGCTTCAGGTGGCTCGGCTGGGTTTCACCGTGATAGGTGTTGGTGAAGCTGACATTGGTCAGGCGGTCGAAGGACAGCACCCCGTCCGGCTTGGGATAGTCGATCGGCTTGTGCTTGGAGGCTTTCTCGGTCGACTTGGCATCGTTCTTCTTGTGCGACAGCGTGCCGAACGGGCTGAGCTTGAACAGCGTCTGCATCCACATATCGACCCCGCCTAGCAGCATCCCGCCCAGGAACGGGCCGAAGCGGCTGTTCAGCGCGGCCACGTTGCGCACGGGCTTCAGGTCCGCACCGATGTCCCCGTCATGCAGTTCGCGGTCATAGTCGGAGAGCGTGTCGGCGGAACGTCCGGCCTTCAGCGCTCTATCCGCGGCCTCGGCCGCCGCGATGCCGGACAGCATGGCGTTGTGGTTGCCCTTGATGCGGGGCAGGTTCACCAGACCGACCGAACAGCCGAGCAAGGCTCCGCCCGGAAAGGCCGCCTGCGGCATGGACTGGTAGCCACCTTTGGTCACGACGCGCGCGCCGTAGGAGACCCGCTTTCCGCCTTCCAGCAGCTTCGCCATGTCCGGATGGTGCTTCCAGCGCTGGAACTCCATGTAGGGATAGACGTGCGGATTCTCGTAATTGAGGTCCACGATCATGCCGAGATAGAGCTGATTGCCTTCCGCATGATAGACGAACGACCCGCCCCCGCGCTTGAACCCCAAAGGCCAGCCGGCGGAGTGGTAGACCTTGCCGAGCTCGTGGTTCTCCGGCTTGATCTCCCAGACCTCCTTCATGCCGAGCCCGAATTTCTGCGGCTCCACCCCGTCGCGCAGGTCGAAGGCCGACATGGCGACCTTGGACAGCGACCCGCGCGCCCCTTCTGCAAGGAAGACGTACTTGCCGTGCAGCTCCATGCCGGGTTCGTAGTTCGGCCCCTTGGAACCGTCCTTCTCGTAGCCGAACTCGCCAGCGACGACGCCCTTCAGGCTGCCGTCCTCGCGGTAGATCAGCTCCGAGCAGGACATGCCGGGGAAGATCTCCACGCCAAGCGCTTCGGCCTTGTCGCCGAGCCAGCGTGCGACCGCGCCCATGGAGACGATATATTTCCCGTGATTGCTCATCAGCGGCGGCAGGATCATGGTCGGTAGCTCGAAGCCGCCCGACTTGCCGAGGATCGCGAAATGGTCCGCCGTGACGGGTTGCTTGACCGGGCAGTCGGCCTCGTCCCGGAAATCCGGGAACAGCTTGTCCAGCCCGATCGGGTCCAGCACCGCCCCGGACAGGATGTGAGCGCCGACCTCGGATCCCTTCTCCAGGAGGACGACGGACGTCTCGGGGTTGAGCTGCTTGAGACGGATCGCCGCCGACAGGCCTGCCGGACCCGCTCCGACGACGACCACGTCGTATTCCATGCTTTCGCGTTGAACCATGTCCGCGTCGGGGGCGTTGCTATCCATGAGGGAAGGTTTATCCGTCTTGTTCTTGTTTGGTTACGCTTTTCGCAGAGCGGACTAATGCCTAAAGGCGCTCCCGACAAGCTGCGCAATGACGCACAGAACACCTTAGGACCCGTATGACCGAAACGCCTATCCAGCCCCCGAAACTCCGACTTGGCTGGGAGGAATGGGTCGCCCTTCCCGACCTCGGACTTCCCGCGATCAAGGCGAAGGTGGACACGGGCGCGCGGACGTCCGCCCTGCACGCGGTTCGGATCGAGCCCTTCGGTAGCGAGGCCAAGCCGCAAGTGCGCTTCATCATGCATCCCGATCCGGACGATCCGTCCATCGAGGTCGTCTGTTCTGCGCGGGTCAAGGACCGACGGTCCGTCACCTCGTCCAACGGCCACACGGAGCTGCGCTTCGTGATCCAGTCCAACGCCACCATCGGCGGTCAGACAGTTCCGATCGACATCAGCCTGACCAACCGCGAAACGATGGGCTACCGCATGTTGCTGGGCCGATCGGCCATCACGGACGAGATGAGCGTCCGCCCAACCGAGAGCTTCCTGCAAAAACCCCTGTCCTACTCGGTCTACAAGAAGCGTCGCAAATCGTCCGTCAAGCAACGCCCCTTGCGCATCGGCATTCTGACCCAGAGCAAGAACAACTACTCCAACAAGCGCATGATCGAAGCCGCCGAAGCGCGTGGCCACACGATCGACTGCATCTACACCTCGCGTTGCTACATGGCGATCAACGCCCACAAGCCGGAAGTGCATTATGACGGCAAGCCGCTGGAGCGCTACGATGCGATCATTCCGAGGATCGGCGCGTCGATCACCTTCTACGGCATGGCGGTGGTACGCCAGTTCGAGGCAATGGGCGTCTATGTCGTCAACCCGTCGGACGGGATCGGCAAGTCGCGCGACAAGCTGCTCGCGCACCAACTCCTCGGCCAGCACGGCCTGGGAATGCCCACGACCGCCTTCGCCAAGAGCACGCGCGACACCAAGGGCATTCTCGATCTGGTCGGCGGCAGCCCGGTCGTGGTCAAGCTGCTGGAGTCGACTCAAGGGCGCGGCGTGGTGCTGGCCGAGACGCGCAAGTCGGCCTCCGCCCTGATCGACGCGTTCCGAGGTCTCGACGCACACTTTTTAGTGCAGGAGTTCGTCAAGGAGGCAGGCGGCAGCGACATCCGCGCCTTCGTCGTCAATGGCAAGGTCGTCGGGTCCATGATGCGCACGGCCGCGCCGGGGGATTTCCGTTCCAACGTCCACCAGGGTGGCAGCGTCAAGACAGTGCGCCTGACCAAGGAGGAGCGCCGCCAAGCGGTGAAGGCGGCGAAGATCCTGAAGCTCGACGTGGCGGGCGTGGACATATTACGATCCGAAGCGGGGCCGAAAATCCTCGAAGTCAACTCCTCGCCCGGACTTCAAGGCATCGAGACCGCGACCAAAAAGGACATTGCCGGGGCGATTATCGAAGGCATCGAGTCCAACGTGCCGACGATCTACCGCGTCGGCCAGAAGAGCTGAGAGGGAGCGGGGCGGCATTCCCCGCTTGATCGCCCCGGCGGCGCTGGCTAGGCGGCGCGCATGAGCTTCGCCCAGTCCATCATCCTCTACTTCATCATGCCGCTGCTAAGCGTGGCGCGATGGATCATCATCATTGAGATCGTGCTGACCTGGCTGGTCGCGTTCAACATCGTCCAGCGCGGCGGCATGGTGTCCCAGATCGCCTATGGCCTGTCGCGCTTCACCGATCCGATCCTCAACCCGTTCCGGAAGATCATCCCGCCCATGGGCGGGCTCGACCTCTCGCCCATCGCGGCCATTCTCCTGCTGCTCTGGCTGGAACAGTTCCTCTTCGGCCAGATCATCATGCGCGCCCTCGCCTAAATATCTGGGCTGATCAGCAGCAGCTGCCCCCGAAGGACGGGGCCTCCGGTGCGTCGACCGGGGCGAACACGTCCGGCGCGATGCATCCCGGGAATGGCCCCAAATGGGTCGCGCCGTCCCCGACCAAATCGAAGTATGAGGCGAAGCGTGTCTGCATCAGCATGTCGCGCGTATTGCTGCAAACCGGGAAGACCCGCCCGATCTCGATCTCGTGGTCGGCATCGAGCTTGAACACGCGTTCCATGCCCGGAACGCCGCCCTTGTACATCACGGCCTGGCCATAGTCCTCGCAGGCTGGGTCGAGGCCATCCAGCTTGATCAAGCGCGCCGTCACGGAAGCAAATCGGATCGGGTCGATCTTGGCTTGTAGCGAACTGTTCAGGATCGCCAGGGGACGATGGTCGACGATGCGCGGATCGACGAAGCCCGCCGCCTTGGCCATGGCGACATAGTCGTACCAGTAGAGCGCGCCGGACAGGCACTCTCCATAGAGTACTGGATCATTGACCAAATGCTGCGGCATCCGTCGGTCGGCATAGACGTCCGAGAAGTAGAGCTCTCCCCCAGGCTTGAGCAGTCTGTAGGCCGAACGGAAGACCCCCGGCTTGTCAGTGCAGAGGTTGAAGACGCAGTTGGAGATGATGAGGTCGAAACCGCCCTCCTCCAGGTCGAGTTCGTCCAGCCGCTCCAGATAGCCTTCCAGGAAACGCGTATTGGGGGCGTCGTAACCGAACGCTTCGGCGTGATAGGCCTCGTGCCCTCTCGCCACGGATAGCTGTTCGGGCGTCATGTCGACACCCGTTACGTGCCCGTCAGGCCCGACCAGCTTGGCGAGCGCGAACACGTCACGACCCGCTCCGCTACCCAGGTCGAGGACCTTGAGCCCGTCCAGGCAAGCGGGAATGGCGAGCCCGCAGCCATAGTAGCGGCTGCTCACATCGTCATGCACGAGCGACAGCGCCTCTCGCACATGGGCGTCGGGGCGGGAACTGGTCGAACACGCATCCGTCTTGAGATCGTCGGAGGAAGACAGGGTTTCCCCGTAATAGTCCTTCACGACGTCCTGCTGTATCGTTGCACTGTCCATGGTGCGGTCCCCTTTTGTCGTTAAGTTCTGATTGGCGGTCTAGCCTGAGCAATTTCCGCCGCCGAGCACGCAGAAAGTGGCGCACCACGGATGGTTCAGCGTCACGGCCTGGCGTGCGTCTTCCAGCGTGTTGCCCAATTCGAACCTGGCATCGTAGGGCAAGAGCGTGCAGGCCACGACGCTGGCGCGCGCCGCCCCCTTTCGCTTGACGACCATGCGTTGAGACGCACACATCAGCGCGTCGGGACGCTTTCCGAGAATGTCCCAGCAACCGACGCTGATCTCCGGCGGAGCATCGCCGCCGCGCATTTCCGGAAACAGGACGAGGCGGGCTGGATCATTCGGGTCGATATCCAGAGCGTTGTCAGAGATCATCGACGCATAGCCTGCGCGTGACCACTCATCCGTCTCGCCCCAGACCGTCCGGCCCGCAATGTCGGTGGTGAAGCCGTGATCGGTCAGCCAGCGCAGCCCGGTCATCGCCTTGTCGAACGCGCCGGACCCGCGCTCCTCGTCGTGGAGAGGCTGCGAATAATGGTCGAGACTGACCCTGAGGCGCAGACGGTCGCCGAACTGCGTTTTCAATTCCAGAAGGCCGGTCTGCACCCGAGGACGCATCATGGGTCGCATGGCATTGGTCAGCAGCAACACTCGGTGCCCGCGCGACAGGGCTAGCCTGAGTATGTCGATCATCTCCGGGGCGAGAAAGGGTTCGCCGCCCGTAAAGCCGATCTCGATGCCCCTCTCCTCGGCAGCGTCCAGCTCGTCCAGATAGGGTTCCACATCCGCGACGCCGAGATAGACGAGCCGGTCGTTCGTCGGGGAGCTTTCGATGTAGCAATTGATACACTCGATGTTGCAGAGCGTGCCGGTGTTGAACCACAGCGTCTGCGTACCGCGATAGGGAACGACGGCGCGACGCTCGCCCTTAGTCGTGTAGGTCGGATCGGTGAAGGGACTCGTCAGCATCGCCTTGCCCCTAACGCCCGCCCGCACGAACCCGAAATCACGACTTCGTTCGTGACGGACATATGCACAGCTATTGGAAAATCGCCGAGGCTGGTGCCGCTAAGGTGACTTGAACACCTGACCCCCGCATTACGAATGCGATGCTCTACCAGCTGAGCTATAGCGGCACGCCAGCCTCGGCGAGGCGGCGCTATAACGCTCCTCCATCCGCCCATCAAGACGAAAAGATCAGTCGCGGCGGTCCTGCCCATCCAGCAATTCATCGAAGCGGCGTGCGAGGTTTTCCTCGTCCTCGATCTCGATTTCAGCCTCGATCACGTCTTCCGCGTCGCCCGGTCCCTCGATGCGCAGCAGTTCCGATTCGGGGGCCGGCGTGGGGCGGCGGACCGCTTCCTGCCGCTCGGCCCGCGGATGGATCAATTCTCCCGTGTCGCCGTAGGAGAAGACCAGCCGCCGCCAATCCTGCGCCGTGTAGGCGAAGCCCGAACCTTCCGGATCAAGATCGGACCAGTCGAGTTCGTGCGACGCCGTCGCCGCCCGCTCCGTCCACAGGCGGGCATCCGCCTCGTTGCCGAGCGCCCGCTCGGCCTGCGCCGCGAGCAGGCAGACGCGGGCCGTGGGCGCGTCCTCCAGCATCGGCGACAATAAGGCCAGCGCATCGACCGGACGTCCCGAGCGAAGATGATGGCCGATCAGGAGCAGCCTGGATTCGCGGTGGTCGGGATTGTACTCGACCAGCCGGTCCACCCGCTGCCCCCGCGTTCCCGTGCTCTCGCCCGGATAGAGATCGAAATAGGCGATGGACAGCGCCGGATGGGGCGCACCTTTCCATGCCTTTTCGAGGAGCGCGGCTGCCTTCTTGCGATTGCCGGATGCGGCCAGTTCCTGTGCCGCGATAGCGGCCGCGGGGGCGAAGTCCGACGCTTCCTTCAACGCGGTCTGCGACAGTTCCAACGCCTTATCGTGCTGGCCGTAGCTGAGCCAGTAGTCCGCCTCGGCCGTCAGCAGAACGGCGCGGCGGCGAGCGAGCACGTCGCCACCGACATGTTTCGCCGCGCGACCCTTTTCCAGCACCTCTCGGGCCTCCGTCCAGCGAAAGTCCGCGACGAGGGCCTTGAACAGCGTGTCGAACGCCCATCGGGCGCGCGGATTGTCCTCGAACGCTTCCTGCGCAGCCTCGATGGCCCCAGGCAGATCGCCCGTGGCGAGCTTGCTCTGCGCCAGGCCGCGCTGACCCGTCGGTCGCGTCTTCGGGCTGTCCAGCATGGCGGAGTAATGGACGACGGCCTTTTCACGGTCTCCGGCCGCTTCGGCCGCCGTGGCACTGATGATGTGCCCCAGATCGGTCGAACCCGCCAATTCGCGCACGCGGGCCGAGGCCTTGCGGGATCGTTCGATATCGCCTTCCGCGCCCGCGATCAGGGCTTCCTCCATCGCGTCGATAGCCCGGTTGCGGCGGCGCATCCCGACTCCGGACTTCAGACGACGCGGCAGGCGGAAGATCCAGAGCAGGACGGACCAGAGCGTGATGGTCGCTACCATCAGCAGCGTGCCGAGCACGATCACGGCCTGCCAGCTCAGCTCGATAGGCGGAAACGCCATCGGCCATTTCGTCCCGGTGGAGGTCACCGTCAGCGAGGCGTCGTCGCCGACATAGAGCAGCACCCCGGCTAGGAGCGCGACGAAGAGGAGGAAGGCGATGAGATATTTGGTCATTGCAGGGCGGCCTCCATGTCCGCGCGCCAGCCTCTGGCCAGCGATTGCACTTCGGGCGGCAGGCGGTCGAACTTGGCAAGCGCGGCGCGCGCCCGTCCTGCCTCCAGGTCCTGCTGGATCAGGTCGAGCAGGCGGTCGGGTTCATCGTCGCCGCGCACGCGCACATGTCGGCTGAACGTCCGGCGCAACAAGCCTGTCCCGACCGTCTGGGCGATGCCGTCGCGCAAGGCCCGGACGGGGAGTCGGGGCAAGGTCTCGGGATCCACGGCCGGTTCGGGGATTTCCACTGTCAACTCCGGTCGGGGCTCCATCGCGAGAACGGCCAGAGCCTGCTCCAACTCCGATATCCGGGTCTCCAGCGCCGTCACATCCGGGATGTCCGGCAGCTCCGGCATCTCGAAGCCGTCCGCCTGCAACGCCTCCATGCGGGCGACGATTTCCTCGTTGAGCGGATCCACGGTCGGGCGGGCTTCAAGCGCCTCCACGCGGCGCTGCAACGGCGCGAGATTGACCCTCGGTATGACGGGATCGGGCTTGGCCTCCAGCTCGGCGACCTGCGCCCTTAGCACCTCGATCTCCGCCCGGAACGGTGCGGGGTCGAACGGATCGGCGCGAAGCATGAACCAGGTCACGCCGAGCGTCGCACCGAATCCCAATAGCAATCCGGCGGCAAGGACCAGTGGCCAGGCGACCGGGCGCCCGGTCTCGGTGTCGACGATTTCTTCGGGTTCGGGCTCGATATCCTCGGGTTCAAGAACGATGACGTCGGCGTCGTCGGGGTCGATATTGCGGGAGTCGGTCACGGTGCCGTCCTAGCCGTGCCCGACCGACCTGGAAAGCCGTTCCGGGCGCAGGCGATCAATGCGTCCTCGTTCGGTTCCGCCGCAATCCTCACATCCATGCTCTCCAATGGCGTCGCGACGGTTTCGCTCAGACAATACGCCGTGAGCCGCGCGAGGTTTCGCGGTGGCAGCGACATCAGGGTTTCGGCGGCCTTCGGCGAATAGAGCGCGACGCCGTCGATGGCCTCTGGGTCAATCGGCCATCCACCGACCGCGACGCTTTCGTAAACGATAGCGCGCTCTGCAATGGCCCCGCATTTCCGCAGAGTCTCCACGATGCGCCCGCGGACCTCACGTCCCGACAGGTGTAGAAACGGCCCGTCCTTAGAGTCGATGATATCCATCAGCGTTTGCCAGTCGCCTTTGCCGGACAGGACAGTGTCGAACCCGGCCTCTCGCGCCGCGCGCGCCGTGGCGTCGCCGACGGCGTAGACGTGCTGTGCCCCTCCCCGAAGGCCGCAATGGCGGACGGCGTTGGCTGACGTGAAGATCAAGCGCGAGCCGTCGGCAACCGTGCCGTCCCAGCGAACTGGCCGTATCTTGAGCAGCGGAGCGGAGATGGGCCGAAAGCCCGCCGCCGCCCATGCCGAAGCGCTGCGTTCGGCGGCCGGCTCCGTCCGAGTGATCCAGACCCTATTCGTCAAACGTGATCCGCCCGCCGATTTCCACCCGAAGCCCCTCGCCAAGCCCGTAGCCGAAGTCATAGGCGTCGGCGACATCGGCGACGGCCCGCCCCTCCGCGCAAGCGAAGCGGAGCTGTCCGTCCGTCGAAAGCACTTCGCCCCGGAACGCCATCCGCTCGCCGCTCAGCCTCGCCAGTGCGGCAATGGGGGTCCGGCACGACCCGTCGAGCGCCCGGAGATAGGCCCGTTCCGCCGTGATCGCCAGTTCCGATTCCCGGCTGTTCAGCCCGGCAAGAACGTCGCGCACGTCCGCATCGTCGCGCCGACACTCCACACCGACCACGCCCTGCGCCGGGGCAGGCAGCATCAATTCGGTCGGCACGGCTTGCGTGATCCGATCCGCCTCGCCGAGCCGGTTCAGCCCGGCCACGGCGAGAAAGGTCGCTTCGCACACACCGTCCGCGAGTTTCTGCAAGCGCGTCCCGACATTGCCGCGCAACAGGCAGAACCGGATGTCGGGCCGCAGGGCCGACAGCTGCGCACGCCGTCGCAGGCTCGCCGTGCCCACTAGCGCGCCATCTGGCAGATCGTCGATCAAGCGGTGCCGCGCGGAAATGAAGGCATCGCGCGGGTCTTCGCGCGGCAGCAGCGCCGGAATGACGAGGCGGTCGTGCCCTACGGTCGGCACGTCTTTCATGGAATGCACGGCCAGATCGATGCGGCCGTCCAGCAACGCCTCTTCCAGCTCTCGCGTGAACAGTCCCTTGCCGCCGAAATCCTTCAGCTCGCCCTTGATCCGGTCACCCGACGTCTTGAGCACCTGGATCCGCCAGTCCGTGTCCGGATCGCGCGCCTGGAGCAGGCCCAGCACCCAATTGGCCTGGTAGAGCGCCAGCGGGCTGCCGCGCGTTCCGATATGGCGGACCTGTTGCAACGAACCCCTGCCTTCCCTAGTTGAGCGACGTGCCTTTAGCCGCCTCCCCATCCAACAAGCAAACGCCGATGCCCGGCGCTGTGATCCTCGGCATAGAAAGCAGCTGCGACGAAACCGCCGCCGCGGTGCTCTGCGGCGAACGCGGTCTGCTGTCCAACATCGTCGCCTCGCAGGACGAGGTCCATTCGCCCTTCGGCGGCGTGGTGCCGGAGATCGCCGCCCGCGCCCATATGAGCCGGATCGACGCCATCATCGACACGGCCCTGCGAGAGGCGGGCGTGGACTATGCGGACCTGTCCGCCATCGCCGCCACGTCCGGGCCTGGCCTGATCGGCGGGGTCATCACCGGCTTGATGGCCGCCAAGGGACTGGCGCTCGGTCTCGGCATTCCCCTGATCGCGGTCAACCATCTGGAAGGCCACGCCCTGTCGCCGCGGCTGACGGACCCGTGCCCCTTTCCCTATCTGCTGCTGCTCGTATCCGGCGGACACTCTCAACTCTTGTCGGTCGACGGCTTGGGCGACTACCGGCGGATGGGGTCCACCATCGACGACGCGGCTGGCGAGGCCTTCGACAAGACGGCCAAGGTCATGTCGTTGGGCTTTCCCGGCGGGCCGAACGTGGAGCGCTGGGCCGAGGCCGGAGACCCGACCGCCGTTCGGCTACCCCGCCCCCTCCTCGACCGTGACAGCTGCGACTTCTCCTTCGCCGGTCTGAAGACCGCCGTCGCCCGCGCCTTCGAGTCGTCCGACAAGTCCGATCCCGCCAAATCCGACCTCGCCGCCTCGTTTCAACAGGCCGTCGCCGACTGCCTTGCAGATCGCACCGGGCGCGCCATGCAACGCTTCAAGTCCGCCCATGACGGCCCCCACCGTTTCGTCGTCGCGGGCGGCGTTGCGGCGAACCGGACGCTCCGGGCGCGGCTGGAAGCCGTCGCGCGGGACCATGGGTTCGACACGGTCTTCCCGCCCTTGCGTTTTTGCGGCGACAATGCCGCCATGATCGCCCAAGCCGGACTGGAACGCCTGCGTGCGGGCCTAACCAACCCGCTCGATGCGCCCGCCCGTCCGCGCTGGCCGCTCGACCGGGAGGCGGCACTCGCCGCGCCGGCTTCCGGCTCCGGCCGCAAAGGACCGAAATCATGAAGCTTTACGGCTCCTTCACCTCGCCTTTCGTGCGCAAATGCCGGGTCACGGCCATCGAGTGCGGCGTCGCCGACCGGATCGACTTTCGGCCCACCGTCGTCATGGACGCGAAGAGCGACCATCCGAATCCGCTCAACCTCGTGCCGTCCCTGGTCACGGACGACGGCCAGCTGATCGTGGACAGTCGCGTCATCTGCGACTTCATAGCCAGCCAGGGCTCCGGCCTGGCGGATGGTTCCGACTGGGCCGACCGAACACTCGTCGCCCTGGCCGACGGGCTGACCGACCGCGCCGTGTCC